>DASVWH010000190.1:0-16386 GCA_036389715.1 Pyrinomonadaceae bacterium | reverse complement strand
TGGCCCGGCGTGTGCCCCGGACAATGAATGATCTTGAAAGAGAGCTTGCCGACCCCGTAAGTCTCGCCGTCCAACCAGTACTTATCTATCGCGGGCGGCGCTGCGTACTCAAAGCCGAGCGCCGCCCAGCGTGAGCGCGGAATGCCCAGCCAGGCGGGCTGCTCCGGCAGCTCTCTGTAGAGGGGTTCGTCCGCTTCGTGAAGGATAACTGCGGCTCCGGGCCGCAGCTTTTTGAGGGCCGCGACGCCGCCGACGTGGTCCATGTGCGCGTGCGTCAGCGTGATGGCTTGCAGCTCCAGCTCGTGACGCTCAAGCGCGGCGACGATGCGCGCGGCCTCGTCGCCCGGGTCAATGCAGATGGCGCGTCCCGTCTCCTCGCAACCCAGGATGCGCGTCTGCTGCTGGAAGGCCGTGACGGTCAGTTCCTCTATAATCATAAAAGACCTTTATAAGGCAGTAAGATGTTCATGCGGGGCATCAAAGAGAAGTATAATTCTTCACCGGAATTTCCGCTATCAGACGAGGTTTTTAAGAGAATGCCGATGAGTTCGCGGGCGGCTTCGCTCGCAGAAGTTTTAGACGAGATGACGGGCGAAGGCGCGCCGGAATTGACCGAGCACCTGGACGACAGGGCGCTGCGCTGCTATGCCTGCGGCCATCGCTGTTTAATCAAGGAAGGCAAGCGCGGCATCTGCAAGGTGCGCTACAACGAGGGCGGGCGGTTGATGGTTCCCATCAACTACGTCGCGGCGCTGGCCTGCGACCCGACCGAGAAGAAGCCCTTCTTTCACGCCCTGCCGGGCTCGGACACCTTGACCTTCGGGATGCTCGGCTGCGACCTGCACTGCGCTTACTGTCAGAACTTTCTCACGTCGCAGACGCTGCGCGACGACGCGGCCGGAGTTGCTCCGAAGATGGTCTCATCCGAGAGGCTCGTGGCGATGGCGCGGGCCTACGGCGCACAGCTTGTCGGGACCAGTTACAACGAGCCGCTGATTACAGCCGAGTGGGCCATGGAGGTCTTCAGGAAGGCCAAGCCCGCCGGGTTCAAGACGGCCTTTATCTCGAACGGCAACGCGACGCCGCAGGTGCTCGACTACATACGCCCCTGGACCGACTGCTACAAGATTGACTTGAAGTCCATGAGTGACCGCAACTATCGGCAGTTGGGCGGCGTCGTGGACAATATTCTGGAGACGATCAAGCTGGTCCACGAGCGCGGGTTCTGGTCGGAGATCGTGACGCTCGTTATTCCGGGTTTCAACGATTCGGAGGACGAGCTGCGGCGCGCGGCGGATTTCATCGCCGCCGTCTCGCCCGATATTCCCTGGCACGTGACGGCCTTTCACCAGGACTACAAGATGACGGAGAACGCCAACACGACCGCCGAGCAACTGGTTCGCGCCTGTGAGATCGGGCGCGAGGCCGGGCTGCGCTACGTTTACGCGGGCAACCTGCCGGGCAGAGTCGGCCGCTGGGAGAACACCTACTGCCCTGCGTGCGACGAGCTGCTCATCGAACGCTACGGTTATCTCATCCGGCAGATGAAGGTCACGCGCGCGGGCCAGTGTCCGCAGTGCGCGACCAGGATTCCGGGCGTCTGGTCTTAAAACAAGAGAGCCCTGCGCACAAACCATGCGGGCGCGAAAGTGAAGTCAGCAGCACCTCATTTTCGCGCCCGCTTTTTTCCTGCCCTGGAGCGTGTTCTATTTCTTCGCGGCCGGTTTGGCGGTCGTGCCCTGGTGAAAAACGGCCTGCCACTTTCCGCCGCGATTGACCCAGATAGTGCTGGCCCGCTCGCGCTGCTGACCGGCCCCGGGCATTGACGCAGTGACCAGGTAAGTGACTATGACGGCGTCGGCGTCGAGGCTCACGGTCTTGAAATCGCTGAGCGCGGCCTGAGAGAAATCGAACTCGCGAATGCTCTTGAGTGTTCCGGCCTTGTCGGAGAGGCCGGACGCTTCGACTTCCAGCTGGTCGTCGGCGAGAAAGCCCGCAAAGGCGTCGTAGTTCTTCTGTTGCAGCAGGCTCCAGATCATCTTCTCGCGCGCGATGGGATCGGCGGAAGCGGCGTCGGCGGACGGCGGCGCGCCCGGCTTCATCGGCTGATTACTGTTGGCCGCGTGGCTGGCGCCTGCGGGCTGGCCGCCGTTGGCGGAGTTGCTGTTTCCGGCGGGGCTGTTGGCAGCGGCTTCCTCCATCTCCGTCTCCTGGTGATAAACGCCCATCCATTTCCCGCCGCGATTGACCCAGGCTGAACTGGAACGCACGGGCTTTGCCGGAATCGGCTGCCCGCCGCTGGTGCCCTTGACGCTGGCGGTGTAGACGACGACGGCCGCGTCCTTGTCCAGCATCAGGACTTTCCAATCCGAGAGCGAGACATCCGTCACGTCGAGCCCCTTGATGCCGTCAAAGGTTTCGGCCCTGTTATGCACGCCGTCGTCCGTGACGTAGATAAAATCGTCTGTCAGCAGGGCGTTAAAGGCTGCGTCGTCTTTGCGCTTGATGGCGTCCCAGACCTGTTTCTCCCTGTCTGTGATTTCGGTGTCGGAGGTCGTCGCAGTGGTACCAGGCGTCGTCGCCGGGTTGACGTTGGCGGTCGGCGTCGTAGTGTTGGTATTGGTGTTGGTCGTCGTGTTGGAGGCGCAGGCCGACGCCGCAAGCAGCAGCGTAGCAAGCACGATAATTCGCTTCATGGTCAGAACTCCTCTTTAAAGGGGCTGGGAAGTGCTTGCCGTGCTTCTATGTCAATTTCGGCGGCGAGTCAATAGCTGGGCGGGCGATTCCGGCAGGATTAGAAATTGGACGAGCGGCGCGCGCCGCCCTCCGGCGTGCCGAAGAGGGGCGAATACTCCTCGTTGTTTTCGGCGGCCTTGAGCGCGCGTTTAAGCTCTGCGATGTCGTTTGAGACCACGTCGAATTCGTCCTGGTCGAACATCTCGTACTCCCTGGTCAGACCGAGCACGCGATCAATTCTCTTGTTCGCGCGGTCGAGCGCGCTGACGGGGAAACGCCCCCTTCCGACCGCCTCGACGATGGCGTCGCGCGCGGCCACGAAGTTGGCCTCCTGCTCGCAGATGAGAATCATGTCCGAGCCAGCCTCGATGGCGCGCAACGAGGCATCCGCGACCGAGAGGCTCTGCACGACCGCGCCCATCTCCATATCGTCCGTAATCAGCAGGCCGTCGAATTTCAGGACCAGCCGGAGAAGACGCATGACGACGTTGCCGCTGATAGTGGCGGGAAGATTATGCAGGCTTTCGAGCGGCGGCAGCTCGCCCGTGCGGCGAAACCAGGCTTGCAGAAATTCCGAGACTTCCGGGAAGGCCGCGTGGCTGACCATGACGGAGTGCAGCCGCTCTCCCGGCCGGTGAAACATCAAATCCATGAAGGGCACGAGGTCGCGTTCGAGTATCTCTTCCCAGGAATGCTTGACGACGGGGAGCCTGCGGTGAGAGTCAATGTCGGAGCCGCCGAGCCCCGGGAAATGTTTGCCGCAGCCGATGATGCCTCCGGCCTGTAAGCCGTCCAGGTACGCGCCCGCGAGCCTTGAGACCTCCGCGGGATTTGCGCCGAAGGTTCTCCCGCGCAGCCCGTTGTCCTTATTGTCGCCCGAAAGATCGAGGACGGGCGCGAAGTTCATGTTGAAGCCCATCAGGTGCAGGGCGCGTGCCGACAGTTCGCCGAATTTCCGTGCGAGGTCTGTCTGGTTGGCTTCGCGGATGGCCTTGGCCGAAGGCATCGGCTCGCAGATGTTGCGGAAGCGGTCAACGAGCCCTCCCTCCTGGTCCACGCCGATGATGACGGGATGGTCTACGGCGTCACGGATTTGCGCGTTGAGCAGCGCGACCTGCTCTGCGGATTCGACGTTGCGCCCGAAAAGCACGACGCCGCCCGGCTGCACCTGGTTGAGGAGCTCGCGCGTGCGCGCGGTGAGGCGCGTTCCCGGAAGACCGATGAAGAGGACACGCCCGGCCTTGCTCTCGATTGAGCGGGCGTTTGCGCCCTGTTCCTGCTTGACCCCTTGCGACATAAATAAAGCCTTACTCTGCGGCTCTGAATGAAAGTAAGCCGGACGCTTCCGGCTCGCGGCCGCGCACCCTGACCCGGCATCCGGGCCCGCGCTGTTTCTGGTCCGGCAACGCACAGCAGGGAGAGATGCGATTGCCGGACGACGCCCAGGATGAGCTTAACGGCTCGGCGCAGGCTTGGCAAGCAGGATGGAAGACGCAAGACGATCAGCGGGCCGGGGCCGTTAATTTCATCCAGGGGACTATTAATTTCATTTCAGGGACTGTTAATTTCATTTCGCGGCCCGGAGCCGTTTTCGCCGTCTCCTTGATAATGATGCGCCGCGGGCCTACTATTTTCTTTAATCTTGAGAGCTGCGGGCGATTTTAAGTGAGCGTGACTTTGGACAACGGGAGGCATCCGGCCCTGCTCGCCGGGATGATTAAGGAGCGGGCGCGCGCCGTCGGCTTCGACCTGGTCGGCATCGCGCGTGCGGACGCGCTCGTGCCGGAGCGCGAGCGCCTGGAGGAATGGCTAGGGCGCGGCTACCAGGGAGAGATGCGCTGGATGGAGCGTGCGCCCTCGCAGCGTGCGGACCCGCGCCTCGTCTTCCCGCAAGCGCGCTCGGTCGTCGTCGTGGCGCTCAACTATTACACGCCGCACGAGCACGGGGCAGACCCCGCGACGGGGAAGGTCTCTCGCTACGCTTGGGGCGACGATTATCATGATGTCGTCGGGGAGAGGTTGAGAGCGCTGCTGGCTTGGATTAAAGAGCAATGGCCGGAGGCCGAAGGCAAGGCTTGCGTGGACATCCAGCCGATGATGGATAAAGCCTGGGGCGTGCGCGCAGGGCTCGGCTGGCTCGGGAAACACTCGAACCTGATTACGCGCGAGCGCGGTTCCTGGGTTTTTCTCGGCGAACTGCTGCTCAATCTCGAACTGGAAGAGGAGCGCGAACAGGTTGAGGACCACTGCGGAAGCTGCACGCTCTGCCTCGAAGCCTGTCCGACGGGCGCGATCACGGAGCCTTACGTCGTTGACGCGAACAGGTGCATCTCCTACGCGACCATCGAGCTGCGCGAGCCGCAGCTGCCCGCCAGCGTCGCCGGAAAGCTCGACGGGTGGCTCTACGGCTGCGACATCTGCCAGGACGTTTGCCCCTGGAACCGCTTCGAGCAGCCGACGACCGAAACGCGCTTTGAGCCCCGGCCCGGCAGCATCAATTCAGACCTCGCGGAGATTCTCCGGCTGACCCCGGAGACTTACGCCGCACGCTTTCGCCGCAGCGCCGTCAAGCGCGCCAAGCTCCCTGGCCTGCAACGCAACGCGCGCGCGCTGCTCAACGCCGTGCACGAGAGAGTGGAGGCGCAGGTCAGCCCGGCGCAGTCGGCCGCCCTGCCCGCAGCCACGCCGCCCGCCTCGCCCGCGGAAGAAGCCCCGCCCGCGGAAGAATAAGAGACGCAGGCTTGGAACGCGCATCTAAGCAGCGTATGATTGTCTTTACCGAAATCCCGCTTGCCAGGATGCGCACGTTTTTTAGACCGGAAGAAGAGAAGTGACGGCTCTGCTCAAGGACTCATTCGGACGCGAGATACGCGATTTGCGCGTGTCGTTGACGGATCGTTGCAATTTTCGGTGCTTCTACTGTCTGCCGCACGGCGAGCCGCCCGCCGCGCCCAAGCAGCAGATGCTCTCCTTCGAGGAGATAGAGTACGTTTGCGACATCTTCGTCTCGCTCGGCATCGAGAAGATTCGGTTGACGGGCGGCGAGCCGATGATGCGCCGCGACATCGAGACGCTCATCAGTAAGCTCTCCCGGCTCAAGCCGCGCCTGCACGACCTGGCGCTGACGACCAACGGCTATTTCCTGCCGGGCCGCGCCGCCGGGCTCAGGCAGGCCGGGCTCGACCGCATCACCATCAGCATAGACAGCCTCAAGCGCGACGTGTTCAGGAAGATGACGGGCGTGGACGTGCTCGCAGAGGTGCTCGCAGGCATCGAAGCCGCGAAGCGCGCAGGCCTTGAGCCCATCAAGGTCAACTCCGTCATCGTCCGCGGCTACAACGAGGACGAGGTGGCGGACTTCGCACGCTTCGCCCGCGAGCAGGACCTGCGGATGCGCTTTATCGAGTTCATGCCGCTCGATTCCGGCCACGATTGGTCGCGCGAGATGGTCGTCCCGGGGCGCGAGATATACGCTGCGATCAACGCGCGCTTTCCGCTCGTGCCGCTGCCGGTCCGGCGCGGCTCCGAGACCTCTGCGCGCTATCGCTTCGCCGACGGCGCGCCCGGAGAGATAGGCATCATCGCGCCCGTCACGGAACCCTTCTGCGGCGCTTGCTCGCGCATCCGCCTGACCGCCGACGGGCAGATCAGGACCTGCCTCTTCTCGACCGTCGAGCACAGCCTGCGCGACGTAGTCAGAAGCAACAGCTCGCGCGCCGAAACCGTCGAGTTCATCGAGGGCGTCGTGCTCAAAAAAGAGCCGCGCCACTTCATCAACGACGCCGGGTTCGTGCAGCCCGCGCGGACGATGAGCTTTATCGGCGGCTAACAGTGCGCGCCCGCGTTTGAAAAGTTCGAGTTAGTTTTCGGGGGAGCTTCGCTTGAAGCTGAGAGTCACAGTCTTTGTGAGACCCCTTGAACCTGATGCGGTTAGTACCGCCGAAGGGAGAAACAACGGAGGGCCGTTCCATCCTTTCAGTCTGCGGGTGGAGCGGTCTTTCTTTTCGGGCCGGAGGAATGCGGCCAGAAAGTCTGGAGAGCAGTTATGAGCAGGACCAAAGAGACGGCTGAGCAGCGCAGCGACGAGGTTCAGTTGCCCAATTCACGCAAAGTTTACGTCGCGGGCCAGCGCGCGGGCGTGCGCGTTCCCTTCCGCGAAATCTCGCAGCACGCGACCAAGAATTTCGACGGGAAAATAGAGGAGAATCCGCCCGTCCGAGTCTACGACACGAGCGGGCCCTGGGATGACCCGGACGTGCGCTGCAACGTCGGCGAAGGCTTGTCGGCGCTGCGCCGCGAATGGATTCTGGCGCGCGAAGACGTGGAAGAATATGAAGGGCGCATGGTCAGGCCCGAAGACAACGGCTACCTGACGCTCGGCGCTGAAGAGTATGCGCGCGGGCGTGAGAAGGGCAAGCTCGAAGAGTTTCCGGGCCTGCGTCGTGCGCCGCTCCGCGCTCGAGCGGGAAGGCGTGTGACGCAGATGCACTACGCGCGGCGGGGGCTCATCACGCCCGAGATGGAGTTCGTCGCCATCCGCGAAAACCTGGGGCGCGAAGCCGCGCTGGATGCGAGCCGCAGCGACGACCGCAGCTCGCTCCTGCACCAGCACGCGGGCGAGCGCTTCGGCGCTTCGATTCCCCGTTACGTGACGCCCGAGTTCGTCCGCGACGAAGTGGCGCGCGGGCGTGCCATCATCCCCTCGAACATCAATCACCCGGAATCCGAGCCGATGATTATCGGGCGTAACTTCCTCGTCAAAATCAACGCCAACATCGGGAACTCGGCCGTCGCCTCTTCCATCGAAGAGGAGGTCGAGAAGATGCGCTGGGCCACCAAGTGGGGCGCGGACACCGTGATGGATTTGTCTACGGGCAAGAATATTCACGCCACGCGCGAATGGATTCTGCGCAACTCGCCCGTCCCCATCGGGACCGTGCCCATCTACCAGGCGCTCGAAAAGGTCGGCGGCAAGGCCGAGGAGCTGACCTGGGAAATCTACCGCGACACGCTCATCGAGCAGGCAGAGCAGGGCGTGGACTACTTCACGATTCACGCGGGCGTGCGCCTGCCCTACATCCGGCTGACGGCCCGGCGGACGACCGGTATCGTCAGTCGCGGCGGCTCCGTGATGGCCAAGTGGTGTCTGGCCCATCACGAGGAGAGCTTTCTTTACACGCGCTTCCGCGAAATCTGCGAGATCATGGCGGCCTACGACGTGGCGTTCTCGCTCGGCGACGGGCTGCGTCCGGGCTCGGTCGCGGATGCCAACGACGAAGCGCAGTTCGCAGAGCTTGAGACGCTCGGAGAGTTGACCAAAATCGCCTGGGAGTCCGACTGCCAGGTGATGATCGAAGGCCCCGGGCACGTTCCCATGCACCTCATCAAGGAGAACATGGACAAGCAGCTCGAAATCTGCCACGAAGCGCCCTTCTACACGCTCGGGCCGCTGACGACCGACATCGCGCCCGGCTACGACCACATCACTTCCGGCATCGGCGCGGCGATGATCGGATGGTTCGGAACCGCCATGCTCTGCTACGTGACGCCGAAGGAGCACCTGGGGCTGCCCAATAAGAAGGATGTCAAAGAGGGTGTCATTACTTACAAGCTGGCGGCGCATGCGGCCGACCTCGCCAAGGGGCATCCGGGCGCGCAGCTGCGCGACAACGCGCTCTCCAAGGCCCGCTTCGAGTTTCGCTGGGAGGACCAGTTCAACCTCGCGCTCGACCCGGAAGTGGCGCGCGAGTATCACGACGAGACGCTGCCGCAGGAGGGCGCGAAGCTCGCACACTTCTGCTCGATGTGCGGCCCGCACTTCTGCTCGATGAAGATTACGCAGGACGTGCGCGAGTACGCGGCGCAGAAGGAGCTGGAAGAAGAAGCTGCGCTCGCGGCCGGGATGAAGGAGAAGGCTGCGGAGTTCGTCGCCGCGGGCGGCGAGATTTACCAGGGCGAGCTGCCGCACGGCGCGAAGCTCGAACACTGAGCGCGCCCGCCGGCACGGCGGCCGTTATCCCGAAGGCTCTGAGCGCGCCCGTCAGGGAGACGGGCCATCGCTCTACTGTTAAAGCGGAAGGGGCTTTGCACCAACGTGCAAAGCCCCTTCCGCTTTAACCTGCCAGGCAAATGGCTCCTGACGACTGCTGTTCTTACTACGGTTATTCCTGCGCGGCCTGTGTGGAGGTGGCCTCCTGTGTGGCCGACTCGCGCGGGTTGAAGGGCGTGGCCAGGAAACGCTTGGCGGCGGCCTGTGCGTTGTCGAAGTTGATGCCGGTCTGAATCGCCCTGTTGTACTCGGCGACGGCGCGGGCGCGGTCGCCCCGCGCATCATAGACGTTGCCGCGCTTGATGCGCGCCCAGACTTCGATCCAGGACGGCCTCAGATTACCGTCGAGCGCGGCCTGGAAATTGTCGAGCGCCATGTTCCAGTTGCGCTGTTCGAGGAAGAGCAGCCCGAGATTGTAGTAGACCCAGGAGTTCGACTTATCGAGCTTGAGCGCCGATTCTAACTGCTGCTGGGCCTCGGCATACTGCCCTTCGCGGAACTGCTCGATGCCGCGCCGGGCGACGACCGCCACCCGCAGGTCGTCCGACATGCGCAGGATTTTGTTGTTCGGATCAACAATCACTTCGACGGGCTGGCCCGTTGACTCGAAGTCGAAGTCCTCGCTCTTCTCGTCGAGCCTGAGCGTCGTCGTTTGCAGGTCGTTGCCTTCCGAGCGGAGCATCAGCTCGACGGGCATGCGCAGCGCCTCAAAATTCTGTTTGAGGGTTCCGCGCGTGCGGAATTTTCCTGTCCGCGTGCGGATGATCTGGTACTCGACCGAGAATTCGGGAACGCCCGTGCCCTCGACCCATTGCGCGAAGAAGTAGCGCAGGTTCTGGCCCGCGACCTGCGTGGCCAGCTTCTCGAAATCGTCAATCGAGGCGCTCTTGCCGCGATATTGTTCGAGGAAGGTGCGCAGAAGCTGGTTGAACTTCTCCTTGCCGAGCGTCTCGCGCAGCATTCGGAAGACCATCGCGCCCTTGTAGAAGACGATGGACTGGTAGGCCGCCGACTGGTCGTCGAGCGCACCCGGAGCGCGTGCAATCGAGGCCGTCTGCTCAAAGGTCAGGGCGCGTTCCTGCTCTTCGCGCTGCGCCGAATCGAGCGGGCCGCCTTCAAGCGCGGACTCGCGCAGCGCGAAGGCGCTCCACTCGGCCAGGCCCTGCGAAATCCAGGCGTCGTCGAAGGACTTGAGGCCGACCGTCTGCCCCCACCACTGGAAGGCCACTTCGCGTTGCAGCCTGTCTTCCGGGACGGGCCGCTGCGGGTCAAAGAGCTTGGAAGCCAGAAAGACCATGCCGGGCGCGCTGTAAGCCTCCAGGCTCTCGTCGTCAATCTGCGCGACGACGAGGCGCGTCCCGAAGGCGGGCGTGCCGTACTGCCTGGTATAGAACTGGAGCGCGTTGCCCATCAGCTCCGCGTAGTGGTTCGTCCGGTTCTCGCTCCCGAGCTTGGCGAAAAACTGGATGTCGTAGTTGCCGAAACGCAGCGTCTTGCCGATGTACTGCCCGGCGACGAAGTTACCGACCAGCACGGGCTGGCGCTGGACGAAGCGAAAGCGCGTATTGCCGTCCTTGCCGACCTGCGGTGCGATCGGCTCATCGCTCGTCCCGGCGACCTGCGAGCCGTTCGGGACGATGATCGTGATGTCGGAGGTCGCGCGGTCAACGGCGTAATCGTGGAAGGGAAACCAGCGCGCGGCGTACATCAGGTACGAGCCTTCCGTCCCGACGTAAGCCAGCCGCTTGGTGGCCAGCGGCCCGCCTTCGGGCGAAACCAGAGCGCCGCTCCAGCGAAAGCGCAGCGTCACGGGCTGGCCCGCCGGGACCACTTCGCCGAGGTCCACGCGGACGTTCGGCCCGATCGGGTCAGCGCCCGCCGCGTCCTGGACGAAATTGGCCAGCGGCTTCCCGTTTCTCTCGATGGCTTCGACCTTGAGCGAGCCGTTGAGCTCGAAGACGACCGTCCGCGTCGCGTCCAGCGGCGTGAAAGTGACCTCCGCGCCCGCGCGCAGGGTGTGCTGGTCGGGAATCAACTGCGCTTCGATCCGGTAATTGGTCACGTCGAAGCGGGCGCGCCCGGCCTGCTGAGCAACAGCGGGCGCGAGCAGAAAGAGCAGCGCAGAGGCCGAGAGCAGGGCTGCGCGCAGAGCGCGAAAGGGAAATTTAGTCATAAAGGCTGTCCGTCGGAAAGGATTGTCTGTTGTCTGCCGCTAATTATCCACGCCGTCCGCAAGAAAAGCGGCTGCCCGGTCCTTCGGGTCTCCCGCCGTCGCAAACGATGCGCCGCACTTGAGCGTGAAGTGTCTGTCGGTTCTTCCTCTCAGGTCAAGCGATTTGATGAGCGACAGGCCCCGGCGGTTGGCTTTCTCCCTGGCCTGGGGCGGCAGTAAAAGCCGGAAATTTACTAAACTTTTGGCCGCAAGCGTCGTATTAGGTGGCTGAACGTGTTTCGCAGGCCCGAAGTGTGGGTCAACTTGACAGCGCCGGGGTCTTGAGCATAGAGTTCGGCTGTCCCCTTGGAGAGTTACCGGAAAAGCGCCCGAGACCGCGTCACCGCACTTTTCAGAACACAAAACATCTAAATTTACCGCCCCGGAGACCGAACCTTTCGCCTGTGGTCTTTGGCTTCGGGTGTCTCCGGGCGCGTAAAACGGGCAGGCGAGCCTTCCGGCTCTCTTTCGGGCCGGGCCGAAAGTTCATCAACCCCGTCATTTCATCCAGTCAGTCAAGGAGTCACTATTTTATGAGAACTAAACAGAAAGCGCTGATCGGTCTGCTGCTCTGCGCGCTCTTGACCACCGGCAGCCTCAGTGCAGTCCAGGCCCAGCGTAAAATGCACGTTGATTTTAAGGAAACTACGCTGAAAAACGGGCTGCGCGTGATTACCGTCGAGGATCACAACGCGCCGGTCGTCGCCATCTCGATCACCTACAACGTCGGTTCGCGCAACGAGCGGCCGGGCCGCACCGGCTTCGCGCACCTCTTCGAGCACATGATGTTCAAGGGCTCGCAGAACGTCGGCACGGGCGAGCACTTCGTCCTCGTCTTCACCAACGGCGGGACCATGAACGGCACGACCAATGAGGACCGGACCAACTATTTCGAGGCGCTGCCCTCGAACCAGCTCGACCTCGTGCTCTTTCTCGAAGCCGACCGGATGCGCAGCCTCGCCATCACCAAGGATAACCTCGACAACCAGCGCAACGCCGTCCAGGAAGAACGCCGTCTAGGCGTGGACAACCAGCCCTACGGCAAGACCGAGGAGGTCCACCAGGGCCTGATCTACGATAATTTCGCCTACAAGCACACGACCATCGGCTCGATGGAAGACCTCAACGCGGCGAGCGTCGAGGACGTGGCCGCTTTCTTCAAGATGTACTACGCGCCGAACAACGCCGTCCTGACGCTCGTCGGCGACTTTAAGACCTCGGACGCGCTCGATAGAATCAGAAAGAACTTCGAGTCAATCCCGCGCCAGGCCACGCCGCCGCCCGTTGACATGACCGAGCCCGAGCAGAAGGCCGAACGCCGCGCCAACGTTGACGATGCGCTCGCGCGCCTGCCGCAGATTGACATCGCCTACAAGGCCGTCCCCGGCAATACGACCGACTTCTACGCGCTCCAGGTGCTTTCGGCTGCGCTCCAGGGCGGCCAAAGCTCGCGTCTCTACCAGAAGCTGGTCAAGGAGAAAGAGCTGACGACCAACGTCGGCGGCTTCATGCGCGAGATGCGCGGGCCCGGCGCTTTCTTCATCTCGGCCACGCTCAAGCCCGGCGCGAAGACCGCCGACGTGGAAGCGCTGATCTATGACGAGATCGAGCGGCTCAAGAAAGAGGGCATCGCCGATTGGGAGTTGCAGAAAGCCAAGAACTCTACGCGGCGAGGTTTCATCACCGGCCTGCAAAGCTCGCTCTCGCGCGCCATCAGCATCGGGCAGTACGCGGTTTTCTATGGCGACCCGAACCTGATTAACACGCGGCTCGACAAGGTCGAGGCCGTCACCAAGGAGGACGTGTTGCGCGTGGCCAATAAGTACCTGGCGGCGACGAATCGCTCCGTCGTCATCACGACGCCGACCGGCAAAGGCCCGGCGGGCAGAACTTCTGCCGCCAAGTAGTAAGAAGGAGACCGACATCATGAGGAATTTTATGAAAAACAGAAACAGGCTGCTCGCCGCATTGCTGATGCTGGTGATGACCTCTTCCGTCGTCCTGGCCCAGCGGCCGCAGCCGCAGACAGGGCCTGCCGGGCAATCAACCAAGGGCGCGGATATTAAAGGCAAAGCTCCCGTCAACAAAGAGATACTGAAGGTCAAGCTGCCGAAGGCACAGGAGGCGACGCTCTCCAACGGCCTGCGCGTAGTCCTGCTGGAAAACCACCGCGTCCCGACCTTTACGATGCAGATGGTCATCTTGAGCGGCGGCCTCTCGGACCCGGCCGATTATCGCGGCCTGGCCTCCTTCACGGCCTCGCTCCTGCGCGAAGGCACGCAGAAGCGGACCAGCCGCGAGATTGCGGAGCAGATGGACACGCTCGGCGCGACGCTCATCGCGGGCACGGGCATCTCCTCTTTCACGACCAACATCACGACCTCCGGGCTGGTCGAAAACCTCGACCCGACGCTCGACATCTTCGCGGACGTTATCCGCAACCCGAAGTTCCCGCAGGAAGAGGTCAATAAATTCAAGCAGCGCCAGCTCGCGCAGCTCCAGTTCCAGCGCTCGATTCCGCAGTTCCTGGCGCAGGAGCGTTTCCAGCGCGCCATCTACGGCGAGCACCCGGCGGGCCTGATAGTCGCGCCGACCGAATCAATCAAGCGCATGGCGACCGCCGACCTGGCGCGTTTCCACTCGACCTACTACCGGCCGAACAACGCGATGCTGGCCATCGTCGGCGACGTGACGCTCAAGGAGATCATGCCCCGGCTCGAACGCGCCTTCGGCGACTGGCAGAAGGGCGACGTGCCCTCGACACAGATTCCGACGGCCAACGATCCCGGCCCGATGAAGATTCAGTTGATTGACCGTCCGGGCTCGGTCCAGACCGTCATTCAGCTCGGCAACCTGGGCATCGAGAGGACGAACCCGGACTACTTCGCAATGCTCGTCATGAACCAGATTCTGGGCGGCGGCCCGGCCGCGCGTCTCTTCCTTAACCTCCGTGAAGACAAGGGTTACACCTACGGGGCGTACAGCAATTTCGGCGGCTCGAAGTTTCGCGGAACCGTCGTCTCCAGCTCGGAAGTGCGCACGGACGTGACCGAGGGCGCGATGAAGGAGTTCATGTACGAACTCAAGCGCATCCGCGACGAGAAGGTCACGCCGCTTGAGCTTGAGAACGCGCGCCGCGCCATCATCGGCAACTTCGCTCTCTCGCTCGAACAGCCGCAGTCGCTGCTGCAAAACATCGTCACGCAGAAGCTCTACGACATGCCTGCCGATTACTGGGACACCTACCCGCAGATGGTTTCGGCCATCACGGCCGAGGACGTGCTGCGCGTCGCGCAGAAGTACGTCAATCCCGCGAGCATGCAGATCGTCGCCGTCGGCGATGCCTCGAAAGCGCGCGAGATTCTGGCCAAGTACGGGACGGTCGAAGTCTATGATGCCGAAGGTGCTCCCGTCACCGGAGACATCAAGAAGACCAATTAACCTCCGACCGTGAAAGTGTCGGGGCGCTTGCCCCTGACGCCTTCATCGACGGCATAAAGTAAGTCAGGGGCAAGCGGCCATCGCTTGCCCCTGACTTATTTTATCTTGCCCCTGCTTACTTTATCTTGCCCCTTGAGTCTGACCCTTTCGCCGGATGAGGGCGCGCGGCCTTACATTGCTGCTAAGGCTCATTGCGGCGGCGCGGTCGGATTAGACGAGACGGAGGGCGCGGGGCCGAGCTTGGCGTCCAGGCCGTCGAGCGAGCCGTTGACCTTGCGATAGAGAGCTTCGATGACGGCGCGCCGCACCGGGTCCGGCGCATTCGGATTGTAGCTCTTCAGGTAGGCGGCCAGGGCCTCCGCACGGTTGCCGCCGCGGTCGAGCGCCGCGCCCAGATGCCACCAGGCGTTGCGCCACCAGACGGTATTTTCGGGCAGCACGCTGGTCGCCCGGCGCAGGTGGATGAGGGCTTCGCTGCCCTTGTCCTGGTTGAAGAGCGCCCACCCTCTGATGTCTTCGATGCGCCCGCGCAGGATGCTGGAGAGCACGTTGCGAGGCACGGCCGGGATGTTCGGAGTGCTGCCGGAAGTAATCGCACGCAGACGCGCCTCGCGCAGCTCGTCGGCCATCACGGCGACCGTCGCCGCGGGCATATCGAGCGCCGCCTCGACGCCGTTTGTCGCCGCTTCCATCAAGCCGAGAACTGTTTTCAACTCCACCCCGCGCCGCAGCAGGCGGCTCGCCACGTAGAGCTGGCGATAGGCGCGCATCTCGTCTTCACCCGCGAGGAAATCCTGCTCTGCACTGGCCAGCGCAGCCGCGTCGAGATTGCCCTCGCCCGTCTCAACGGGTTTGAGCACCAGGAAAAGCGCGAGCAGACCCTTGAGCATTCGCGCGTTGCTTTCGCTGTCGGCGGCGGCGGGCTGAAAGATGCTGGCGCGGCGTTCGGGCGCGAGCAGCTCAAGGAAGCTGGGGGCCCGCGACGGGACGCGGCCCGCCAGCCGTGCCTCCAACTGCCCGTCCTTGATCGTGAAAGAGCGCGCCAGCTCGGCGGCCGCTTCTTCGTAAAGCCCTGCGGAGGCGAGCACGCTGGCCAGCTCGTAATCGAGCGTCGGGAATCTGCCGTAGGCTTGCGCAAAGCGCAGGACGCGCTCGGCTTCGAGCGCACGCTTCTGGGCGACGAGCGAGCGTGCCAGCGCGATGTGCGCCCAGGTATAACGCGGCTCCGTCTCGACGGCTTTCTGGGCCAGTTCGAGCGAGCGCGCGGCCTCGTTATGCGCCGCGTACCAGTAGGCCGCGCCGACCAGCAGCGGCAGGTTGCGCGCGTCTGCCTTGAGCGCGGCTTCCAGCTCGCGCTCGGCCTCCTCTTTTTTCCCGAGTTCGAGCAGTGCGAGCACGACCCCGGCGCGCGCCTGCTTGTCGTTGGCATCCGTCGTCAACTGCTCGCGGTAGAGCGCCAGGGCGTCTTCCGTTTTGCCCGTCGCGCGGCGCAGGTCTGCGAGGCTCTGGCGCGCGCCCGCCGCCTTCGGGTCCAGCTCCAGCGTGCGCGCGTATTCCGTCGCCGCATCGTCCAGGCGAAACGCGATGTGCCTGGAGGCGGCCAGTGCCCTGTGCGCCGCTGCCATCTCCGGCGCGAGCTTGATGGCCGCCTCGCTCAGGCGCGCCGCTTCGTCCGCGTTCTCGATGCTCAGGTAAAATCCGGCGAGCGCCAGCAAACGTTTCGCGTCATCCTTAACCTTCTCTTCGATCAGCCGCGCGGCATCGAAGGCCGCCAGCCGCTGGCCGCGCATGAAGAGGTTGATGGGTATCTGCGAGACGACGCCTGCGAAGAGCGCATCCGAGATCGGCGAGGGGCTCGAAGTAATCGCCAGGCCGAACTGTTCGACGCCGCCCAGGATGTCCCCGGCCTGTAGCTTTTCGTCTCCGAGCGCGGCGTAGGCGCTGACAA
>DASVWH010000189.1:0-47158 GCA_036389715.1 Pyrinomonadaceae bacterium | reverse complement strand
AGAGTCTTCGCCGCCTGGCCGAGCCCGAATCGCCAGGTGTTGAAGGGCGCGCTCCGGTAATTACCCGCGCCGCTGAACCAGTCGCTGACTTCCCTCATCCAGCCCGGCCCCTGAAAGCCCATCGAGGTGTAATCGCCGATGTTATCGTTGATGACTTTGAGCCCCTCCTTGTAGAGCGCCTCCGGGGTCTGCGGCGCAGTATCGGGCGCCGCGCCGCCGGGCGCTTGCGCGGCCGTGCCCCGGCTTTGAAACCTCTCGACGCTTTGCAGGATGAGCGTGCGCTTGGCATCGCTCGAAGAGATTTCGCGGTAGATATTGATGATGTTGGCGTTGAGCAGGATGACGACGATGATGCTGATGATTACCGTCCAGGTCTTCATGCTGCGCGTGTAGCGCTCCTCGAAGCTCTGCATGACGGTGTCGTACCAGGTCTCGACCTTGGACCTCAGGGCGCGGATGCGTGCGAAGCCCCGGACCAGCTCCTCGACGCCGCCGGAGAACGCCGCGACCGCCGCCTTCATCTGTTGCAGCGCCTTGACCGTGGCCTCTTTCAAGGACGCAGGGGCTCGGCCGCCCTGCACCTGCGCGATGATCCTGTCAATCCTGACCGGCATCTCTGCGAGCAGCCGGAAGACCTGGTCCGGGTCAACTTCCTTCAGCCTGGAGATGTCTTCGAGGATGACGTTCGCGTCGCCGCGACCATGCAGGAAGCGGCTGAGATCGGAGAGCAACGGCGTTAGCGCCTCCTCTATCCGGGCGAAATCCGTCTCGCCGACGAACTCTCTGTACTCCGTCTTGAGCTGCTGGATGACCGTGCGGAGGGAGGCAATCTGAGCTTCGATTTCCGCCAGCTTATCGCCGGGGGATATTTTATCAATCAAATCGGCGACCGGCACACGGCCCAGGAATTTCAGCAGGTCCCCCTTCGAGATGGAGCCGAGCATCAGCTTGCCGGACTGAGTCGTTCGCCCGACCTTCTTAAACTCCCTGGCAACGGCGCTAAAGAGGGCCGCGACATCCGGGTCGCGCTCGGACGGATGCCTCGTGCCCGGCATGATGGTTCTCATGAACGGCGATTTATCGGCAACGCTGGTCAAAGATTCGAGCGCGTTCTTGTTCAGCACGTAATGGAAGAGATGCACGAGCGACTGCTCAATCTGAAGTGACTTGATCTTGAAAGCCTTCTTGAGCAACCCCTGCAAAGACTGCACGAAGAGGCTCAGGGCCAGCAGGACCACAACGACGGCGATGACCTTATCAAGCGTTTCCAGATTAAACATGGGTTTCCTCTTCCGTGCGGGATCAGGGTGCGAGTAAGGCCCTCTCGCATCATCTGCTGCCGGGCGCGGCCGCGAGGTCTTGAGACGGGCCGGGCGGTGTGCGAGGCCGAAGACGTTTGAAGGCTCGAAAAGTGAACGAGGGGACTCTGCCGGCGGTTTCGAGAATCCCCTCGTCCTCTTTCTTGCAGGGTGCTTCCTCAAGAGATGGCCGAAGCACTTGACGGGTTAGAGCCGGAAGCGTTACTGCGTCGGCGTGTCTTTGCGAGTGAACCCCCACTTGAAGGAGGTCAGGACGAAAGCCTTATTGTTACCGTCCGTGCGCCCGCTCTGCCCGCCCAGCGCGAGCGAGAACCAGATGTTCTCGGCCATCCGCTGCTCAAGCCCGAGCGAGTAGCGCGACGAGTTGTCGAAGGCATTGTTATCGCGCCTGGAGCGGACGAAGTTACCTTCGAGAGAGAAGATGGACTTGGCCGCGCTGCCGGGCGCAATCCGCAGGCGCGTGCCGAAATAGGCGCTGTCCTGTGAAAAGAACTGCCCCTCGTTGTCCGGGTCCGCGACGCTTTCGTTGTTGCGGTAACGCGCGTGGAAGATCAGTTGAGAGTTATCCTTGAGCGCCTCGACACCCGCGAAGCCATAGGCCAGGGAGGTCCAGAACCCGCCGCCGTTCCAGAGAAAGTTTTTCGTCTCGCCCGTCTTACTAATCCAGCTCGGCGCGGCCCCGACGATCCAGCTTGAGTTATTCCAGTTTCGCTTGCGGGAGGCGTCGTTACAGGGCTTATCCAGCTCCCCTAGAAGGGCTTTACGCCGGGCCAGCTTTTCCGCCTTAACATCTTCGGGATCATCAAATAGAGGCAGGTATTCATCCTGTTTCAAGCGCGGGTCCTTATCCGCCTTGGCGTAGCATTCTTCGAGCTTGGTGTCCAGGCGCGGATCGCCCGTATCCCACAAAGTCAGGCGCAGGCCCAGCGCCAGGCGCGTAGATTTATCGGCGTCCGTGGCTCCCTTCGTGGTGGCGAACGAGAGCTGTGTGCGGGCCAGGAACCGCTCGACCGGGTTATGCTTATAGCTAAAGAGCGAGGTGCTGTTACCGGCGAAGGTCAGGAACGGGACGAAGTCCAGTGCGAGTCCCGTTTGAAAGTTGCCCTGCTGGTCCACGCCGTTAAGGAGCGAAGTGGCGAACTCCCTCGGCGTCGTCGGGCGTGTGACGGTTTCCGGCGTCACGCCCAGGACAGTGAAGGCGGGAGATTCGGGGACGGAGAGGTCAACGTCCACCTGATTGATGCTCGGGGCTGCGGCAGCGGCAGCAGCCATCGCCGCGACGGGCATGGAGCGGGTGGAGCGGCTCGCCGGGACAGTAGAGTTGAGAGCGAGAGCCGGGGCGCTTTCCGTCTTCTCCGCGCTCACGGCGGCAGGGGTCGCCCCGCCCGCTTTGACGAAGGCCACTTCCAGCCGGTTGAACTTCTGATTGACGCTCGCACTGACTCCCTCATCCAGACGGAAAGTAAAGAGCAGGTCGCCGCCCTGATTCTCGACTCTCGCATCCGAAAAGCCCGTCCCGCTCACGCTGAGCTGGCCATTGGGAGCATCGGATTGGGGAACCGTCACATAAAAGTGGTTGCCCTTGCGATAGGCCATATAATCGCCGAGCGGCGTGTCGGAGGTAATCGTCACACGTGCTCCGCCGGGGATATCCCTGCTCAGGATTGAAGCGATGTGCCGGAGAGGGAGCTGGGAAGTCGAGCCGCCGTTTGCGACACTCAACTGCTGCCTGCCGGACAACTGCGCGACCGCCGGTTGTGAGAACAAAACCAGCAGCACGGTGAAAACAGAGATGACAAGTGCGACTTTGCTCTTCATTATGCGACCCCCAACTTTGTACCGGCAACAATTGTATCTTCGCCCGTGACCTGCCCGCCCGCCGTCCAGGAGGGCTCCATCACGGGAGACCCATCTTGGTTGATGTCAACCTGGATCGAGTACTGTTGCGGCCCGCCGCCGCCCATCACTCTAATGTCTATGTTCCAGTTCAGGGAAAGCCCGCGCAGGCTCTGCGGGTCGCCGAGAGAGAAGGTATCGGTCGAGCGATCCGTGTTCAGAGTTACCTCGTGGATAATCTTGATGCGCGAATTAGTACCGGGCCAGGTTTGACCGCTCGGCTTCAGGAGAGAAAAAAGGCAGGTATATCTGGCCAGCTGGCCGCCTCTGACGGTAACCTGTGGCGCTCCGCCCGTAGCAGATATATTGGTGATAGTGGCCATTTTCAGCTTGCCTCCTCGAACTGTTTTAAGCCTCTTTACGGCAGATGCCTGCCCGAAAGGCGACATCTTTCGGTCGGGGCTATTAGATTGAGAGAATTAAAATACCCTGTCAGTCTATGGACTGTATTTAAGAGAAGCGCATTCCAGGGCGGCAACGAACGAAGGCTTGAGCCACAGCCCGCCGCGCTAAAAACCTGTAGGTGCGTTGTCCCTATCCCTCTGTTGATTGCAGGAAAGATGGGAAAGGGCGAGAGCAGCCGACAAAGAAGAAGGGCCGATTGAACGCGCGCAAGATAGAGCAACTCCCCGGTGATGTCAAGACTTTTCTGCAAATAAATATGCAGCGGTCGGGAGCCATCATTTTGCCGTCTGGCAGTGCTCAAAACCTCGAAATGAACTCGGAAAGAAGCGGGTGCTCGGGCGTCATCAACGGGTCAACGCGGGGGCGGGGCGAAAGCGAAAAGGGCGCTGGCGGGCGGGCTCGAATCGTTGCGGCGTGCGCTCTAGTTGATGCGCGGGGCGGCGACGTGAGAGGATGTTTTTCGAGAGTCATGTTCAAGAGCGGCGAAATTTTAGACTTGCTGATTATCGGCGCGGGGCCGGCGGGATTGTCGGCCGCGGATGCGGCGGCGCGCGAGGGCCTGAATTATCTGGTCCTTGAGAAAGGCTTGATTGCCCAGACGGTCTTTCATTATCCGGTTGGGCGGACGGTCTTTTCGACGCCGAACGAGTTGGAGCTGCGCGAAGGAGCTTTGCAGCCCTGCCGCGAAAAGCCGACGCGCGAGGAGCTGCTCTCGCATTACGTGCGTTTCGCGCTCGAAGAGAAGCTGCGCATCAGGACCGAGGAGGAGGCGACCGGGTTTGAGCGCACCGGGACGGGATGCTTTCTCGTGCGGACGCCGCGCGGGCAGTACGCTGCGCGGCGCGTCCTCTTCACCGTCGGCGCGATGGCGCACCCGCGACGCCTGGGCGTGCCGGGCGAGCAGCTGCCGAAGGTGCATTACAGGTTCGTCGAGCCCTACCCTTACGTGCGTAAGCAGGTGATGGTCGTCGGCGGCGGCAACAGCGCGGCCGAAGCGGCGCTCTTTTTGTCGGAGGAGGGCGCGCAGACGACGCTCGCCATCTGGCGCGAGGACTGGGAGAACCGCGACCCGAAGAAGAACGCCATCAAGCACTGGGTGCGCGCCCCGCTCGAACGAGAGCTGGAAGAGGGACGCCTGCGCCTCGTGCACTTCAGGGAGGTCCAGGAGATAACCGCGACCCACGTTCGCCTGACGACCGATGCGGCCGAGACGCTGACGCTCGCCAACGACGCCGTCTTCATCCTCATCGGGAGCGACGCCGATCTGGGGCTGCTGCGCCAGGCCGGGGTCGAGATAGAGCGCACAGGGCTGACAGACATCCCCGTCTACAATTCGGAGACCTTCGAGACCAACGTGCCGGGCATCTACGTCGCGGGCCATTTCACACACGCCCGCCACATCAAAGAGGCCATCGCCGTCCCGCGCCGCATCGTCCCCTTAATCGCGCAATCGTTGCGCGCCGCCGTCTGAAGCTGTTCACCTTCGCCGGTCGGGACAAAACCTCACGCCGGGCATCCGACGAAGCTGACAAAATCTTCGACCAGGTATGGGTCCAGCTCCCGGCCAGCCATCTCGACGAGCGTCTGTGTGGCTTTCAGTTTTGACAGTATCGGTTTATATGAACGGCGCGCGCGCAACGCCGTATAGACATCTGTGATGCCGACGATTCGTGCGGCCAGCGGAATCTCTCTGCCCGAGAGCCCGTCAGGATAGCCGGAGCCGTCCCAGTGTTCATGGTGATGAAGGACGATGCTGCGAATGCGTCTGGTCGTGCCGGGCAGCCTGGAAATCACCAGCGCGCCCAGCACGGGATGCAGCCGCATCACCGCCTGCTCTTCTTCGTCGAGCGCCGCCGGTTTCAAGAGGATGTCGGGGTCTATGTAGTACTTGCCGAGGTCGTGCATGTACGCGGCGAATTCTATCTCTTCGAGGTTCAGCTCGCGATTCCCGTACTCGATCAGGCATCTGGCGGCAAAGAGTCTGCTTAATCTGGCCGTGGCGTGTGCGTGAGGCTGGACGTGTGTGAAAGTGTTCGGCTGTTGCTTCTGTTCGATCCGAGAGACCATGCGCACGACTGCCCGCAACGCCATGTTAGTGATGGCGCTGCTGGCCGGTTGAGCAGAGGGGGTATGCTCCATTGCCGTACAACCTTCTCTGGTTCGTACACAGGTCTTCCACTTTGGCTGAGTCGGGTTGCTGCCTCCTCACGACAATGAAGAAGCAGTTTAAAGTACAATAATTAAACCCGGTTTTATAACGCGTTCCGATGCTGATTTAATTGCGGTTTGATTGCGGTAAATTATTGTTGGATGTGAAGTTTAACTGCGGGCGATCTCTTTCCACCGTCTCTTCTTTTCTTAATAACCTTTACTTCCTTAGGGTCAAGGTAACAGGACGAGCCTGGCCATAATGATGGCGGCACTTCCACTCCCCACCACAAGGTGATTTCCCACTGCTCACAATATCCACCGTCAACTATTTTGATGCGATCCGCTCTCATTCCACCACTCCCGACTAAATATCTCTTTAATGCACGAGCCCGTTCTCCGGCTTCCCCAGGATAAGAGATGCGTCCGGCGGAAGAAACAATATAACCATAGAGATTCTTATTGGCATGCAGTTGCAGCGCGAAAGCATCAAGGCTTTGTTTGCGGTGTTTGAGACTCTGAGAGCCATCATATCGATCGAAGATAAAGTGGTAATCTGCGTTGATTAGCTGCGGCTCCTTTTCTCTAGCCTCTTTCGGCGGTTGCCCTTGTTGAGCGGATGAGAGGCCCGCAGCAAATGAAATAACCAGAGAACAAATAAGCGTGTTACGCAGTCTCATCTCTAACCTCCGAAGAAGGCGCACCCGACGCCTGAATTGACCTGCCCCGAGTGACCGGCGTTCATCAAATCAAAGAAATCTTATTCCATCTATGTCAACTTATCTCTCGACAGGAATCTAACGCCCAAACGTCAAGACGAGACGACAACTCCCCCGTGTTTGACGGTTCGGCCGCACTTTTAATAGCACCGCATCGAGAAGGACGCCGAATCGAGCCGCGCGATTCGTATCGCGGTTAGAGGGCATTTAAGAAGGCCACCAGGTCTGCCCTTTCCTCGTCCGTGAAAATGAAGCCGAAGTGTTTCTCGTAGTGACGGACGGCGTCTTCGAGCGTCCGGGCAATGCCGTTGTGAAAGTACGGGGCGCGCGCGGCCAACCCGCGCAGCGTCGGCGTCTTGAAGCGTGCGAGGTCCTCCCAGAGACCCGTGATGTTGCCAAGACCCGCGTCCGTCAACTGAAGAAGCTCGCCCGTCCGCTTGTTGCGGAAGGTGTAGAGGGGCAAGTCCGGGGTGCGCGCTTGGGCCGAAGCGGTGCGGATGTCGAACATGTCGTTGCTGATGTTAGTGCCGTTGTTGGCCGAATTGTGGCAGACGATGCAACTCTTATGGCTGACGTTGACGCTGTTGAAGACGGCCTGCCCGCGCGCTATCTGCGCACGCTTGGGATTCGCGTCATTGGCCCAGGCATCGAAGAGGTCGAATCCGCCTTCAACCTTCGACATGGTTGACAACGCTTGCGGGCCGCCGCGCGCGCCGTCGGCGTCCAGACGCCCGACCTCCGGCACTGTCAGCTGCGCCGTCCAGAGCGATTCTTCAAAATCAACAATGTCGTTGACGACTTCGGCGGTAGGGGGCGGGCCCTGCAATGCGCCCGCGACGAGGCGGTTGGTTAAATTGACGAGCGCCGCACGCTGGCCTTTGCCCACGTTGGAGGCGGCATCCCAGTTGACCGTCGCGCTGCCGATGTGGAAGTTGATCGTCGGCATGGAGCGCCGCCAGTGTACGAGCTGGTTGACGTTGGCGAACCCGTGCGGGTCTTCGACGGCGATCAGCTCCCACTCGGAGTTGGGCCTGGGCGCGCCGCCCCGGCGAAAGACGCCGCGAGTCAAGAGCATGCTATAGGCGGCGCGGCGCGCTTCCGGCGTGGAGACATCCATGTTCGGGTTGTTGGCGTCGGGCGGGCTGAAGACCGGGTGCGTCCCGCCCGTCTCATCGAAAAGCTGTTGCAGCGTGGCGGGGGTGATGCTCCAGGACTCCTCTGGAATATGGCATGTGGCGCAGCTCTGGCCGTTCTTGCCCTGCGGCCGGAAGAACTCGCCCGTCAGATTAACGGACTCCCCGGCGCTGAAGGTCGCCGCCTCTCCGCCGGGGTTTCGCAGCGGGTGGTTGTTGGGAATACTGCCGTGCAGCTTCGAGCTGGTCGGCCGGGCGCGACTGGAGCGCACGCAGGCTGCAAGCCCCCAGGCCAAACCGAGCAGTGCAATTAAGGCGACTATCACTCCTATCCGAAGGCGCAGACTACGCGAACGATATCTCTTCATCGCAATGTTCTGATTTCCCCCTGTAGTACGCAGTACTAGAGCCTCCCGCCGCTGCGCCCGTCAAGACAGGCGCGCTCTAAATGTTGATCGGATTCCATCACCATAATTGCGCGAGAGCCCTTTTCCCGCCCGTTTTCAAGCCAGCCCGCAGCTGCGTTTCCAACGCTCAGCTCAACCCGCGCCGAGCATGCAGCATTCTACCTGATTTGTACAGATGAGCATGAAAGAGAAGCTAGCGCGGCGTCCGGTTGAATGAATTATTGGTCGCGCGGGCGACGGGCGCAGGGATAGTCGTAGCGTCAGGTCGGAGCGGCCGCCCTTGGTCAGTCAGGCGACCTTGCTTCGACAGTTGTGCCCGGTTCGACGCCCGGAGAGCGGCTACGCCTGGGAGAGTTGAATGCCGGGTGTTTCGGCATGAGGTAAGCGTTGGCCTTCCTTGAAACCCCTGGCCATCGTCCATGACGCCAGAGCTATGTGGCTCAGAGCCATTGGCACGCCCATCAGCGTCACGACGCTATAACCCAGGAACCCTGGCAATGGAATCCCAGTGAAGTGAAGCGAGACCGTTATCAGTCCAAAGGCGGCCAGCGGGCGCGGGACCAGGCGGAAGCGATACAGAATGCTGTAGAGCAAGAAAATCCAGCAATCTATCACAAACAGCTCTGTGAAATGCGCCCATCTCCGTGTCAGGCCGACCGCCGCCGCCACCGCCTGTGAAAGCTCACCGGGGCCGCCCGCCTGTGCCGCCTGCTGGCTCAAAGACAGCATGGACAAGATGTGGACGTTATCAACGGCCTGCATCAAGAACATGATCCCGCTCACGACCAGGAGCCACAGCGCCAGGGCCTCGCTGTACCGGCGAAAGACCGGCCATGCCGCGATGGAGATGCCGATTGTCAGCGCGCAGTTCGCAAACAAGAGAAAGACGGCCGCCTTGAGCTGGAAAGAGTTCGCCGCCGCACTCGCAAGGAAATCCCGGGGGTTCCTGGTGAGCGGATGCAACAACGCAAAGGGCAAGATAAGTCCGGCTAACTGCACGAACAACAGCATGCCGATAATTCGGCCGACGCTTTTTGCAGCTCTCATCCAAGCCTCCAGAAAAGGGGGGTTGCCGGAATCGAAACGCACCGGCTGATACTTATCTGTACGGAAGAGTGGCCCGGAGAGTTGCAACGGGCTTTTTCCTGTAGGAGCCGGAGTGTCGAGCGACACTCAAGGGAATGCTTGGCGGGCGAGGGACGCAGGCATTGCTCAGTTCACCGGGTGAAGGCCGGGCCGCCGCAGGCGCGACGTACTTATTATCCGCCGCACTCCGAAAGCCGCCTCAAGCACAAATCAACCGGCGAGCAAAAAGATGGTTTTGATGTATGGGCGCCTCTTTCGATAACCATAGCTGATCTTTTGCAGGTACAGATGATTGTGCAAAATACCGCCGTCGAAATTGTAAGTACAGAGGCCCCTCTTGCAGGCCACCAGCGGCATGCTCACCCTGAGCGGGAGCCCGCCTTCATTCTCCCGGCTTTTGAGCCAGAGCCCGAGCTGTCCAAATGTCTCGAATACTTTTCTCTCATATTCGCCCTTAGGGTCAACGGCTAAATCCGCCCCCGGATGCTCTACGACGACTCTCAGCTTTCCGGGATTCGAGCCTTTAGCGTCCAGCGTCTTTAAAGTATCCAATCCGAAGGCAGTCGAGAACGCATCTTCGAGCTGCTCGATGGTCTCTTTGTGAGAGCGCGACTGGGCCTGTGCGGATAAGGGAATGACAAAGAGGATGAGCGCGGCGATGACGGAAAGTCGTTTGATATGTTTCATCTCTTTCAATAGATGTTCTCAACTCCCCCTTTTTGCCAAGCGCGTCTATCGCCCGGGTTAACCCTTGGCCGTTTGATTCATAATAGATTCCTTTATCATTGAACTCAGCCGAACCGGGCGCGCTCTGTTTGCCAGTCGTGATAGGAGCCCCCCATTCGCAGAAGCCTTTCCCGGCTGACGTTGGAACGGTCAACCGGCCAGCCGAGCACGCCGAGCAGCATCCGCTCGACCGTCCACCTGAGATGCTCACGAGCGCAAAGCAGGGCTTCAGCGGGGCGGCTTGCGAACGGGTCCCCGTGCACCAACCTGTGCCGTATCTCCATCAGGGGCCACTCATCCCGCCTGCCGAGGACGGGCCAGAGGTCCGACAAATCCAGTGAGTAGCGACGACAGAACGCCTGGAAAACATATGAGAAAGGGAAACGATTCAGCTCGCGAATCTTTTCGTAGATTAAACCGCGCCTGGCGTTTTCATTCGTCAGCAGGGGATGCTGCTTCAACCATCTTTTGAGGTCACGCTCGACCTGGCCGAAATCTTCGGAAGGCATAATCTCATACTCGTCCTGGCGGCGAAAAAAGGTCAGGACTGATTCCAGGGCTGCGTAAAGGCTGATGAATGAGATGTCGAGGTGAGCTGCCGGAGCGCAGACCGAGAAATTTATCGCGCGGCACAGAATGTCTCGCAGTTCGCTCTGCTTGATGAGATTCGCCGCCGTCTCGACGAACTCCTCCAGATTCGACTCGTCAATGAGGGGCTCTCCCGCACCGGCCCGGATGAAAGTCTCAGCGGGCTGCCTGAAGCCAAAATGTCGGAGCAGCTTATCTTCCTTCATCTCGCGGCTCACAGCGGACACTCCTTGCATGCTTTAAGCTGTCTTTAAGAGCTTGCCTTCCCTCTTCTCAACGTCTCTTTCATCTATCGCCGGGGATGAACAACTGCTGTATCCATTGAATCGCTTCCTCGTGCGTCAACAGTTCGTAGCTCTCGGAGCTCTCTTCCTTGATGCCCCATCTGGAATTGCCGCTCCTCATCGAGACGGACCTCATCACAAGGACATTTAGGGCCTCGCAACATTCCAGATATTCCCAGCTCATGTGATAGTGAGACACGTCACGCCCGGCAATAGACTCGCTCGAATAGGATGGGCTTAAAGAGACAGAGAGAATCATCAATGTCGGAGCCTTGCAGGCTTTGGCCTGCGCCCGCAGTTCATCGTTCAAGTCGGGTATCCGGTAGCGCTGGAACAGCTCCCTGAGAGGCTCTCTTCTATTTTTACCCGCTCTGATTATCTCAAGCATCTCCTGCCCTAAAGCCTTCACTTCGTTCGAGTCCATATTCTTATATATCCCGAGTCAACACAACGACGAATCTTTAATGGCTTCCGCCGCCCGTGAAGACCTGTAGCCATCGAGCATTCTTTCTCTGATAAATCTCGAAGATTTCCAAATAGTCACGGACCGTAAAACTAGTGACTACTTCGCTTGTGCCGTCCCCGTCCAGATCAAGATAGTCAACCAGCAACTCTTCTCCGACCGGATATTGAGTTTGTTCAGGACTAAATTGATAGTTCACTTTGGTAGCCGCATAATCGCCTTGACTATCAGCTTCGGCGATCAGAAACAGCCAGTGCGGCGGCTTATCAGCGCGAGCCTGCGGCGCTTTGAAAGTTCCGACCAACTCCGCTTTATCATCGCCGTCAACATCTATCGCAGTCAGGTTGATGACCTCCATCTTTGAAAGCGCGGTGGCAGGCGTTTTATTTTGGAGAAAGGCTTCTTTGGCTAAACCGATCGCGGCTGTGCGTTCTTCAGCAGTGGGTGAACGACGCCAGATCGCGGGTCGAGCGATAGTCTCCGAGTTTGTCGCCACCGCGTGCAACTGCCCTTTAATCCGACCCCCGGCAGCAGCGACGGGAGCCAGCTCTCCATATGCGTAAGAGCCGTCCTGCCAATACCCATTCGTAATCGTCAGCGCACCGGCGTCACCCCCGCCGAAAATCAGGTGATATTTCCGACCCGCGCTGAAATACTTTTCGACAAAGCGGCGTCTGGGGAGTTCACCATTGATTTTAGAGAAAGGAGGATTGAACTGTCCCCGCTCGAAAAGAGCGACCGGGGAGATATAAATAGTGCCGGCATTTTGCCGCACATCGAGAATGACGACGGGCTCACCGGCGCTCGCTTTCGTATTTTTCGCCCTGCTGGATGCCGTAGGAGAGGGAAACAGAAAAGACGCCAGGAACATTAACGCGACGAGAGAGCGGAATGTTGCGCAATAACGCAGCAGTTTCACGGATTCATCTCCTTATCAATTATCGTTCAGGCAAACGCCCAACGCCCGAATTAACCGGCGTCGAGCGGGCAGCATCCGGCCCGATAGCCGGAGCATGATGACGAAAGCCCCGTTATCGAGAAGTCGGGTTCAACGAATTGTTAGACCGCTTGTTAGACCGCTTATGTTCCTGCGCCACCGATTACAGCTTCTCACCCGTGGCAGCGGCAATACCCAAACAGGACGGCGGTATAATTTCCTTTGCCCTGCGTGGTTCGCTTGTCCGACATCTGGATTGTAGTGTGTGCGCAGACCTGAGTTGGCGAGCAGCCGCCCTGACACCCGGAACTAATAGATCGATCACATATGATCATCATCCATGTATTCGGGTCCAAAAGCTCCTTGTCCGTGACGCCGTCTTCCCTTAGAGCTTTGACGAGGGCGGCGATTTCCCGCTTGTTCTTGCGATACGCTATGATGCGCCCGTTTTGGAGCGTCCGTTGAGCGATATGCCTTTCATCGGCGCGGATGCGTTTCCCCTTTATGTCAAACACGGGCTTCTCTTCTTCCTTCAACTGCCTGGAAGATTCGGCTTGCAGGGGAATGCTTTGGGTGCTCTGGCCGTTGACATTGGGGCGGCCACCGCTGATGTCAGGTAACGCTAGGAGCAATGCCCCAAACGTTAAAGCTGAGAACAATATACCTCGTTTCATGTCGTATTCTCCTCTGAGTAACTCCGGCGTTCGCGTCGGAGGAAATGGACACAGCCTACGCTGGCTGTGCCTCTTGTTGTTGAAGAGGGTTTTGCGAGGCGGCTGAAATCACTGCTCACTGCGACTGACACTAAGCACGCGATATTCCTCTGATGTCCCCAGAGTCGGCATCACGAATAGGTTATAGAACTTTCGTGTATCAGAGGCCCACATAACACAAACTGAAACGGACTTACCATCTTTTTCCAACGTTTGAACAGCGGTGATTAAGATTCGTTCGTTGTCATGAAGAAAAAGGCTTTCTGTTCCCCTGTCTCTTTGAAGATTCAAGTTTTCGTCTATTGCTCTCAATTTAGCCACTGCTATTTTCATTCGCTGAACAAATTGTTCTTTAGTTACATTTAAGTGGACAAGATCATCAGCTTCTACATACAGTTGGGCAAACTTCCCCTCCCTTAACAGCGAGTTCAGATGCTTAATCAACCTCTCTTTGAGCGGTTCTCTGAGGATTAGATAACTGACGAGGGCGACCAGGAGCAGGAGGAGCGTGATTAATATTACCGCCCCGGGCTTCCTCCGAGAGGGCCATTGGTTTAGTGAGGCGGACATAGATTTATCTCCTTTGAGTAAGGAAGGTATAGATGTGCGAGAGGAAGATAGCCTTGTGCCGGATGGGATGTCAATAAAAAAGCTGGAAAAGCAAGAACGCATCTTGAACAGTTGATTGGATGGACGGTCTGATGACGATTGAGGGCGAGTTTTACCGCCTCCCGTCGCATAACCACAACCACCATTTCACGGCAGTCTAACGCCCGGATTAACCGGGACGGAAGTATTGTCGAGCAGCATCCAAGTTCTCGATGACATCCGAGCTAGTTCCGCTCGGGTTCAATGGGTTGTTAGGTGGAGTTGATTTCAATAAGTTCTTCGCCCGTTTTCAGGAGTTCAAGTGCTTTAGGTAAAGTCTTCGTTAGGATTTCTTTAAGCCGCGCATTTGAGGTATTCCCGCACGTTATCCAAATCACTTGAGGCGGCGCACCCAATCTATCCAGCAACAACACAAAATCGCTATCTTTCGTCATAACGACAGCGTTTTCTCGTCTTGCAGCTTCAAATATCTCCTTATCCTCAACATCCCGCAAGCCAAGACCCCGAATTGCTACTGCATTAACAGCAAAATTACTACTAACCCAAACCGCTATCGCGGGAGACATCTGTGCGTCAATCCAGATTGTCATGCGGCGAGCACCGGATGATCCAATCTACGGGCGGCATATTGGAGGGCAGCCTGCAAATCTTCTGCTTCAAGGTCAGGCATTTCTTCTAAGATTTGTTGCGCACTCAAGCCATCAGCAAATAAATCGAGGACATCAATCACACGAATACGCATCCCGCGAATACACGGACGCCCGCCACACTGTTCAGGATTAGTTGTGATTCTGTCCGTCAGGTTGGTCATAACATTCTCCAATTCAGTCACGTGCAAAAACGGGAATAGTATATCTTCCTTTCGATACCATCCAATAGCAATCTAACGCCCGAATTGACCGGGCACGGTGAATAGAATCAATATACGAATAATCTTTTGATGATGAAAGCCATTCAATCCGCGCTCCGGTTCAATGGGTTGTTAGATGCCGCCCTTGATTAACAAAGCGCCATTTGGATACCATAACATCATGAGAAAGCCAATTATTACATCGTCGCCTGACATTATGGGCGGGACTCCGGTATTCGCTAAAACCAGAGTGCCTGTCCAAACACTATTAGATTACCTTAAAGCAGGAGAATCAATCGATGATTTTTTAGATGGATTCCCCACCGTTACCAAAGAGCAAGTGATCGCCTTTCTGGAAGAAGCTGAGGAACAGATTGTAAAGATGGTGGCATAAGGTGAAACTTCTGTTAGATGAATGTCTTGATAGGCGATTGGCTAAGGATTTAGCAGGGCGGGATGTTAAAACAGTTCCACAGATGGGATGGGCGGGTATTAAAAACGGCGAACTTCTGACGCTTGCAGAAAAGGAATTCGACATATTCATTACGGTTGATAAGAATCTATCCTTTCAGCAGAACCTGCCCAAATTTAACATTGCTGTTTTAGTCCTACACGCTACATCAAATCGGCTCGCGGATTTAAGACTACTTGCTCCTAAGATACTTTCAGCATTACCCACCTTGAAGAAAGGGTTAGCTGAACACCTAGGCATCTAACGCCCGAATTGACCGGGCGTGAATCAATGCCGATGATAAGAGGCAAGCTAACTCGCGCTCCGGTTCAATGGGTTGTTAGGCGCTAGCGTTTAGCGCACGTCATGGGATGCAGTTGGGGTGGGTCGGGTCGTCGGCACAAGACGGCGAAGTGTTGATCCCATGGATAAGGAGAGCCGTCGTGACAACTAAAATCACACCTACCAAGACGATGAAACCAATCTTTTCTCTCTTGGTCCAACTGGAACTGGCCCCCTGCCGAGACGCCTGGTCAATCCGCCGGTAGTCTAACGTTCTCGAAGCGCGGGCTTTAGCGTCCGCTATCTCTCTGTCGAAGACCGCCTTCAAACCAGGCTTCGGACTAACCAACGTGCCGCCCAAGGCTTGCGTGCTCTCGGCGGTTTTAGCTTGAGTGAGAGTTTGACCGAAAGCTTTCGACGGCATGACAGTGAGCAGCACAGCCGCGCCGACCAACAAGGAAGTAAACTTTTTACTCAGCATGGTTTTCTCCTCGGAGCACATAAATTTTGAACGGCTAACGCGAGAACCCACGATATATACCCACAAGTTGAGCTAACCGGATGTAAGAGACAAGTACGCTACCGCAGAGCTTAGCTCCAGCCCTTTAAGAAACCGGACAGCCGAGTGTGCATATTAGGGCCTTCACCACGCGCAGCATAACGCCCGAATTAACCGGGCGCGTCGAGCCAGGATAATCACGGCGTCTCGCCGATGAAAGTCCATCCATTCGCTCCGGTTGAATGAGTTGTTAGACGGCGCGTCCCTTTCTAAGCCGCTGCATAGCTTCATCAAGCTCTTTTTCACTCCTAACCTCAACACCGTCAAGCACCACGCCCTTCCCGGCCTTTATACACTCAAGCCACATGCTTCGCTCGGACCGGTAGTCTTCCTCATCAGAGGTATATTCAATTCCCTTGACAACTGGCTGATTCAACGAACATAGATGCTCCCACACATCCTTAGACGGGTCATCTGAATTAATGACGACGATTGGCATTTTGCGCTTGCGCCTTATAAAATTCACCACGTCGCCGAAGACCTTCTTTTTTTCCTCCTTCGTCAGCATAGAGCCATCCTTCCATTTGTCCATGCTCTCCGTATAGACCCTCGGCCAATTTATCCATGTAAATTGGATGTACATTTCTTTATCCGGCAAGCGGTAGGTAATATCCTCACCTCTTAATCCAAACTCTATCTTCGGCCCGCCGCTCTCGGACTTATCATCAGTTTTACGACGGAAGATGTCGAAAATACTCATTAGTTACCCCTAAATAAAGAAGCTGTCTAAGGCTGGACTTCAGCCGCCCCGCGCCGCTAGCGGCAGCCTCCGATTCCGCCCTTCAAGATTGATGAGAGACAAGCTGCGCCGGGGCGGCTGGAAGGACTTGTTGGACGTGTGTGAGACTAAATGCCGCTCATCTCGACATCATACGGGTCGTTTAAACTCTCGTTCGGTTCGAGGATCATTCGCTTGCGGGAATAATCGAGTATCACCTTAAAACGACGGAATATCTCGCCCCCGACAACTCCATCATTTTCCTCGCTTGCGCCAGCACCTTCGGTATCCTGCGAAAGTCCGACCGGCGGGTTGTCAAAAACCAGTCGCCCTAACTTCATGGCCTTGACCCGCCCGACAAGAAGTCTCTGCTCGCCGCCCGCCCCGTTATTGTTGCTTTGACCCGTTTTCAATATGGCTTCCGCCAATTTCTGTTTCTTAACAAGCGGGCTGTTGATAACAAACGTCCCGTCCGCGCCCGTATCCACTTCCAACTTGGCTTCGACGGGAGCGCGTCCTTCCAGAATAATCTTTGTGTTTACAAGAGGAGTTCTCCCTGCGTCTAGTAAAAGCGGAATAATCTCACCTTTACCGAAGTAGGTGTAGGTTCGCGGGTTATACAGATTCATAATTTTGTTCTTGTAATCAATCACGACGACAAATTGATTGATGAAGTCACAGCCGATTACTCCATCAAATTCAAAACCGGGAGGTATGCTGAACGGAAATGAAGCAATCAACTGGTGAGAAACTTTCGCGCCCTGAACGCTTAACGAAACGCCTTTCGCGAAAGAGCCCTGGATTTTGCCACCGGTCGCGTTGCCGTGAAATTGTCCCCGGGTTTTCAATCCCAACTCCGCTGCTCGCTGAGAACTGATAGCGGAGACGGACGCGCCCGTATCAAAGATGAACTTGAGCGGCCTCGAATTATTAACCCTGACCTGCATCCGAATGATGTTGTTGTCGATGTCAAGCGGAATTTTCAACGCGCTGTTGCCCGAATCAAATCGAACCGTCGGCACAGCCTGCCGAGATTTCCGCGCAGACGTGCGTTTTCTCGTCTCTTGAGCGTTCGTCTGCAAAGGCCCTGAAAGAAACAGAAGCACCAGAACCCGGATGCTAAAAAACACCATCCGCGTAGAATGTCTCATTCGCTCATCCTCTCATTACTGCTAGAAAATAGTAAGCGTCTAACGCCCGAATTAACCCGCCCCGCGCGAGCAGCATTCTACTAAACTGGAATGGACAATCATGAAAGCCATGCTATCGCGGGGTCGGGTTGAGCGACTTGTTAGATGGCGGTACGAGATTAACGACTCTTCCTTCGCGGGGGAGGTTTCGGCACCAACTTCTCAATCTTTTTCATTTCTTCGTCAATAATCTCTTGTAATATCGGCTGTACTAATGGAGTCAAGCGTTCGCTTGTCTTTGTCATTGATTCTGTAAATAGCTGCGACATTATTTCAATTGATTTCCGACCAGTCGGAGTTTTATAGAATGCTATCAAATCTCTAATCTCGACAGCAGAGTAATATTTGTCGTAAACCTCATAGATAACTTCTTTTACCAGTTGCGAAAAGTCAATCCTTTTCCTAAATAGCTCTCTAAATCTATTAGCAGAGCGCTGTGCGCTTGCAGCAATCTCTTGCTGTATTTCCGCCCGCTGAGCATTACTTAACGATTTATCGTTTTCAATCATTTGCCCTAGCCCTTGGAGCATGTCTTTCTGTATTTGAGCGGATATTGAATCCATAATTGCTTCTGCATTCTTCGTCGCGTCGATAACAGTAAGCAACTCCTTTATCAAATCCTTCTTTTCGGATGATACACCCTGAGCATATACGTTGAGACTCAAGAGGAACAAAAAAATGGTTGCTAAAGAATTCATTCGTCTCATGGAAAGATTTTCTCCTTTGCTATAACTGTTTAACTCTAAGCTTATCCTAATATGTTTAAGGGAGGAAGCCATCTAACGCTCGAATTAACGCGGCGCGACGAGCCGCCGAAATAAAGCAAGCATTGCGGATGAAAGCCGCGCTATTCGCGCTCCGGTTCAATGAGTTGTTAGATGCGGCAGAAAGAATAGCTATCTGGATTGATGGTAATTGGCATTCTTATTCTAATTGACTTGAAGGGCGACTTTACTACTGGTCTTACCATGCAGACTGATGCTTACCATCACATTGCCAACTTTAGCTAGCTCCTCCGGCAGCCTGACAGTCACTTGGGTTAACCAGCTAAAGCCTGGAACTTTCCCTACATATTCCACAGGCAATAGGTAAACTCTGTTTTGGGAATCTTCAGCTACAACGGTCACAGCACTGGCATCTTCGCCGGGCGCTAAATCAGTATAGACGGCGAAAAGCATCACGCGAGTGGGCCGATCCATACTGAGGTTATAATAATTCATCGCCGGGAAGGGATCACGTGTGAACGTCACAGAATCTAATGCTAGTGCGCGATTTGTTCCTGATTCTGTAATCAAAGTGGGATTAAAGTTTAGGGCTAGCATCGGCTGCCACGAGGGGGAATTTTCGTGTGAGGAATTACTGCTGAGCCGAGTGAGATTGCTGCCATCTGGGTTTACTAAATAAAGATCAGCATTGCCGTTGACCAAACTCACAAAAACGATCTTAGTCCCATCCGGCGACCATGAAGGCTCCGAATCTCCCGCTAGCGCAGCAATTTTCGTTTGATTACTGCCATCAGCGTTCATAACGTAGATATTCTGTTGCCCGTTTCTTGTGCTGCTGAAAGTAATTTTAGTGCCGTCTGGCGACCACGCGGGGTTGTAATTTTGAAACGCATTGTTAGTAAGATTAATCTGGTTTGAGCCATCAGTATTGATGACGTAAATATTATACTTACCCGGGTCTTGGCCGTTATATGGATTGATGTGGGCGAACGCTATCTTCGAGCCGTCGGGAGACCATGCAGGACTGACATCATTGGCAGCAGGATTGGTCGTTAGCCTTCTCTCGCCAGTGCTATCAACATTAATGACAAAAAGATGTATGCCATCGCCAAGACTACGGTCAAAAGCTATTCTAGTGCCGTCAGGAGACCATGTAGGATGTTCATTAAAACCATTGTAATTCGTCAGTCTTCTAAGTCCGCTACCGTCAGCATTGATTAGGTAAATTTGACTGTTGCCTTCCGTACAACTCCCTGTGAAAACGACTTGAGTGCCATCCGGCGACCATTCAGGGAAAGCGTTGTTATAACAGTTAGTCGAAATCTGCGTGAGATTGCTCCCATCTGCATTCATTGTAAAGAGCGCATTAGTACCTTGCACGCCCCGGCTGAATAAGATTTTCCCATTAATTCTAGTTTGAGCCACAGTATTAGTACTCACGAAGGGAAGTATTGCCAAGATAATTATGGCTTTGACCAGAAGCTGTAGGGAACGCATTTTAACTCCAAATTAGGTGAAGAGAAGAACAATAATCAAAAGACGCCTGACAACAAGGCCAATAAAATATATCCCAAGCTTGGTAAATCTTCAAGGCGCATTGTTCCTACAAGTATACCGTAAGTGTAGCATCTAACGTCCGAATTAATCCGCGCCGAACGTAGACATTCAACGTGGGAAGGATAAATCAACGATGAAAAGAATGCTATCGAGGCGTCGGGTTCAATGAGTTGTTAGACCGCCCATTCCACTGACTATTCAAGATGCACTCTTGCTTCTCTAGTCTCTCTATTGACATCCTATCTAGCACAGAGCTATCTTCCTCTCGCGCATTTGCATCCATTCTATATTGATAGGAGACGCGCCTATGTCAGCCTCACTCAATCAACTGCGCTCTAATACGAAGTTTAAGCCAATAATCATATTGATTGCTCTACTTGTGCTCACGGTCGCAAGTTATCTTATCTTTAGCAAACCTAGCACAGAGAGGCTGATTAAGAATTTGACTGTGCTGTTAAGAGAGGAGAAGTTTGAGCAACTGTATCAAGAAGCTGAGGATTCTGTTCGCTTAAATGTAACCAAAGAAAAGTTTGTTCAGCGCATGAAAATAGTAGTAGCTAAATTGAAAGCAATAGACGAAGACTTGAATTTTCAAAGAGACGATGAAGCCGAAAGGATGATGAAAGCCAGTCGTGATGACTCAATTCAGATTAGTGCTTTCCAAAGGCTGGGGAAGGATAATAAGGCTGTGTTAGTTTCTTTTTATTGGACTAATGAGGGGAATTTCAGGGATATGTGGGTTTTACCGGAAGCCGGGACTTCAGAAGAGTATCAGGTGTATGGCGTCTCATATCAACATCTTTATATTGGTAATCGGATGGTAGAGTGATTCTGCCGCCTCGTAACCGCCCTCCCGCAATGTGAAGCGTGTCTAACGCCAAATTAACCCGGCCGGAAGAATTGAATCAAGCATTCAAGCTGTCGGATGAAATGCAAGCTTCATCGGCTCGGGTTCAATGAGTGTTGGGCTGCCCTTTAGCCATAATCATTCAAGCTGCGAATTTCTTCTATTTGCTCCGTCACATTCAATTCAACTGTTTTGTAAATGCGAAGCGGCCCAACTCTAATTAGATCGTTAGAAGCGGTGGTTTTCATTTAGCGCGGCTGCGGGCAAAGTACCTGAATGGGCAGATATTACCGCTTTTAGCGGTCTAATGTCTCTGGCAGGCGAGTTTTACTGCCGTCGGCCGGAGAACACAATCATTTTCTCGCAGCGGTCTAAATCTACCCAGAGCGTCTGTTCAAGGGCCGTTCCCTTAACTTAGGGGCGGCTCCCGTAATTTAGGGGAGCGTCAGGATAATTTAAGGGCGGCTGCCCTAAATTATCGTCGCGCTCTGATAAGTTTTCGCGTGCCTCCGTTAATTTAGGGGAGGCTTATTATCTTGAGGGGGAGACCTCCTAAATTCTCCGCTCGCTGGCGGGGAAAAGTGATATAGGGGGGCGGCATCATTCAGGCTCATGGAATTTTCGTAGGCTTCACGTTCTTCACGGCTCACAACCCTACCGACAAAGGAGATTCACGAGTCATGCCAACTAAAACCTCGATTGATGGAGTTATAGCCGACGGCGAGCGGGTCGTTCGCGTCTGGCGGGAGAACCCGACCTTCTCGCTCGGAGAGCTGACCTTAGCGCAGGCCGAAGCGAAGATTGCGGGCTTGCGCACGCTGCGCGGGCAGATAGAGGAAGCCCGCACACGCCTGACGTAGCTGGTCAACGAGTCCAACGACAAGCTGACGGAGATTGCGGCATCGCCTCACGCGCACGCAGCGGCTTTCGCGCCATGTACGGCCCGGATTCGAGCCAGTAGGAGCAGGCCGGGGGCACGCGCGCCAGCGAGCGTAAACCTCGCGCAAGCAAGAAGTGAAGAGCGGCAGAGGTCGCTAAAGTCTCGCGGCAGGGGTTGCGGCAGATGGTCGCAGCGTGCGCTTGCACATCCCGGCAGCTCCCGCTTTAGATGGTCGAGTCTACGTGCGCGCGGTCGCGGCGGGCGACGCCCGTGCGGTAGGCAGCCTCTTCGACGCCCCGCGAGACGGCTTCGGCCACGCGCTTGTCGAAGACGGAAGGCACTATGTATTCGGGATGCAGCTCGGCTTCCGTGATGATGTCCGCGATGGCGTGCGCGGCCGCGACCTTCATCTCTTCGTTGATGCGCGAGGCGCGGCAGGCGAGCGCGCCGCGAAAGATGCCTGGGAAGCAGAGCACGTTGTTGATCTGGTTCGGGTAGTCCGAGCGGCCCGTCGCCATCACGGCGACGTGGGGCGCGGCCTCTTCGGGCATAATCTCCGGCGTCGGGTTGGCCATCGCAAAGACGATGGGCCGGGCGGCCATCTGCCGCAGGTCGTCCGTGTTGATGACGCCGGGGGCCGAAAGACCCATGAAGACATCCGCGCCCTTGATGGCGTCGTGAACAGTGCCGCGCTCGCCGCCCGCGTTGGTGTTGCGCGCGTACCAGTCCTTGACCCAGTTCATGTGCTCGGTCCGCCCGTTGTAGAGCACGCCGTTCTGGTCGCAGCCGATGATGTTTTGCACGCCCGCCGCCATGATGATCTTCGTACAGGCCACGCCGGCCGCGCCGACGCCGTTGACTACCACCTTCACGTCCTCCATCCGCTTGCCGACGATCTTGAGCGCGTTAATCAGCGCCGCCAGGACCACCACGGCCGTCCCGTGCTGGTCGTCGTGAAAGACGGGGATGTCCAACTCTTCTTTGAGGCGGTCTTCGATCTCGAAGCAGCGCGGCGCGGAGATGTCTTCGAGGTTGATGCCGCCAAAGGCCGTCGCGATATTCTTGATGGTCCGCACGATCTCGTCAGGGTCCTTCGTGCCCAGACAGATGGGGAAAGCGTCCACGCCCGCGAACTCCTTGAAGAGCATCGCCTTGCCTTCCATCACGGGCATCGCCGCCGCCGGGCCGATGTCGCCGAGGCCGAGCACCGCCGTCCCGTCTGTGACGACCGCCACCGTGTTCTTCTTGATGGTCAGCGTGAAGACATTCTCCGGGTCGCGGTTGATGGCCTCGCAGACGCGCGCGACGCCCGGCGTGTAGGCCATCGAAAGGTCGTCGCGCGTCTTCAAGGGAGACTTCGAGACGACCTCTATCTTGCCGCCGATGTGCATCAGGAAGGTGCGGTCCGAGACGTTGATGACCTCGACGCCGTCTATGTCGCGCACGGCACTGACGATCTCCGCGCCGTGCTCGCTCGACCCGGCGTTGACGCTGATGTCGCGGACTATCGAATCGCCTCCGACGCTGACGATGTCTATCGCCCCGATGTCGCCCCCGGCCCGGCCGATGGCCATCGTCATCTCTCCGAGCGTCCCCGCACGATTCGACAGCTTGACGCGCAGCGTCAGACTATAACTGGCGTTAGGTGTGTTCGACATGGTCTCTTTCTGCGAAAATCCTTTCGCATCTCACTGGAGTGTTCGGGATGCTCAAAACTCTAACGCTAAAGCGATTGGCGCGCAAGCATTCTGTCAAGCACAAACCTTCAAGCAAAGCGCCGAAGATGAAAGATGGTTAGATGAAGACCGGAATCGAACTCTAAGGGTTAGCCGACCCCGCAGAGAGCTTCCGGCAGCTGGCCCCGCACGGGACTCTCGAATGGTTTTTAGCTTCAACCCTTTGACGGTGCTCGTTCAATCTCCAGACCGCGTCTGCTCCGACATTTCGACGATGCGTGTCTACCTTTCGATTCGCTTGCTTCAATCTCTCCCGCGCGGTCGCTTGCCACCCCTTTTCGCCTGCCCCCTTTCTCCCGGCTTGCCCTCGATGCTTTCCAGCAGGCCCGCAATCTCTTCGAGGGCCGCGGGGTTTGCTCCCGCCTGCGCCGCCAGCCCGAGCGAGCGCAGCCCGAGCAGCCTGTAGAGGGCGAGAGCGTCCTGCGCGTCGCTTGAGCCGAGCGCCGAGAGATGCCTGCGAACGGTCGCCGCGTCGGCGCGTGCGAAGGTTCCCGTCAGAGCGCGCGCCGGTTCGAGCGTCGAGAGATTTTCGACCGTGCTGCGCACCAGCGGCAGGAGCACTCTCTGCGCACCGGCCTCCGTCAGACCGCAGCGCGCCAGCAGCCCGGCCGCCAGCTCGAAGAGCGCGACCATGTGCCCGGACGCCATCACCGCCGCCGCATGATAGAGCGCCTTCTTCCCCCTATCGATGGAGAAGCTCCGGCCTTCCAGGTCGCGCACCAGCGCGCGGGCCACACGCAACGCCCGCGCATCGCCTTCGACGCAAAAGTATGCCGCGCGAAAGCTCTCCGGGGCGTTGCCGCTTCGCCCGCTGACCGAGACCAGCGGGTGCATCGAGCCGGTGGCGAAGCCCGCCCCGCCGAGCGCCCCGAGCGCGGACGAAGAGAGCGCGCCGCTCGCGTGCAGCGCCGTCCGTCCGCGCTGCGCCGTCCGGATAGTCTCTGCCAACCGCGCAGCGGTCGCGCTGATGGCATCGTCCGGTGTTGTGATGAGAAGAATGTCGCTCGGCGGGAGCTGGGCCAGCTCGCCGACGGTCAGGGCGCGCGGATTCGTGCCGGTCGAACGCGCGGCCCGGAGCGCGTGTGCCCGGCGGCGCGTGACGACCGCCTCGATCAGGTAGCCGCGCCGGGCCAGCGCCGCCGCCAGCGCCGTTCCGAGACGCCCCGCCCCGATGACGGAGACGGTGGCTTTGCGCTTCCCAGCGCCGCTCGCGTCAACCCTTGCCGCCGCCCCGCGCTCAAGCACCATCTGTGCGTTCCTCTGTCACCACCTCGACCACGGCTGGCTCGTCCGGCAGATCGTCGAGCCACTGATTCAAACGCGCACGCAGCTCTTCGCGCGTCAGCAGCCCGTAGTCCGCCAGCGGCAGGTGCAGGCGCACAGGCGGCGGCGCTGTCATCCTTGAAAGCGCGCTCTCCAGGAGCTGCACGTCGGCCGCCGAAAAGCTCTGGCGCACGAACTGGCCCTGCGCGAAGGCGACCGAGAGAGAGCGTGCGCGCGCGGCCGTCTCGGCGTCGCTCTCCCTGCGCGCCAGCGCGTCGAGCGCAATCGCCAGCGACGTATTGAGCAGCGCCAGCGTGCGGCGGTACGAGTCGCGCCCGCGCCGAGCCCTTTCGCTCAGCTCTCGCGGAGCACGCCTGTAGACGGCGGCCGAGGCGAGACGGAAGCGACAGGCGCAGATCGTTCGCTCTTCGAGCTGCGGGCGGACGGGTAGCTCGCAGGCGCGCGGCATCGAATCCGCGAGCAGCTCGGCCGCCTCATCCCAGTAGCGGCGATTGAGGATCGAGAGCTGCGAGAGCGCCTCGAACTCCCGCCACTCGTCGCCGCGCGTCAGCGCGTCAATCTCGGCCCGGTGCGCCGCCCCGCGCAGCACCGCGTCGTGCACCTCCGCATAGTGCTCCACGTAGCGCGCGTGAAACTCTCGCCAGAGCAGCTCGAAACGATTGCTCGACTCGGCGTCGAGCAGGCTGTGCACGTCCCTGGCGATCATCAGCAGCTCGCGGCGCGCGCTCTCTATCTCGTAGACGTTGGTCGGCTCGGCGGTCGCCAGGTAACCGAGAGCGCGCGTGCGCCCCGCCAGGCCCTTGACGAACCCGTTGAGCTGCCTGAGCTGCTCGGAGTTGCGCGCAAACTGTTCGGGCGAATCGAAGGCGTCGGCCACGCGCTGCAATCCCTCTTCGAGCGAGATGGTCTCGGCGAGCGTCGTCTCGACGGAATCGGCAGCCGCGCCGAAGCTCTTGCGCACCGCCGACGCCAGATTCCAGACGCGCGTCGTCAGGCCCTCCTCCGGCAGGGCGTCGAAATCCTTGAGCGGGTTGTCGGCCCGCCAGGCGTCGAGCCAGGCAGAGAGAGCGCCGCGCACGGCCTCGCGCGCATCCGGCTCGGCAATCGAGCCGAGCGCCGAGCGCCCGGTCAGCCTCGCAGCCCAGGCCGTCAACTCCTCGGCGCTGTGCAGCAGGGTCGCAATCCGCGCGATGCCCGCAATCTCGTCCCACTTGAGGTCCAGGTCCAGCGTGCGGCGGCTGATGCGGTCGCCCGTCGAAGTAATCAGCTCGATGCGGCGGCCCGCCACCAGCGCGGCCAGGATCAACTGCTGCGTCTCGTGCAGGAAGCCGTAAGGCTCACGCCGCAGCTTGTAGTAGACCTCGTGGAACGGCACGACATCGCCGTCGGCCGCATCCGTCATCGCCAGCACTTCCCTGACCCACGGCATCCGTAAGAGCTGGTCGCCAGCTTCGAGCGTGTAAGCCTCGCCGCGCATCGAGACCAGTCCGAGCGGGGCCGCGAAGAGCTGCGCCAGCTCCTGCACGCGCGCCTCGTTCTGGCTCGCGCCGCCGAAGAGACCGACGATCAGCGTCGCCGCCTCGCTCTCGCCGAGCACTTCCCTGAAGACCGGATGCAGCGGGTAAAACTCTTCGAGCGAGGTGGCCAGCATCTGCCCCAGGACCTCGGCCAGCGTCTGTGCGGCGCGCGCCTCCTCGGTGAAGGGGCTGCTGAAGCGCTCCGAGACGAGCAGGCCGTCGTCCAGGTAAACGCGCGTCCAGATTCTTTCGGCCAGCGCCGTGTGCGTGCGCTCGGCGGCACGCGCCGTCTCGCCGAATTCCGCCCGCAGCTCGTCGTTGCGGCGCAGCGCCACCAGCCGCGAGAGGCTCGCCTGCTCGTCCGCCGTCAGCTCGGCCGGTTGCCAGACGGCGCGGCTCAGGGCATCGCGCGAAGCGCCCGCGGCAGCCTCCCCCGGCGCAGCCTTCAGATGGCTCTCGGCCGTCCCGGCTCCCGGCGCGAGAATGATGACCTTCCAGTCGGAAGGTGCAAGCCTTTCGACCGGCGCGGGCGCTTCCGGGATGAGCAAGGCGGAGGGTTGCGCGGAATCATCAGCCGTCGCGCCCTGGTGCGTAGCCGTTGCCGCCTGATTCGTCCCCGTCGCGGCGCGGTCGGCCGGTGTCGCGTCACCCTCTTCCGGCGGCGCGGCCCCGGCTTCGGCCGGTTGCCACCCGAGCCTGCCGAGCCGTCCCGTCCCGCGCCAGACGAGCGGAAACTCGGTGGCCGCCTCTGTCTGCACGCCCTCCGCTTCCGCAAACGGCCAGTCTTCAAAGCGCGCGCGGCCGAGCGCACGCAAGAGTTCGCCGATGGCCGGACTGGCGGCCACGACCTCGGCGGCGGCCACCAGCGCGGCGTCGAAATTGGCGGCCGCGTTGATCGTGAAGCGGTAATGAGTCTCGCCGCCCTCCTCGCTCTTGACGAGCGCGCCGGGCGGTGCGGCCTCCGCGAAGCGAACCAGCATCTGCTCGATGCGCTCGATGGCCGCGGCCGGTCTCGCCTCGTCGTAGAGCAGCATGGCCGCGCCCAGCTCGCGCGCCGTCGCCCCGCGCCCGTCCAGCGAGAGGATAAAGAGCCCCTTGAGGACCAGCTTCGCCTGAAGCCGCTGCATGATCGGAATCTGCGCGATGGCGTTGACGGCCAGCTCGTCGTAAGCCGCAAAGGCCTCTTTCAGATTCCCTGCCACACGCAGGTCGCGCTCCGTCCGGTCGAAGACTTCGTCGAGCACGACGAGCGACAGCGCCGGGCGGTTGATGGCGTGCGCGCCCGCGGCCGCCGCGAAGGGCAGGAAGGCGAACGAAGGCGCGTAGAGCCGGACGGCGGCCGCCACGTCCGCGATCAGCGGGTGCATCGGGTAGACGGCGGCAAAGCGCGGCTCGCTCCAGTTGAAGCCCGGAACGACGCCCCGCAGCCGCGTGTACATCTCGTGCAGCGCGGCGCGCGACTGCGCATTCTTCTGAAAGAGATGCGCGTCCGTAATCCTGTAGAGATGCTCCGGGTCGAGGTAGTCTATCTGGTAGGTTCCGGCAATCAGGACGTTCGGGCCGTCCGCGCCCGCAATATCGTCGTCGAGCGCCAGACCGATGAAAACATTGAGGTTAGCAGCGGCCCTGGCCAGCTCGCCGAGCACCGGGCCGTCGTCGCGCTGGACGCGTGTCTCGCGCCCGAAGGCCGTGTCTATAATCAGGACGAGCGGCGCGTCGGCCATACTGGCGGCGATGGCCAGCGCCGCCTGCGGCTCTTTGTCCCACATCTGGTCGCCGCCGCCGAGCACAGCCGCCAGCGCGGCGCTGACCTCTTCACGAATCGTCGGGAACCGGCCCCTGTGAATGTGTGCGACGACGTAGCGGCGGCTCAGGAGGCGGCGGGCGCTGGTCGCAACGTGTGCATCGGAGATGTCCGAGCGCAGGTCCGGCAGGGCCGCCAGCGCCCCGAAGGCCGCCAGCATGTGGCTCTTGCCGACGCCGCGCAGCCCGGCCAGAGCGCGCGCCACCCCGCGGTCCCGCGGCAGGTCCGCGAGCGTATCGAGCCAGCGTGAAAAGAGGTCTGAAGTGGCGTCTGTGAAGAGGTAAGAGCCGAGCGCGCGGGCCGGGTCGGTCGTATAGTCCTGGACCTCCTCGAAAGCCTGCGCTTCGACTAAATCCTTGATCTTCTCCTGCGCGCGTCTCAAAGTGGTCTGGCCTCCGGGCAGCAGCGGGCGGTCACGCAAGGCCGAAGGGCCCTGAATTTCGACTGTAGCACGCGCGCCGAAAGCACGCAATCTTAATGCTTTTGCGCTCGCCCTTGCTGCTTTTGCGCGCCCGCGGCTGCTATAATCGGTCGCGCGGCCGAGGGAAGAGGACGGCGCAGGCGCAGCCCCTGTCAAGTTTTGCCGGGGAAGCGCCCTGCGTGCGCGCAACCCTCCCAGCCGACCGGCGCATCAAAGCCCTGCGCGCCCAAAAGATATCGCCAGAGCCAGCAGCTTTGACCCCTTCACGGGCGCTCGCACCTGGAAGAGTTTGCAGAATCATCTACGCCGAGGGCCGCTCAGTGCGCTCGCTCCGGCGCAGGAGTCGAGCCGCTCTTGCATTGAGCAGTTAAGTTAAACCGCCCCGGAATGTTCCTACAGGTTTGTGGAGGCTTTTCAAGATGAATAATCGCTTCTCCCGCGTCGCAACCGCCTTTGTGCTCGCCTTTTCTCTCTGGACGAGCGCCATCGCCGTCGTCGCCGCTCCCGTTCAGCAGCAGGGCCAGCCAACTAGCCAGCAGCAGGATTCCAAGAACAAGAAAGCGCCGGAGACGGTTGCGCCCGCGCGCCCGAACACGACCCGCCCGCTCTCGACCGACGAAGACCCGGCGATGATCGGGAAGCGCAAGATCAACAGCGGCCTGATCGCCAAGATGAGCGGCTCGCTGGAGAAGGAAGTCGCCTTCGGACGCCAGCTCGCCGCCGAAGTCGATCGCCAGATCAAGCTCGTTGACGACCCCGTCATTACCGAATACGTCAATCGCGTCGGCCAGAACATCGTTCTCCATTCGGACGCCAAAGTCCCTTTTACAATCAAGGTCGTGGATACGGACGAGGTCAACGCCTTCGCCCTGCCCGGCGGTTTCTTCTATGTCAATCGCGGGCTGATTCTGGCCGCCGACAACGAAGCCGAGCTGGCGGGCGTGATGGCGCACGAGATCGCGCACGTCGCCGCGCGCCACGTGATGGAGAATATGGCCAAGGCCGAGCTGGCCAATTACGGCATGCTCGCCGGGATGATTCTCGGGATTCCGCCGATTTTGCTCGACGCGGCCAACATGGGCCTCGGTCTGGGCTTCCTCAAGTTCAGCCGCAGCGCAGAGTCTGAAGCCGACCGCCTCGGCGTCCAGTATCTGTACGCTTCCGGCTACGACCCGAACGCCCTGGCCACCATGTTCGAGAAACTGGCCGCCAAGAACAAGAAGAAGCCGGGCTTTTTCGCCAAGATGTTTGCCACGCACCCCTTTCCGCCCGACCGGCGGATGGCGTCCCTGAACTTCGTCTCGCGTTTTCCCGAGCACGAAGAGTACGTCATCAACACCTCGGAATTTCAGCGCGTCAAGGGACGCCTCCTGAGAATGTCGAACGCACGCGCGACCGCGGGCGACATCGCGGGCAGCACTAACGGCGACAACGGAACGCCCGGACGCCCGACGCTCAAGCGTCGCCAGCCTGCGCCCGACGATGCCGCCGGGACTTCCGAGAGCAACGGCGGCCAGAAGCCTTCCGAATCGAAACCGGCCGAAGCGCCCAAGCTCAAGCGCAATACGACGGACGCGCCCGCGGGCCAGCAGCAGCCTTCGACACAACCGAAATCAACCCCCTGAAGCGTTTGGGCCGGAAATCAGAGGCTCCCGGACAATGACGGTCCGGGAGCCTCTTTTTATGTTCACGGGAAAAGCCGGGCGCGGCGTTTAACTTGACATTTTTCGGAGCATTTCTGTATTCTACCCGTTCGCGTTCTGGACGCTTAAATTAGAGAGAGTCATCTATGTCAACATACTTTCCCAGCGCCACCGGGCTCGCTGAAAATCGCAAATGGTACGTCGTTGATGCGGCGGGGCAGACGGTCGGGAGGCTGGCCACCGAAATCGCCAGCCGTCTGACGGGCAAGCGCAATCCGAAGTGGACGCCTTTCATGGACATGGGCGATCACATCATCGTGATTAACGCCCGCAAGGCCATCTTCAAGGGCTCGAAGACGGAACAGAAGGTCTATCGCCATCACACGCTCTATCCGGGCGGGCTGCGCGAGATTTCCGCCAAAGAGCAGTTTGAGAAGCACCCGGAGCGCGTCATCGAACTGGCGGTCAAGGGCATGCTGCCCAAGAACAAGCTCGGCAAGGCGATGGCCAAGAAGCTCAAAGTCTATGGCGAGGCCAATCACCCGCACGCCGCCCAACAACCCGAACCGCTCGAAATCAACACTCGCTCCGAACAACAGTAAGAACTCAAGGAAGCGAAGAGCTAGACCAGAAGGACACTTAAAGCTGTGGCTGAAATTCAATACTACGGAACGGGGCGGCGCAAAACTTCGACGGCGCGCGTCTACCTGCGCCCCGGCGCGGGCGAAGTCAAGATCAATCGCAAGCCCTTTGAGCAGTATTTCCCCAACGAAACCCTGCGGATGATTATTCGCCAGCCCCTGCAATTGACCGAGACCGTCGGCAAGTTCGACATCCTCGTCAACGTGGACGGCGGCGGCCCCGCGGGCCAGGCCGGAGCAATCCGCCACGGCATCACGCGCGCCCTGATGGAGTTTAACGCCGACCTGCGCCCCGCGCTCAAGCACGCGGGCCTCGTCACGCGCGACCCGCGCATCAAGGAGCGCAAGAAGTACGGGCAGAAGGGCGCACGCAAGCGCTTCCAGTTCTCGAAACGCTAAAGAGCAGTTTTGAGTTTTCGGTTTTCAGTTTTCAGAAAAAGCAGCTTGTCTTTACTGAAAACCGAAAACTCAAAACTGTTAAGTCCATTGTCGCCGTCCTGATTGGTTGGCAGAGCCCCTTCTGAAGGGGAAAGTCGCTCTGGGACTGCGGCGAGTACATTAAACCAACACTTACGAAGGAGATTCTCTTTTGGCTTCGGTTACGATGAAAGAACTTCTGGAGGCCGGTGTCCACTTCGGCCACCAGGTCCGGCGCTGGAACCCGAAAATGAAGGAATACATTTTCGGCGAGCGCAATGGCATCTACATTATCGACCTACAGAAAACGCAGCGCATGTTCCGCGACGCCATCCAGTTCGTGACGAACCTGGTGGGCGAGGACCGCGGCAAGACGGTGCTCTTCGTCGGCACAAAGCGGCAGGCGCAGGACGCCATCCGCGAAGAGTCCGTCCGGGCTGGCCAGTTCTATATCAATCAACGCTGGCTCGGCGGCCTGCTGACCAATTTCCAGACCGTCCAGAAATCCATCAAGCGCCTGAAGGATTTGGAAGCGATGCACGAGGACGGGCGCTACGAGAAGATGACCAAGAAGGAGCGCATCAAGCTCGACCGTGAACGCGAAGGGCTCGACAAGAACCTCTCCGGCATCAAGAGCATGACGCGCCTGCCCGACGTGATCTTCATCATCGACGTGAAGAAAGAGGAGATCGCCGTCGCCGAGGCCAACCGTTTAGGGATTCCCGTCGTGGCCGTAGTTGATACCAACTGCTCGCCCGAAGGAGTTGACTACATCATTCCGGGCAACGACGATGCGCTGCGCGCGGTTCGTCTCTTCGCCGCACGCATCGCGGACGCCGTGCTCGAAGGCCAGCAGATGGTCGCCGAGGGCAGCGAGAGCGAAGAGGCTGCGGCCGCGGCAGGCGGCGGCGCGACGGACGGCGGCGATGATCGCCAGCGCCGACGCGCCGGGGCCAGCGCCGATAATACGAGCAGCGTCACGCCGCGCATGGACCCGGGCCGCGAAGCCGAGAACGTCACCGACATGGGAGCGGCCGCACCTTCGGCGGAGACGCAGGTCTCCGTTCCCGGCCACCAGGGATTCGGCAGGACCGGACAGCAGCCCGACAGCATCGGCGACCACCCGCAGGCGGGCACGGGCGCTCCCGTCCCCGGCGCGAGCGGCGGCGGCACGGACGAAGCCAGCTTGCCCAGGCCCGACGATGCCGAGCAGGAAAAGGGCGCGGAGTCGGTCGGCGCGGCCAAGTAGACAATCAGCACGGAAGAGGTCCTCAATTTTACGGCGAGCGCAGTCGCAGGCGCGGTACTTCCCGCCGGGCTGCGCATTTTTTTAAGGCAGGGGCCAGAAACTCCGGGATTCGGGGCTTGAATCATGAGAAGCGGTTTTCCTCTTTTTCATTTCGGGGCCTGAATAGTCCCGGCCCCTGAATTCTATTCTGAGGGAGATTTTAAGAGATGGCAGAGATTACGATGACCGGCGTCAAGTCGCTCCGCGAGAAGACGGGCGCGGGCATGATGGAGTGTAAGAACGCGCTCACCGAAGCCAACGGTAACGAAGAGCAGGCGATTGATATTCTGCGCAAGCGCGGGCTCGCCTCGGCGAAGAAGAAGGAAGGCCGCATCGCCGCAGAGGGCGCGGTCGGCTCCTACATCCACATGGGCGGCAAGGTCGGCGTGCTGGTCGAGATTAATTGCGAGACGGACTTCGTCGCCCGCAGCGAGGAGTTTCAGCAGCTCGTCAAGGATGTCGCCATGCACATCGCGGCGGCCGAGCCGCGCTTTGTTTCGCGCGCCGAAGTCCAGGCCGAGGCGCTCGATAAAGAGCGCGAGATCGCGCGCGCGCAGGCCAAGGGTGATCCGAAGAACGCCAACAAGCCCGACCAGGTCATTGATAAGATCGTCGAAGGCCGCCTCAATAAGTTCTACGAAGAGGCCGTGCTCCTGGACCAGCCGTTCGTCAAAGACCCGGCCAAGACGGTCGGCGACCTGGTGACGGAAAAGATCGCCTCCATCAAGGAGAACATCACTATCCGGCGCTTCGCGCGCTACAAGATGGGCGAGGGGCTGGAGAAGCGCGCCGACGATTTCAGCAGCGAAGTGGCCGCGCTCGCGGGCGGTAATCAATAATGAAGTTCGAGGCTCGAAGCTCAAGACTCAAAGGCAGAAGCGCGTTTTGAGCCTTGAGCTTTGAACTTTGAACTTTAAACTTTGAACTGAGCACGAATGAGAGCAGAGGCAAGACGTTCGATGACCAACGGGGCAGCCTATCGCCGCATCCTCCTGAAAATCTCCGGCGAGGCCCTGATGGGCGCGCAGAACTACGGCATTGACGTGAACGTCGCGCGTGACGTGGCCGAAGAGATTAAGGCCGTCCGCGATCTCGGCGTCGAGGTGGCGGCAGTGGTGGGCGGCGGCAATATCTTCCGCGGCGTCTCGAAGAGCGCGGGCAACATGAACCGCTCCAGCGCAGACTACATCGGGATGCTGGCGACTATCATGAACGCCGTCGTCCTTCAGGACGCGCTGGAAAAGGCCGACGTTTATACGCGCGTCATGTCGGCGATAGCCGTCCCGCAGCTCGCAGAGCCCTTCATTCGTCGCCGCGCGATTCGCCATCTCGAAAAAGGGCGCGTCGTTATCTTCGCGGCCGGAACCGGCAACCCCTATTTCACGACCGATTCGGCGGCGGCGTTGCGCGCGCTGGAGATCAAGGCCGAGGTCATCCTCAAGGCCACCAAGGTCGAGGGTATCTACAACGCCGACCCGATGCTCGACGAGACCGCGACCCGCTACGACTGCATCACGTACCAGGAAGTGCTGGAACAACAGCTGAAGGTGATGGACGCCTCCGCCATCTCTCTCTGCATGGACAACAATCTGCCCATCGTCGTCTTCAACATGCGCAAGTCCGGCAATATCATGCGCGTCGTGCAGGGCGAGGAGGGCGTGGGCACGCGCGTCTGCGTCGAAAAACCAGAAGGCAAATAGTCAGTAGTAAATAGTGAATCGTCAATGGTAAATAGTAAGAGAGAGCGGCTTTAAGTTCTCAGGTCCGCGCTTTTATCTATTCACGATTTACTATTGACGATTCACTATTTACTATTTACTACTGACCATTGACTATTTCACCGGGAGACAGATATGAGTGAGAAAGATGTCATTAAGGAATCGCGCCCGCGGATGGAGGCTGTGATTGACGACGTGCGGCGCAAGCTCGGGACGGTCAGGACCGGCCGGGCCGTCGTCAGCCTGCTCGATACGGTCGTGGTCGAATACTACGGGACGCCGACGCCGCTCAACCAGATGGCCTCCGTCCATGTCCCCGAACCGCAGATGCTGACCGTCCAGCCGTGGGACCAGACGCAGCTCGGGGCCATCGAGAAGGCCATCCGCACCGCGGACCTCGGCCTCAACCCGTCGAACGACGGCAAGCTCGTGCGGATTCCGATTCCGCCCCTGACGGAAGAGCGCCGCAAGCAGCTCGCCAAGCAGGTTCACGAAATCGCCGAAGAGCACCGGACGGCGATTCGCAACCTGCGCCGCGACGCCAATGATCGCCTCAAGAAGATGCTCAAGGAGAAAACCATCTCGGAGGACAACGAGCGCGACGGGCTCGAAGAGGTCCAGAAGCTGACCAACACCTACATCGGCAAGATTGACGAGCTGGCCAGGACCAAGGAGCAGGAAGTCTTGAGCGTCTGACGGCTGCCCGGCGCGCAAAGGTAAAGCGCGCCCGGAGCTCAAGAGAGCAGCCGCCCTCCAGTCAAGGTAAAGCAGCTTCGCAACTCCGGCCTGCCATCGCAGAAATGAAAAGCGGAAGGGGCGTCTCCAATTTGAGAAGACGCCCCTTCCGCTTTTTTCTCTCGAACGGCCCGGCTCGCTTTAGAAGTTAAAGCGAACGGTTGCCGAGACGCGCCGGTTGCCTGCCGCCGGGTTACCGCCGCCGCCGAAGCCTCCGAGGGTGGACAGCGATTGTCCGAAGAGCGGCGAGCTGAGATTGCCGACCGGCGTATTCAGGTTCGTGCGATTAAAGAGGTTCTGGATGTTGACGGAGAAGGTCAGGTTATAACGCTTCTCCGGCCCACCGGGACCTCCTCCAGGCCCGCCGCCGGGTCTCTGGCCGCCAGCCGCAGCAGCAGCAGGGGCCGGGCCGCCCGGAGCGCCGCCCGGACGGCCGCCGCCCGGACGCGCACCGCCGCCACCGCCGCCTTGCGGAGCCGCGGCAGCCCTGTTTGCGCCCGGCAGGTCGCCGAATCCGAACGTCCTGCTGATGCCGAGGTTGACGGAGAAGAAGCCCGGGCCTTCGCCGTAGTTGCGCGGAATCATGGCGACTCCGGGCGCTGGGTTAACGTCGAAATCCCCGAAAGGCGTGACTCTTAAATCTTCCGGCCGGGTGCTGCTCGAAGCGAAGGCCGGACGCTCCCTGAAGAGCTTGTCGCCGTTGGTATCGCGCCCCGTCGTGATGTTGAAGAAACGGCCCGTCCGCGCGACGATGAACGGGTTCAGGCCGATCTTTAAGCGCGGGATGGCCAGCGAGCCGCCGATGAAGAAGTTATGGCGCGGGAAGAAAGCGACGCGCCCGTAATCGGCGGCCAGGTTGTAGGGGTCGGCCGGATAGCAACCGCCCTGCTGACCGAAGACGCAGTCCGTGTTGCTCTGGGCCTTGCCCGTCTGGTAATTGAAGAAGAGCGAAAGCCCCTGCGTCAATTGCTTTCTCGCTCCCAGTTGCAGCCGGATGTCGTTAAAGACGCCGCTCGACTCCCACTGGTAGACTTCGCCAGCCGCGGCCCCGAGCGGTCGCACGCCGTTCGGATTGGCGGCCGTGATGCTGCCCGGCACGGGCGCGTTGATGTCGCGCAGGACGAACGCATGGCGCGTGCGATAGGTAAAGAGCACGGCGAAGGCCGTGATGCCATAAGGCAGCTGCCGCTCGACGTTGATGGCCCCGAGCATGGAGTAAGGCGCTTTCAGGTTCTCGGCCAGCCGGTTCGTCACCTGCGGCTGGGCAAAGGCGGTCAGCGAGGCGGTCGTCGGGACGTTCGAGATCGTGCCGTCCTGGTTGTAGACCACGTTGCCCAGCGCCGACGGCCCGACGTTGAAGCGCAGCTGGTTGGCGCCGTTGAAGCGGTTGACATCGAGCGTCCCGCCCTCGACGAAGCGGTCGTAGAAGATGCCGAAGCCGCCGCGAATGACGAACTTCGGTTGCCCGGCCCCGAACTGACCGATCTGCCCGGTCGTGTTTCCGCCCGGAGCCCAGGCGAAGAAGATGCGCGGCGCGAAGTTCAGATTGCTGCTGATGTTGCTCTGGTTCTCGTAGCGCAGGCCGAAGGTGAAGGTCAGGTTCGGACGATACCGCCATTCGTCTTGAATGAAGCCGCCGAAGTCCGTCTGGCTGACAGACGCTTCCGGGTTGCCGCCCGCAATCGAGAACTGGCTGGCCCCGCCGCCGCGCGCGATGATCTGCGCCGTCGTGAAGCCCTGGCGTTGCAGGAAGAGCGTCCGGCGATAGCGTTCGATGCTCGTGATCGGGTCGCTGAAGGGCTGGCCGGTCGAGGGGTCTATGACCACCTGGTTATTGGCGTCGAGCCGGGGCGCGGAGCCGCCCGCGAAGGTGAACGTGCCGTTGAAATTCTGCGGCGAGACATCCGTGATGCGCACGCCGCGCAGGCGCACGCCGAAGCGCAGGACGTGCTTGCTGCCGAGCGTCGCCGTCGTGTAGTTCTGCAACTCCCAGCGGTTCTCGTTATTGAAGGAGAGCCCGACCGGCGAGCCGCCCGTCGTAAAGGCTTCGAGGACGTTGACGGTCGGAGCAGTGGAGTTACTACCCTCCTGATCGCTGCGCGTCCTGATGTACTGGAAGCGCGTCTCGTTAATCCACTTCGGATTGATGACGGCCGTCTCGGTCAACTGCACTGTGTGCTGCGTATTGGCGGTCGTGAAGGCCTGTGTCGGCAGCGAGAAATTGCCGACGCCCGCATTTTCGAGTTGAAAGTGCGAGTAGGTGTAGCGCGCCACGACCGTGTGATTCTGGTTGATGGCATAGTCAAAGCGCGGGCTGAAGGTGGTATTTCGCCGCGGCTGAAGAATCGCCTGGTTGAAGCGCACGGGGTTGAGCGACGGGTCGAGGATGACGGCGTTGATGATGTCGTTATCGTCCTCTTCGCGGCGCTGGAAATCGAGGAAGAAGGAGGCCTTCTTGGCTACGACCGGCCCGCTCAGCGTGAAGCCGTAAACGCGCTGCTGAAAGGGCGCGCGCTCCGGGGCGAAAGGATTGCGCGCGTTCATGCTCTCATCGTTGAAAGTCATGGAGGCGCTGCCGCGCAGCTTATCGAAGCCGGGCCTGGTGAGAATGTCTATCCGGCCGAAGCCGGGACGGTCATTCTCCGCATTGAGCGGGTTCTGGTTGATGCGAACCTCGCGGATGGCCTCTTTCGGCGGCAGACGCCCGCCCGTGAAGCCGTCAATATAAATCTGCCCGCCGTTGGGCCCGGCGGAGGGCCCGGCCAGGGCTGTCAAAGCGGCCGCCAGGTCGTCGGGGTCTTCGGGCAGGGCTTCGAGGTCTTTGCCGCGCAGGACGAGCGCGTCGGCGTTGCTCTCGGACTCCGTGCTCAGGTTTCTCTGGTCCGCGACCGTGACCTGCTGCTCTTCTATCGCGACGCCGAGTTTCAAGTCCAGGTCGCCGCGCCGACCGGCTTCGACTCTCACGTCCGGGTTCTCGCTGATGGCGAAACCCTTCATCGCGGCGCGCACGGTGTAGCTGCCGGGGGCCAGGCCCGTGATGACGTAAACGCCCTCGTCGTTAGTCTGGACGCTTCTCTCGACGCCGCTCTCGTTAACGACGGTGACGGTTGCGCCGACGATTGCGCCGCCTAGTTCGTCCGTAATCTGCCCGCGAAGCGAGCCCGTCCCTTGCTGCGCGAATCCGGCCGTCGCAGAGAGGGCCAGGATGAGCGCCAGACCAAGGCTCAGTTTAATCGTTCTTTGAATGAAATTCATGATGATCGCCTTTTTTAGTTGCAGCCGGAGCGCCTTTAACTTCTAACGTCTCAGGCACAAGCCGCTGACGCGAGGTCATGGCCTCTCTCGACAGTAGTGAAACTCCAACCCTTGATTGTCTTGCAGGCCCGTGCAGAGGTCACGGCCCGCCAATACCTATATTGATCGTCCCCAGGTTCGGGGGGCGATTGACCGGCCCGCCCTGCCTGGCCTGCATCATGGCAAAGATGGGCTCGACGCCCGAGACGAGCGTGATGGCCGTCACGCGCGTCGGGTCTGCGCCGGACGTGCTCGAAACCAGCACCATGTCGCCCGCCTTAAGCTCGGCGATGGTCACGGCCGGGAGGTTTTCGATGATGCGCTGAATGTCTAGGCCGCCCGCGCCGGGGCCGCCCGGGCCACCCTGCGGGCCGCCTGCGCCGGGGCCGCCCTGTCCTGCGGCAGCGCCTCCGGGAGGACGATTGCCCTGTGCGGGAGCGGCTGCCTGCCCGCCTGTGCCGCCCGCCGTAGCAGGCGCAGCGGGACGCGGAGTTGCCGTGGGGCTGGCCGCGCCCGCAGCGCCCGGCCCGCTGGCAGGAGCAGCGCCGGGACCACCCGGGCCAGCGCCGGGCCCGCCCGGACCACCGGCCATCATCATCTGCATAAACTCGGCCGGGACGCGCTTGAGCGTCGAGTCCTTGCTGATGACGACCGTCAGCGGCTGCTTCGACTGCATATCGTTGATCTTGATCTCGCCCCTGGCAGCGTCAACGGCAGTGACCGAGCCGCCGATGGTGCGGAAAGAGCCTGTGACGACCTCTTCGGGGGTGAAACGCGCGCCGTCCGCGCTCCTGTCGCCCTTGGCGCGCACCTGGTCGCCGACCTTCAGCTCCTCCCAGTTACTCTTTCTGGCATCGCTGAACTTGACGGAATCGGGCGCATAACGGCGCAGCTTCACTTTATCCGTCACGGGAATAACTATCGGCTTCGGGCCTTCGGCCGTGCGCGTCGTGACGGTCATCTCTTTGGTCTGGGGATTGAGCGAGGCGATGATGCCCGAGAGGCCGCGCTTTCTCCACTCGGCGCGCTCGCGCTCCTGCTTCTGCGCGATCTCGGACTGCGAGACGACGATCACCTGCTGCGCCGGAACCGACTTCTGGTCCGCCGAGACGCGGCCCCTGGCATAGACGCCGTCGCCGACCGTGATGTCGGTCAGGGCGATTTTGACGGCCTTGCTGCGGTCCGTCTCGCCGACGGGCATCCGCTCGTAGCTCGTCTTTTCGTTGAGTGACACGACGACGACCGAACCGGCCTCGGTCTTGACCGTCATCTGCCCGGCGGGGCCGTTCAGCTCGGTTACTTTGCCGAACACGCGGGTCGCCGTAATCGCCGGGTCCGCCGTCTGCCCCTGCGCGCTCGGGCCGGTCGAGACCAGTGCCAGGGCCACCAGCGCACAGAGGGTTAAGAGCTTCTTCATCAATTATTCCTCACTTCTTCTAAAGGAAACGCCACGTGCTCGGGGCTTTGTGGCCTGATCTGGGGTGGAAATTATGGCCGCTGCTATAGAAACGGGCTACCAGAGCTTTTATTACGCAGCCCCTCCACTTAATGTTCAAAATAATTGCTCACTTTTTAGAGCGCCCGCGCCCCTGCGGAGAAGACGCGCGGACGGGTCGCGCCCATTTAAAGACTAATTGTAACCGCAGGCGGCAAAAGTTCCCAAAGGTTTCCAGGCGGCGGCAGTCCCGTTGGCCGGGCGTCGTCCGTCCCGCGGCGCGCGGGCCCGTTTGCCCGGCCGGGAAACCGGGGCTCAGGGTGAAACGGCCGGAGGCGGGCCCGGTCAAACTGTTACCGGAAAATTTCGAGGAAGGGGCCGGGCTCTCTCCGCTCGGCCGCGATTTTAAGATTGCTTCCAGCCGGGACGATAACGTGCCGTCAGCGCCAGCCCGAGGCTCGCCACCAGCAGCCCTGCCCCGACGAACGGCCAGATGTAAGGCAGCGAGAGGAGCGCGGCCCAGAAGCCGGTGCCGAGCAGCAGCGCGACGGCCTCCGAGCGTTTCGTTTCGGGAAACAGCCGCCGTTGCAGCCAGCGCCCGGTGGATGCCTGAATCACTACGCGCCCGAAGAGGTAGGCCGTGACCAGCAGCAGCAGCGCCGTGATGCCGACCAGCGCGCCGACGACCGTCGGCAAAATGCTGACGCACGCGACGACGCCGAAAGTGACCGCCAGGGAGCCTGCGAACCCGACGACCGCCACGCGAACGTTGCTCAGGCGCAGGCGCGCCATCCCGCGCCCGACCGCGCCCGGCGTCACGCCCGTCAGGACCAGCGAAACGATGAACCAGAAGAGCACTGCCAGAAACCGCTGGCCTAAATAGACGGCCGACCATTGCGGCGCGAGCAGGCTGCCGGGGTTGCGCATCAGGCCGCGCAGCTCCGGCTCGAAACCGGCAATCATCACGGTCGTGCTCGCAGGGTTGCGCTCGGCCGCGCCGTTCTGCCCGCGACGATACGCGCCGCCGAGGACGATTACGTCGCCGCCTATCCGCGAGCCGTCGCGCTGGATAACGGAGCCGCCAATCGTCGCCACGTCGCCTTCGACGACTCCCTCGACGACGACATCGCCGCCGAAGGCCATCACCCCGTGCCTGACGACCCCGCGCACGTGAACCGATTGGCCCCACCCAAAAACGTCATGCTCGTTTGTCCCGTCAACGACCATCGGCTCTCTGCGGTCGGGCAGCGTGCCGTCCGGTGACTGCGCCTGTGCGACCGCGACCGTCAGCGCCAGGAGGAAAAGCGCCAGCGCCGTTCTCCAGGCCGCGCGAGCCGGGCATAAATCCGAAGACATCTGAAGCGAAAGTTGATTCACAATCCTTGATGACGGCCCGGCCCGAACCCGCCCGGAAGAGGCTTACCTGGCGACGGGCCGCGTGCGTTGATGCCTGACGAGCAGGCGCGAAAGCAGGACGACCGCCAGCACAAGCAGCAGCAGGGACAGCAGCCTTCCCGGATACGACTCGAAGATCAGGTGGCCGCCGACGCCGCGCGAGATGATGGCCACGCCCGCCCCCGCGTCATACAGCGCGCGGCCGACGAAGGCGAAAAGACTGATTGCGCTTTTGGCGGCGAAGCGGACGGGCTCGAACACGGAATTGCCGAAAGCCGCGCCGCCCAGCATCACGAAGCTGGCCGCACAGAGCGCCGCGCAGAGCCGCAGGGCGCGCCCGCGCTCGGCCGCCAGCGAGAGACCGCGCATGTCCGATTGGGCGTGCGCCGTCACCACTGCGGCGAAATTTTTCGGCAGCTCGACCCGAGCAGAGCCCTTCAGAGCAAAGTCGAGCGTGCAGAGCAGGCGGCGCTGTTCCAGTAGCTCTCCTGAGCAGTCGCGGCAGAGGCTCAGGTGCTGCTCGAAAGCGGCTGCGGCCGCTGCATCCAGCTCGCCGTCGAGATAGGCTGCGACCTCTTCGCTCCGGCACGCGGGGTTGTCGAAAATTGCGCTGCTCAAGATTTCCGGCTCCGCTTCAAAGGCTCGTAATACCTCTCCGAAGAAACTGCTGGCGCATCACTTCGCGGGCGCGAAAGAGGCGATTCTTGACCGTCCCGAGCGGCAGCCCCGTGACCTCCGCAATCTCTTCGTAGCTCAAGTCCGAGGAATGGCGCAGGGCGACCAGCTCCCTATAGCCGGGCGGCAATTCTCCGACGATCTTTTCGATCTCCAGGCGTCGCTCGGCCCTTTCGCTCTCATCTTCGGGAGAGAGCTTGCGGCTCTCCAACTGTAGCTCGCGCTGCTCGCCTTCAACTTCGGTCACCAGCGCCTGTGCGCGCGGGCCGTACCTGCGCAGGTGGTCCACGGCCACGTTGTGCGCGATCTTGTAAATCCAGGTCGAGAACTTGAATTCCGAGCGGTAGCGGGCCAGCGAATTGTAGACCTTGATAAAGACATCCTGCGTCAGGTCGAGCGCCGCATCGTAATCGCCGACCATTCTGTAGACGTAGGCCGCGATGGGTCGCTGGTAACGGCGCACCAGTTCCTCGAACCCGTCCTCGCCCCCGGCCGCTGCGCGCGTCACCAACTCGCAATCGGCAACGCCGCTTGCCTCTTTCAATGCGATGGGGGATGCACTCATCTTCATGATGCCCCGGTTTTACGAACCGGGAACTTTAAAAGTTTCAGGCGCGGCTCTCCTGGCCAAAGTCCTCGGCCAGGAATCTGCGGTCGGAATCCTTGAGCATGGCATCGTCAAACGCCGGATGAAAGCCGGATGAAGGCCGGATTTCGGCTTCGACTCCGGGCCTTGAGACGCCTGCTTTGAGACTTTACTTTCCGCCCAGGCGAGTGCGGCGAGCCCGGCGGGGGCGGCGATGGCGTCGAAGCTGAAGTCGCCGGAGGGGACCGCGAGGCCGACCTCCGCAGGCCCGAGCGGGCGCAAACTTATCTCCAGCGTCTCGTTGGCGATCTGCCCGACGCGCTCTTTGTCGAAGCCCTCGCCGACGACGAGCAGCCTTTGCAGGTCGCTGGCGGCCTCGGCCGAGGAGAGGCGGTCGCGGTAGAAGAGCAGCAGGCGATAGAACTCGTCGTCGCGGTCTTCCGGGTCGCACATCACGGAGCGCACGATGGCCGGTTGCCTGTTTCGCAGCAGCACGGCCGTGAAGCCTTCCGCGTGCGAGCTGACGAGCAGCGCGTCGCCCAGGCCCTGATGGTTTAAGAGCCAGCGGGATTCGCCCTGGTGGCGCGGCAGGACCAACCCGGCGTGCCAGCCGAGCGCCGCGAAGACAGCTTCGTATTCGGCCAGCACAGCATCGTGCGTCGCAACGGCCAGGTAACGAGGGCGGCCCTGTGCGTCGGGCGTCAATCGTTCGCGTGAAACGCGCAGCCCGCCCTCGGAACGCCCGAACGCGCGCTCGTATTTCCAGCTTAAAATCTCTTCCAGCTCGCCGCGCGAGGCGGGCGCGCTCTCAAGGGTCAGGATGGCGGCGCGCACCGCTGCCTCCGGCAAACCCATGGACCAGCGCCGCTGCTTCGCCAGCCCCGCGCTCGTCGCCGCTTCGGAGAGCAGGCCCGCCAGCGTATTCACGTCGCCGATGTTGGGCTCGTCGAAGCTCGGGCGCACCAACCCCTCGGGCAGCGTGATGGTCGCCGCCCGCCGGATCACAAAACCATTGCCGCCGCGCTGCCGCTCAAGATGAACGACCGTCGCGTTACTGCTCTCCAGGCCGATGGCGGCGGAGGGGAACCTGGGGTCAACGAGTTTGCTGAAGATGGTCGGCGGCATGAATGACTTTGCGAGCTTAAGACTGTAATTTTCAAGTTGAAGAGAGTGCCGGAAGCCTGCGCCCCGGTTCGGAATCGCCGCAGAATGACGACGCATCCGGGGTCGCGGGGGACCCGTTGCGGCTACCACTCGCTGTAGCGCTTGCCTTCGGAGGATTCCTCGTCCGATGAGCTGTGAACGTCAACGATGCCCTGCCCGCCTTCGAGCGAGTACGGGTCGTCGCCAGTCACCAGGGCCCAGTTCTTCTCGTTTGTTATCGGGTCGATGGGAATCTCGCGCATATAACCGGCCGTCACCAGCTCTTCGAGCGACTCCGGCAGCTTGCCCTTATCGGCCGCATACTGGTCCAGCATCTTGCGCATCGAAAAGAGGCTGTCGCGCAGCACTGCCTCGCGCGCGTGCTGAACGCTCTTCTGATACTGCGGCAGGGCTATCACGGCGAGAATAATGATGATCGAGATGACGATCATCAATTCGAGCAGCGTGAAGCCGCGCTCGCCCCATCCGCCCGGCGGACGCGAAGCGCGCAGGAGGCGCAGTGATGCGGCACAGGAGAGCTTGCGGCTGCTCTCGCCCGTCTCGCCGTCCGGCCATCTCTTCGCGTCACTCATAGGCTTACCACTCACTGTATTTCTCTTCCCCGTTGAGCGCCTGGTCGTTGGACTTCGAGCGCACGTCGAAGACATTCTCGCCGCCCCAGGAGCCCGCGTCCTTGGCATCGTAGGTCGAGCGCAAGTCCCACTCGCGCTTGCCCGTCATGGGGTCTACGGGAATCTCCCGGAGATAGATTTTTTTCTTCGTCGCCAGCACCCCGTTCTCCGTGGCGGACGGGCCGGAAGGGCCGGAGCCGAGCGGCGCGCCCGCAGCCGCGGTGCGCGGCGTGACGCTGACCCCCTTGACCAGCGTCTCAAGGTCGGGCGGGTAACGCTCCACGTTATCTACGCCGAACATCGTGCAGTCGGCAATCATCACACGGCTGCGCGGGTCAATATAGGCGGCTGCCGGTGGGCCGGGCGCACCGCCGCCCGCCGGGGGCGCGACGGGAGCAGCGGCAGCGCCGCCGCACTGCATCCCGACGGTGTCGCGGTGAAAGTCGTCAATGGCCCTGCGCATCTGCTGCAAAGCCTCGCGCAGTTGCTGCTCGCGCTGGCGTCTGACGGACGCCTTGATGAGCGGAATCACGCCCAGAGAGAGAATCGCCAGCACCGTCAGCGTCATCACCAGCTCGATCAGCGTGAAGCCGCGCGCGCTGCGCGCCGCAGCAGGCGCGGCGTTGCGGCGTTGCTGTAGTAGTTGCCTAGCAGACGAGATGGGACGGCGCGCGGCAACGCCAGCCGGTGCGGGCGGCGAAGCGTTCTCACCGCTTTTGCCCGCGGGCATCCGCGCGTTTTCCTGTCCCGTCAACTGTCTCATTCTACTGCCTGACCGTGATGCGACTCTCGACGAACTTCAGCGGCATGCTGTGCCCGTCCGTAGCGACGATGTGAGCGCTGTTTTGATCGAAGCCGATGGCGCTCTCGCCCGCCGCCAGGGCTTCGATGTCGAGGAAGAGAAGAACGTTTGCGCCGGACTTGAGCGCCGCGCCCGCCTGCGGCGAGACGGCGATCATGACCGTCCCCGCGGGGTCAATGGACTGCATAATCGCGGGCGCAGTTTTCCCGCCCGTCGCGGCCTCACCCTGCGAGATACCGCGGACGGCGATCAGCTTGGGGTCGAAGGTGAGCCGCAGCATAGTATTGCCGAGCGCCTCGGCGGAAATAAGCACGAGGGAGAGGCGCTGTTTTTCGCCGGGACGCATCTCCTGCCCGGCGGGCATCAATCGCAGCTCGACCGTCGTTCCGGGCTTTGCCGCAGCAGCGTTTCCCGCAGCGGCTTCTTTAACCTTTTCCCCGGACGAAGCGACGGGGAGCGCCGCGCCGCCTGTTGATGAACCGCCCTGCGCCGCGGCAGTAGTAGTGGCCTTGGCCGTCGTCGCTGCGGGCGTGAACGCTGCTGGCTGCGGCGCGGCCGTCAAAGCCTGTGAGACGTTGATGGGACGCGCTTGGGCGGCAGTGCCGACGAGCGCGGCGGGGCTCGGCGGAGCTTCGCCGGTCAACTGTGCGAGCGCATTGCCGAGCATGTTTGGTCCGGCCGGAAGAGCGGTCGCAGCCGTATTGATTGGGCCGGTCATTGCAGGGCTCGCGGTTAAAGCGGGTGCGCCTGCGCCGCTCGTGGCCTTGAGCATGGAGGCGGGCGCGGGCACGTAGCCCGGCATCTCGGCATCGGGCAGCTGGACCACGGTGTTGGTCGGAATCCTGCGCGCGGCGGCGAGTTGGTCTTCGCGCTCCACTTCGCGGACCATCGCTTCGAGAGAGCTGCTGGTCGGCGTCGAGAGCGTGCCGCTCGGGCGCTCTCTCTCGTCCGAAGGGGTGACGGCCGGAGCGCGCAGGACGCGCGGCGTGACGGCGATCACGATGTCCACCTGTGTGTTATTGCGCGTCGGCGAAGTGAACAGGCGGCCGAGAACCGGAATCAGCCCGAGCAGAGGCAGGCCCCTGCGCCCGTTCGATTGCGTGTCCTGCGCGACGCTGGCGAGCATCATCGTCCGGTTGTTCTGGATGCGGGCCGTGCCGCTGATGGTGCGCTCCGTGAAGGTCGGCGTCAGGCTCCCGGCGTTGAGAATGTCCTTCGACTCGATGGACATCTTGACCTGCACGTCCAGGTTCGGGAAGACCTGCGGCGTGAACTTCAGTGTCAGGCCCGTCGGCTCGTACTGAATGACGGGGAAGCCGCCGCCGAAATTAACGCCGCCCTGGACGCCGCCCGGCGTCGTCGGGTTGGTCGTCCCGAAGGGGAAGGTCTGCGCCGTTTGGACGGGCACGCGCTGGCCTATCCGCGCCGAAGACTCTTCGCCGTTGAAGGCGTGGACCTGCGTCGAAGCGAGCAGCCTCGTTCGATTCTTGCTCTGGAACGCCGTCAGGACCGAAGAGGGAATGACGAGCGCCGCGCCGAGCGCCGTCGGGACGTTGGTCAGACGCCCGGCAACATCGCGCGCACCGCCGACGATGCTCAAGCCGCTCGTGCCGCCGAGCGTGAACAATCCGCCTGAGCTGCTATCGCCGACGCCGACCTGGTTGCCCAGCTGGAGCAGGTCCGTGCGCGAGACCTCGTAGATGTTGACATCCATCACGACCTCCGCGCGGTCTTTGTCTATGCTCTGGAGAATCTCGCCGATCAGGCGCAGGTTCTCGGCCGTGTCGCGGATGGTCACGCTGTTGGTCGCCTTGTCCGGCAGGACGACCGTTTGCGGGCGTCCCTGGTTGGGCGGGATGGCGGCCGAAATCAGGTTGCGCGCATCGTTGGGGTCAATGTTCGAGAGATAGAAGGTGCGAATCGAGAGCTGCTGGTACTGCGCGCGCCGGTTCTGGTCTGCGACCAGGATGGTGCGACGGCTCAGCTTTTGAAAGAAGAGGCTCTCCTGAATAAAGAGCAGGTCGAGCGCCTGCGCCGTCGTCACGTCCGTCAGATTCACTTCGACCGTGCGCGGGGTGCGAAACGACTGGCTGTCGAAGATGACGTTGAGGTTGAGCTGTTCCGTGAGATTGCGAACCAGCGCCTTCAGGTCGCCGCTGTACTTGATGACGCGCAACTGCTCTGTCCGCGGGGGCGGCAGCGTCGCAGGGTCTTGCGCGCCGTTGGTCGTCCGCGGCGCGGCCGGTGTGCCGCCCGTCCCATCGTCCGCCTGCGCCGAGTTGGGCGCAGCGGCCGCGCCGACGTTGCCGCCCTTCGCGGCCGGAACGCCGGTCTTCTCCTCCTGCAAGCGAAGGGTGCGCTCCATCTCGGAGAGCGCCAGCTGGTTGACAGGGTCATAGCCGTAAGCCTGCCGGAAGGCGTTGTAGGCTCCGATGTAGTCGCGCTGCTCGGCCAGGGCGCGTCCCTGCTGCATGTACATCTGCGAGGCATTGAAGAGTGC
>DASVWH010000188.1:0-13130 GCA_036389715.1 Pyrinomonadaceae bacterium | reverse complement strand
AAGCCTTCGGACCCCGACGCGGCCATCAGGGGCTTGCGCCAGGCCGTGCAGGCCGGACGAATCTCCTTGAAACGGATAGAGGACTCGGCCCGCCGTATCCTCGCCGCGAAATATGACCTGGGGCTGGTCCGGCAGCGCCTGACGCCCATCGAGCAGATAGACCGCCTGCTCTCCGACCCGGACGTGGTCGCATTCGCCAACGAAGTCGCCGAGCAAGCCATCACCCTCATCCGCAACGACGCCGGACTCTTGCCAATCAGCCTTAAGCCCGACGGCAAAATCTTCAACCTGGCGATTACGAACGGCGACGACCGGCTGGTTATTGCGACGCCCTTTAGCGAAGAGATGCGCCGCAGGGGTAGGCGCATCGAGACATTGGTGCTGGACGCTAGATCGTCGGAGGAGGAGATTCGCCAGGCATTGCGGCTCGCGCAGGAGGCGGGCCTGGTCATAGTCTCTCTCTACGGCCGCGTCCGCTCCGGGGAATCGCGGAGCGTCGGCATACCCGAATCGTCCGCGCGGGCGCTCGCCGAACTAATCAAACGTGATGTGCCGCTCGTCGGCATCAGCTTCGGCAACCCTTATCTGCTCCAGAGCTTTCCCCGGCTGCAAACATATCTCGTCGCTTATGGCGACATGCCCAGTCTACAGGAGGCGGCGGCGCGTGCCCTGCTGGGCCAGGCGAACATCACGGGCAGGCTTCCCATTACGCTTCCCCGGCTCTACCCGCGCGGCACTGGCCTGCAACTCAAAGCCTCCGCACAGAAGACCAGGGTTAACCATGCCCCTTAAAATTCCCCGCATCTATTCAAAGGAGTCAACTTAAAATGTTACGTCGCGCTCTCTTGCTCTTCGTTCTACTCTCACTGCCCGCGGGTGCGTTGCGCGCACAGAAGCGGGCCTTCGCGCTCGAAGACCTGTACAGGATCAAGTCCATCTCCGACATTCACGTCTCGCCTGACGGGAGGTCCGTCATCTACGTCGTCGGCAGCATGGACCTCTCGCGCGCCCGGCGTGTCAGTCATATCTGGATGATGGACATCGGCGGGCAGAACGTGCGCCAGTTGACCGCGAGCGACAAGAGTGAGTTCTCGCCGCTCTTCTCGCCCGACGGCAGGCAGATAGCCTTTCTCAGCGCGAAAGAAGGGAGCACCAATCTTTACCTGATGAGCGCGGGCGGCGGCGAGGCGCGCAGGCTGACCAACATCTCGACGGGAGTCTCCGACCCGCTCTGGTCGCCGGACGGCAAGTGGATCGCCTTCTCTTCGGATGTCTACCCGGAGTGCGGCGGCAACGACGAGTGCAACAAGAGAATCGCGGAGGCCTGGGGCAATGGTCCGCTCAAGGCTCACATGGCCGACGAGCTGCTCTATCGTCATTGGAACGCATGGAAAGACGGAACGCGGACGCACACCTTTATCGCCAGCGCGACGACGGGCGAGGTCAGGGATGTAACGCCCGGCAATTTCGATGCGCCGACTTTCCAGCTCGGCGGCCCGCTTCAATACGCATTCTCGCCAGACAGCACGGAGCTGGTCTACGTCTCCAACCATGACAAGATTCCGGCGACCTCGACCAACAACGATCTCTGGTTGATTTCGCTCAAGGACAGTGCGCCGCGGCCCCGCAACCTGACGGCCGCGAATCCGGCCTACGACGGCAGCCCGAAGTATTCGCCCGACGGGAGATACATCGCCTACCGGATGCAGCGCCAGCCCGCCTATGAATCCGATCTCTTTCGCATCGCCATCTACGAGCGCGCAAGCGGCACATCAACCGTCCTGACGGAATCATTCCGCAACTGGATAGACGACTTTCAGTGGTCCAGGGATTCCAGGAGCATCTACTTTACGGGCCCGGTCGAAGGGCAGAACCCGATCTACCGCCTGGACATCAACTCCAAGGCCATCACGCAGCTCTTCGTTGACAAGACCATTGATGCCTTCGAGTTCGACCCGGGCGAGCAGCGCATGGTTTACATCAAGCGTTCGGTCGGCGAGCCCAACGAGATTTACCTCAAAGAGTTGTCCGCGCGCGTGGCGGCCCCGCCCCGGCAGCTCTCGCACGTCAACGACGCCGTGACCAACGAGGTGGACATCCGTCCGGCCGAGGCCATGTGGGTGACGGGCTCCGGCGGCGCGAAGATTCACGTCTTCATCGTCAAGCCTCACGACTTCGACCCGTCGCGCAAATACCCGCTGATTCTGAACGTGCACGGCGGACCTCAGTCACAGTGGGCCGATGCCTTTCGCGGCGACTGGCAGGTCTATCCGGGCGCGGGCTACGTTGTGGCCTTCGCCAATCCGCACGGCTCGACGGGCTACGGGCAGGACTTCACGGCGGAGATTTCGGGCGACACGGGCGGGCGCGTCTACGAAGACTTAATGAAGGTCACGGACGCGCTGGAAAAGCTGCCATACGTTGACCGCAACCGGATGGGAGCGATGGGCTGGTCCTTCGGCGGCTACATGATGAACTGGTTCGAGGGACACACGACCCGCTTCAAGGCGCTCGCCTCGATGATGGGCATCTTCGACTGGCGCTCTTTCTACGGCGCGACCGAAGAGCTTTGGTGGCCGGAGTGGGATGTCAAGGGCCAGCCTTGGAACTCGCCGAACTTCGAGAAATGGTCGCCGTCGAACTTCGTCAAGAATTTCAAGACGCCCTGCCTGGTCATCTCCGGCGAGCGCGATTACCGCGTGCCCTACACACAGTCGTTGCAGTTCTTCACGGCGCTGCAAAAGATGAACGTCCCGTCGAGACTGATTATCTACTCGAACGCTGGCCACTGGCCCAGTTGGTACGAGATGGCGCTCTACTACACTGCGCACCTCGAATGGTTCAACAAGTACCTCGGCGGCGCACCCCCGCCCTGGACCAGCGAGCAGTTCATCAGGAACGCCGTCTTTGACCGCACGACCGGCCAGCGCAACAACCCTGAGCCGTCGAATCAACCCGGTAATACGCAGGGCAAGCCCGACGCCAAACCGAAAACCCCTTGAGCAAGGGCCGTCTTAGAGCTAGCTTTTTGTCGTCTCAAAGCGACCTTCTCGCTCCCGGCCTCGTCCGCGCGGCGGGCTTTGCCTGTAGTTCACGGGCGCATCCTCCGGGCCACTTAGGACACGTGCGGGGACGAGGCCGTGTCTCAGCTTAACCGCAATGTCCTCCTATACTTAGCCCGAGCCCGTCGCGCAATCCGCCTTCTCCCTGGCGGAAACATTTTCCGCGGCGGGCTCAGTTCTCAGAGATAAATTTCATCTTCCCTGATGAGTCGAGAGAGCGCCGCCGCGTCTTCAAAAACTCTTTACAGATACAGTATTAGGTAGTACCCTAAGACTACCCAACAATTGAGAATTTCTTCGCCGGATTTGAAGCGTAGAGGCTTCAGCTACGAGCCGGAGCTTGGTCGGAAAGTGAGCGCGCGATTCCCCTGCGGCGTTCATCCCGAGTTGCTTTCATCGCCCCTGTGCCGGGAGCGCGTGCGCTTTGAGGGTTGCCGTGAGGCTGGAGTGCAACCCGGCTGCCGCCGCTTCGTTATGACTGCTGACAAGTGAAAGGAGCTTCCCAATGTCGAGTCCTGCAAGTATCGCCGGGCATCCGATTCATCCGATGATTATCCCTTTCCCGTTCGCTCTCTGGACCTTTTCGCTCTTCGCGGACGTGATGTACATCTGGCGCGGCAACCAGAGCTGGGAACGGACTGCGTTCTACACGCTGGCGGGCGGCATCGCCGGAGGTATAGCGGCTGCGATACCGGGCATCATTGACTACTTCGGCATCAAGGATAGAACCGTCTCGAAGCTGGCCGGGTGGCACGCGCGTTTCAACGTGCTCGCGCTTTTGTTGTTCGCGGTCAGCTTCTACCTGCGGACGCGGACGGGCGGCGCGTACATGGCGAACGGAGATTACACTCTTCCGGTCGCGCTGTCGGCGGTCGGGTTCATCTTAATCTGTATCTCGGGCTGGCTCGGCGGCGACATGGTTTACAAGCACGGCGTCGCGGTCAATCCGCAGAATGATGCGAGGGCGGAAGAGAGGGCCAAGGCGCGCGCTTCCTGAAAGATCAATCCGCACCGACCGGCCATGCCCCCGGACAGGGGCTCGCCGTCAGGCCCTGATTCGGCGGCGCGTTGCAAAACCGGCGGTCAACTCAAACGTTTGCGTTTGAGCGCGGGCCCTAAACGGCTGTTGACGGCCTCCTTCAGCTTCTCGTCGTTCTGCTTTTCGTCATGCTCGCGTGTCATCGCGCTCTTTCGCCTGGGGGCGCTGGCCGGAGCAGCGTGTGCATCCTGCGCGGGGCCGTCGGGCCGTGCGGCCAGCAGCGATTCGAGCAGCGGCGACATCTCCCTGCGCTCGGGCAGCAACTGAAACGGCGCACATTCTGTACAGCGCGGCAGGATACGCAGGCTCTCCTGCGCCAGGCTGCGGCGCGTGAAGAGAGTCCCCGCGGCAATCTCCGCCCCGCACGCGGAGCAGAGCAGCGGGCGCAGCGCGCGATAGGCCAGCGTTCGCTCGCCACCGGGCAGCTCCGCGCGCCCGACGATTTCACTGATGCTCTTCTCCATCTTTCGCTGGCGCGGGTTTAGAGCCTCGCCTGAAAAGGCCACTGCCTCACAGCGGCCGGGAGCAGGCGTCTGAGAGTCTGTCCAGGCAGAGGCCGCCCGCCGCGCCCGTCTCAGGGGCCGACACTCTCCGTCGCAATATTCGGTTCAGGCTGAACGGTCAGGGGGTCGCTCGGCTTCGCGGTTTGCGGTGGGCCGATGATGCTCTGAACGACCAGGAGGCGTGCCATGATTCGCGCTTCGTCGCGTTGGAATCTATCGGCCAGGGCCTTCGTCCGCTCAAAATCGGCCAACGCTAAGTGCTTGAGGTCGTTGAGGTAATGAGACATAAACTGGCTGGAAAACATAACTAAAGGCTCCAGCATCAGCTCGTCGTCGCGGACCAGTTCTTCGACGAAGAACCCGCCGAGGACTGTCGCGGCGGCCAGCAGCTCATTGAGTTGGTCCACGATGGGTTCGAGCATCGTCAGGCTGCGATCAGGATCAACCAGAGCGTAAGCGCGGGCGAGCATCACTTGCACGCCGAGTTGCTCTATGTTCCTGGCGCGGCCCGTCACCATCTCGCGCGCCTCTTCGAGCAGTTGCAGCGCGATCTTCTGCTCGCCCTTTGCGAGCGCCCCGAGGGCAAGCTGCGTCAGTAAGGAGACGCGCTCCTGATTGGTCCGAAGCGTTGAGAGCATCTTTCGAGCCTGTTCGATTTTGCCCTGCTCGGCTGCCGTCAGGACGGCCTTCTGCTCCACCTCTTCGAGCAGCCTCTTACGCAGATTCGGGTCTTTAACATGCTCGTTGATGAGCTGGCGCGAGCGCTCCGTCTCGCCCTTCTCGATGGCCAGCGAGGCCGCGCGCTGGTACAGGAGGTCGCGCATCTCTTCGGGCGCTTTCGGGGCTGCGGCCAGAATCTCCTCTATGCTTCCCTTTGCATACAGCCCGTTATATGCCCCCCAGCCCTCCATCTCATTCTCTTCGTCCACCTGGGCAATGGCGGTCGGGACAGGCGCGAGCTTGCGGCGCAATTGAGCGGCGCGTGCCGGGGCGTATTTCTCAACCGCTGGCAGCACAGAGTGAACCAGGTATGTAAATGAGTTGCCAGCGGAGGGCGAGCGCAGGGCTTCGGCCGCGATCATTTCCGCCAGCTCGCGAAGGGCCTGCTGGTCCAGGAGCGGGATATTCCGAGAGCTGTTTTTCGCCTCGTCTACTGGAGGGTCGGAAGCCATGCGGAGCAGGTTGACGGCCATCTGCGCGGCCGCGTTGTTTCGTTCCAGCCTCTCCGAGCGCAGCTTGACGACGATCTCTGCGGCCAGCTTTGCGCCCATCTCCTGGTCTTTCAACCAGAGCGCCGAGACTACTTCGGGCAATCGAGTGGGGAAGCCCCTGGAGAGGTCTTCCCGGGCGAGCTGGAGCGCCTGGGCCGGATCGGTGGCAACAAACTGCGTCGCCAGGGTCATCTCCATATTAAGCTCGTCTTCGGGTGACCTGGAGCCCTGATTTCCGGCAGCCGCGGCCCTGCGCGTCGCGCGCAGCAGTTCGCCTGCCAGCCGCGCGTCGTGCTGTCCGGCCAGTTGGAGGATGAAGTGGCGCAAGCCCGGGAGCCCTTCCGACATTGAACGGGGCGATGAAGGCTGTTCCGTGTTCTCCTGATTATTCAGCAGGTCGGAGAGGCTGGCCGTCGCCTCTCTGAAAAGCGTGCGCGCACGCCGGTCGTCGTACTTCCAGAGAAGGTCCGCGGCGACGGCCCGGATGCGGATGCGGTTCTCCGCGTTCCTGAAGGACTCCGACTGCTTAATCACTTCGTCGAGCAGGTCCAGAGCCTTCCGCTCAAGCTCAAGTTGAGCCTTCTTCTGTCCGTCGGCTGGAGGCGACGGGGCGGACGTCTGCGCCCTGGCAAAAGGGTAGATAAGCAGCAGGAGAAGGAGCGTGAACGAATAGACCGAGCGCCTTAAAATCATAAAGACCTCATTTGCTCCGGGAGGGAAATTGAGAAGGCCGAGCAGAGCGCGGGCCGGACTGTCTCCGGCTGAAATTGGCCCGGCGCAGGTGCTGCCTTTGAAAAGATGATAGCCCATCGAAGATAATCGGGCCACTCTAATCGTCCGCAGCACCCGCGGGCGCGGCGGGCGGCAGGCCATCCCGGCGGCCCGTGCGGCGAAACCCTTCTTTCGCGCATTGATGGAATCCCGAGTCGCTGCTAGCATCACGGTGAGTAAATTTCAAGAGAAGGAGTGAAAGCCTATGGCGGGCAAGAAGACGCCGGCTGCCAGTGCCGAGCCGACGGCGACCGAAGAGGAGCCGACCAAAGCGGAGCTTCAGCGACGCATGGAAGAGACGCGCGAATCAATCTCGCAAACCGTCTCCGAGATAAAAGAGACGGTCACGGATCAGTATGAATCGGTGGTCGAGACCGTGACGGAGACGCTCGACTGGCGCGAGCAATTCCGCAAACACTCCGTCACCTGGAGCCTGGGCGCGCTGGCCGCCGGATACCTCGTCGGCTCCGGCATCGCGGGCGCGCTCAAGGATGACGACGGCAAGAAGAAGAAGGGAGCGAAAGAGCACGGCATCTTCTCGGAGATTTTCGCTCTGGGCGAAGTGATAACGGATGAGCTGTCGGAGGTCAGCCAGACGATTCTGCTGCCTGCCCTGACCAAGAAGCTCAAGGACACGTTCGGCATAGACATCGCCGACAAGCTGCAAGGGATTGCCGCCGCACGCCACACCGGCGGCTCGAAGAAAAGCTCTTCGCGGAAAACGACTGCCAGCAAGAGCGCCGGAAAGAGAAGCGCCGGGAAGAAGGGCGCGGCCGGGAAGCGCGCGTCGGCCGGAAGCGGCGCAAAAAAGAGCAGCGCGAAAAAGAGCGCTACGAAAAAGAGCGGCGCGAAAAAGAGCGCGGCCGGGTAACTCGGTCGAGTAACTCGGCCCAGCGACTCGGTCTAGTAACCCGGCCCAGTGACTTGTTCAGGCAACCAGGCCAAATGAGCCGCTCTCTTCGCGCGCCGTTATGAGCCGCTCTTTTCGCGCGTTGTTCGCCGTCCGCCGCGGGCTGGCCGGTAAAACCGAACCGGGCGCGCGGCCCGTATCTTCATCTACCGGGACGCGCAAAGCCTTTTGCCCAGGGGCTCGTGGCTCGTTTGCAAAAGATTGGCAGCGTTCGACTTAAGGGTTGTTGAAGGGTCGGCTTTAAGGACCCTGGGCGGGCGTTTAAGGGCACAGTGGCATTATCCGAGGCGCGATGCTGATTAAGAAGCCGGACGACATCAAGAGCAGCGAGATTACAGACAAGAAGCTCTACCTGGCGCGCCGGACCTTCGTGCGTGGGGCGCTGCTGGCCGCGTCCACCGCGGCGACGGGGCTTCTTTATCGCAACCTCAACCAGCCTGCCCCGCCGCCGCGCGAGGGCGTCAAGCTGGCCGATGTGGCCAGGGCCCCGCAGGCCGACGCGGCCTCTTCCGGTTACACGGTCAACGAACGACAGACCTCTTTTGAAGACATCACCAACTACAATAATTTCTACGAATTCACGACGGACAAAGAGGATGTCGCGGTCAGGGCCAGGGATTTCATCTCGCGTCCCTGGACCATCTCGGTCGAGGGACAGGTCAACAAGCCGCGCGTTTTTGACCTGGACGACCTGCTGAAGATAAGCCCGCTCGAAGAGCGCGTCTATCGCCATCGCTGCGTTGAAGGCTGGTCAATGGTCGTGCCCTGGGTCGGCTTTCCGCTCAACCGCCTGCTCAGGGAGGTCGAGCCGAATTCGGCTGCCAGGTTCGTCCAGTTCGAGACTCTCTACGACCCGGAGCGGATGCCCGGACAGCGCAGTTCCATGCTCGACTGGCCTTACGCCGAAGGGCTGCGGATGGACGAGGCGCTGCACCCGCTGACGATCCTGGCCAGCGGGCTCTACGGCGAGACGCTGCCGCCGCAGAACGGCGCGCCGCTGCGCCTCGTCGTTCCCTGGAAGTACGGCTTCAAGGGCATCAAGTCTATCGTCAAAATCCGGCTCGTCTACGACCAGCCTGCGACGACCTGGAACACTTACGCGCCGCGCGAGTACGGCTTCTATTCAAACGTCAATCCGAATGTTAATCACCCGCGCTGGAGTCAGGCCAGGGAGACGCGCATCGGCGAGTACGGCAAGCGCGACACGCTGCCCTTCAACGGCTATGCCGAGCAGGTCGCGGGGCTTTACGCGGGCATGGATTTGCGGGTCAACTTTTAAAGCGAGGCCGCGGAGTTTGAAAGACATCAAGTTCAACAAGGTGCTGGTCTTCGTCAACAGCCTCGTCCCGCTGGCCCTGATGGCCTGGGACTATTTTCACGGGAGGCTGGGAGCAAATCCCGTCGAGTTCCTGACGCGCACGACCGGAATGCTCACCCTGGTCTTCCTCCTCATCTCGCTCGCGGTCACGCCGCTGCGCAAGCTGACGGGCATTCAATGGCTCGTCCAGTTTCGGCGGATGCTCGGCCTCTACGCATTCTTCTACGGCTTCCTGCACCTGACGACCTACATCTGGTTCGACAGGTCTCTGAATCTCGGGAACACGGTCGAAGACATCTACGCGCGCCCCTTCATCGCCGTCGGGATGCTCAGCTTCTTTCTTTTGATTCCTCTCGCAATCACTTCGACGAAGGGCTGGATCAAGCGGCTCGGCGGGAAGCGCTGGGCGCGGCTGCACAGGGCCGTCTACGTTGCGGCCATCGGCGGCGTGGTTCATTACTGGATGCTGGTCAAGTCGGACGTGACGTTGCCCTTCAGGTTCGCGCTCCTGCTCGCGTTGCTGCTCGGCTACCGCGTCTTGGCGAGCTACATGAAGCCGAAAGCGCCAGCCAGGGTAGTGCTCCCGCCGGGCTGAAAAAGATTTCGCCCGTCGGCTAAACGCAAGGCGATTGCAATAATCCTGCAACCTGGGGCCCGGCGGGGAAGCGTATCTTATCGCTCATTGATTCTCCTTCGATCTTAACGGGTGAAGGGAAATAAGCGCCGGACTTGGGGGAGTCCGGCGCTTTAATTTTTTGGGCGGCCCTGCCTGGCTGATTGATTCTCAAGGTCAGCCTGTCAGTCTGGGCAGGGACTCTCGGCCTGCGACCCGCTGATTAAGAGTCGACTGCTCCGCCAGCTTAATTCCACCAACTTAATTTATAGAACGGCTTCGAGTTAAGGGTTCAGCGGACGCGCTCGAACTCGTTTTTCGCGTGTTCGCCCGCAACGCCGTCGAGCAGGACGCGGTCGCTCGGCAGAAGCCGCGTCACGTGAAAGGTCCTCTCGGAGGTTTCGCGTCCCGGCATCAGCTCGGCGCGAAAGATGACGCGCATTCCGGGCCGCGCCCACTTATCAACGGGCGCTTGACCCGGCCCGCGCGCTCTCTTGCGCAGCAGAAAAGCGGTCCCAAGCGTCCCGGCGGCCAGCGCGATGTTGCCTAAGATACGCTTGGTTTGTTTATTCATTGACTGCCTTCTCCAGGGCTCTCGGCGATTTCTCCGCCCGATAAAATCGGAGCTTAACCGAACAGGGGCGGCCCGTCGAAAATGACTTCCCAGCCGTTCTTCCTGCTGGTCGCCAGGCTGCGGTTGAACCATTCGATGGCGGAATCGGCGTCGTCGTAAGCCTGTGCGGCGGGGGTGGGCTGCCTGGGGTCAATGCGCACGATCAGGCTGGCGCTGGCCGTTCGCTTGAGCCCGAGCAGGGCGAGCATCTCGTTCTTCGCCAGCAGCACGGTTCGCACTTCGGCGTCCTCATCGTCCTCTTCGTTCTCATCGTCCTGATCTTCAAACATCTCCAGGTCGTCCATCTCGGGCTCTTCGCCGATGTCGTCGCCGATGATGTCGTCGAAGAAATCTTCCTGATTATTCATGCTCTTATCCTGCTTCCGACTATCTGTTGTAGGACCGCGGCGGGGCGGCACGCGTGGCCTTCAGGCGCGCCCGGCCACTTCACCCGTCTGTGTATTAACGCGCACGACCTCGCCCTCCTTGATGAAGAGCGGGACGCGCACGGCCAGGCCCGTCTCCAGCGTCGCCTGCTTGGTAGCGCCCCCGGCAGCCGTGTCGCCGCGCATCCCGGGCTCTGTCTCGCGGACGGCCAGCTCGACAAACTGCGGCATTTGCAGGGAGACGGGCGAGCCGTTGTATTTCAAGACCTGAATCGTGACGCCCTCTTTGAGATAGCCGCGGTCATCGCCGACCTGCTCGTCCGTCAGGGCAAACTGTTCGTAGCTGCTCTCGTCCATGAAGTGAAAGCCTTCCGCGTCCGAATAAAGAAAAGAGGCCGCGGCCAGCTGCACATCCGGCTCTGCGAATTTCTCGTTGGCCTTGAAGCTCCGCTCCTGCACCGCGCCGCTCAGGAGCTGGCGCAGGCGTGTGCGCACCATCGTCGCGGCCCCGCGCGCCGTCGGCGAGGCGAAGAACACATCCACGACCGTAAATGGTTGGCCCTCAACAGTTATCAGCATTTTCCGTTTCAGCTCGTTAGCTCCGATTAGCGCCATCTCTCAAACCCTTTTTTGATTCTCTTTCTGCCGCTCTGGCCGACACTGCGCGGCTGCCGGGTCTCCGGCATCGCTTCGCTTACTTTCTCTTCTTAGATGCCTCGCCCGGCGCGGTGATTTTCAGGATGCCCCTGTCGTCACGCAAGACGGTGTACTGCACTTCCCTGGCCTGCCCATCGTCGCCCTGGATGCTGACCGTGAAGGTTTTGTTATCGCCCTTGCCCGCGACGCGCAGCGGGAGAAAGCCCTTCACGTCCGCGCTGCGGTAAGCCGTGTAGTGCTCCTGCCTGTACTTGTCATAGCCGAGCACATAGACGCGATCGAAATCGGGCTCGTCCGTCTTGTGCGGCTGGTCCGAGCTGCTCTTTTCCAGGATGACCCAGCTGCCCGGCTTCACTTCCCTGCCCGCGTCCTTATCCTTGGCCGCGTTGGTGCTGTTGCCGGTATCCTCATCGAGGCGCTGCCAGGCGACGAACTCGCGGCCCGTGCGGTAGAAGATGATGTCGCTCGGGACGGTCAGCTCAACCTGCTTGCCGTAAATCCATCCGGCCGGAGCGGGAGAGATGGAGCGTTCGAGCCTGACCTTGTACCAAAGCTCGTTGGTCTCTTCCGGCTCTTGCGGCGCGTCCGCATCCTTTGCGCCCCTGTTGGTATTCTGTTGCGCGCTTCCGGCTTTCGGCGCGACATCGCTCTCCATCGTCCCGGCGGATTTCGGCTTCGGCACGCGCTTCCAACCGATTATCTCAAAGCTCGAACCGCTTTCGAGCTTCATCAGGATGTTATCGCTGCTGCTGTAATCGGGCGAGAGCCGCAGGTTCGAGCTGGCGCGCAGCTGCCCGCTCGCCTGCGCCGGAATATCCTTATCCTCTTCGGCCAGCTTGCGCGCACGCTCCAACATCTCCTCCGGCATCACGTAGCGCGCTTCGATCCAGCCTTCGGTCTCTTCCGCGCCGTGCGTCCTGACGCGCAGCCAGCGCTCTTTCGTATCCTCGACCGTCTGTGAATCAATAATATCAACCAGGTCGCCGCGATTGACTTCGACGAGGTTGGCGGCGACGACGGCGATGGAGCTGCGCACCTGGGCGCGGCGCGCGATGATGACGCCGCTCTCGCTTTTTCCGGCCAGCGTGCTGCACCCGGCCGCGAGGCCCGCAAGGGCGCAGATGAAGAGGGTCTTCAAGGTCTTCAGCGAATTTTTCTTTCTCAAACAGGTCACGTTAATTGATCTCACTTCTGCTTATTGTCGCCCGTGCGCGCGCCGTCCATGCCCCACTTGATCTTTTTCATTGTAACCGAAATCGCGCAACAAATCGCGTTGCGCGCGGCTCAAAGAATCCGCCAGAGCGATACGCGTGCGGACGCCTCCCGGCTCTACGCGGAGCCCGAAGGGGGCTATCGCCGCCGCCAGCTCGACAGGGCTCGCCGTCTCGACGTAGCGCCGCGTAAACTCCTGCATCGGGCCCGCGCCGTTTAAGGCCGCGAGCGCCGCCAGGTTGCCATCCCGGCGAGGGCCGCCCGCGCCGTAGAGCCTGAACAGCTCTCTGTAGACATCCTCCAGCGTGCGCTTGCCCTTCGTCTGCTGCCTGAGCGTCAGGTCGTAGAGAAAGGCGACCAGCATCCCTTTGTTGTAAACGAGCGCCTGCGAGCCGAACCAGCGCCGCTCCGAAGCCTGGAGCAGCGAAAACTGCTCGCGCTCGCGGACCGACCTGTAGCCGTCAAAGGCCCTGCCGACCGCATTCAGATAGTCCTGAAAGGTCAGAAAGCGCAGCCGGACCGCGGCGGAAAGCGCCTGGTAGAGCGTAAAACCCTCGTAGAACCAATCGTAATTGCCATCCAACCCGAGGCCGTTCGGAATCCAGAGATGAAAAAGCTCGTGCGTCAGCGGAACGCTCAACCCGGCCAGCGCGGCGGTCCTCGACGGTGATTTTCCTGACAGAAAGATGACGGTCCGGCCGCGCGTCTCGGCGCTCCAGCGGTCTGCGGCGACGGGTCGCGGAAAAGGCGCGAGCAACAGCGCGGCATGCCTTTGCGCCACTCCGCCGAAGACGCGCGCGTGCTCCTTCAAGATACCGGCGGCCGCGCCCAGGGC
>DASVWH010000187.1:0-24291 GCA_036389715.1 Pyrinomonadaceae bacterium | reverse complement strand
GTGGCCGCACCCGTCGCGGAGCAGGCCGTCGAGGCAGCGCCCGTCGTGAGCCCTGAACCGGCAGCGCCGGGTCCGGTCGCGGCCTCCGCGCCGCCCGTCCCTTCGAGACAGGTCAGAGTCTTACGACCGACAGCCGCAGCTCTCAACGCGGGCGTCAAGGCGGGCGAGCGAGCGCCAGCACCGGCCGCCCCGACGCCTCCGCCGCCAGTCGCGCCGTCCCCGCGCGAGCGCCGCGAGCGGCAGGAGCGCGCAGAGCGTGGCGCAGACCGCAACCAGCGTCCGGCCGCCGCCCGCGCAGACCGCACGGCGGAGCGCAGCGGCACTCCCGGCGAGACGGCCACGCCGCAGATTACGTACATCCCTTCGCCGAGCGACGGGCGCGGTCGCGCTCGCGGGCGCGGCGGTCGCGGCGGCAATGCGCGCGGCGGCGCGAAGGCGCAGGAAGGCAGGGGCGGGCGCTTCGACCGCGATTACATCGCGCCGCCGAAGACGCTCTCGCTCGAAGACCGCATCGCGGGCCGGATGACGGATGTCGCGACGGTCGCGGGCGAACTCAAGCCCGTGCGGATCGTCGAAGGCTCGACCGTCAAGGAGTTTGCGGAGAAGCTCGGCATCAAGCCGAAGGATGTCGTCACGCTCCTGCTCCAGCGCGGCGTCTTCGCCACCATCAATCAACCCTTGAACGACGATGTGGCAGTGGATTTGGCACACCGCTTCGGCTACGAGGTGACCTTCGTGCCCTTCGAGGAGATGGTCGCCGAAGAGGAGTTTGAAGAGCTGATCGCGACCGATTCGGACGACGTGGAAGAGCCGCGCGCGCCCGTCGTGACGGTCATGGGCCACGTTGACCACGGCAAGACCTCTCTGCTCGACGGTATCCGCTCGACGGAGGTGGCTGCGGGCGAGGCTGGCGGTATCACGCAGCACATCGGCGCGTACAGCGTCAGCGTCTCGAACCCGGATAAGCCGGGCGAGACACGCCGCGTCGTCTTTCTCGACACGCCGGGCCACGAGGCTTTCACCCTGATGCGCGCGCGCGGCGCGAAGGCGACGGACGTGGTCGTGCTCGTCGTCGCGGCTGACGACGGCGTGATGCCGCAGACGGTCGAGGCCATCGAGCACTCGCGCGCCGCCGGCGTGCCCATCGTGGTCGCCATCAACAAGATTGACAGGCCCGATGCCAACCCGGACCGCGTCAAGCAGGAGCTGGCCAACCAGGGCTTGCAGCCCGTCGAATGGGGCGGCGATACAGAGATGGTCCAGGTCTCCGCCAAGAAGCACGAGAATCTGGACGCGCTGCTTGAGACGATTCTGCTGACCGCGGATATTCTCGATCTCAAGGCCAGCCCGACCCGGCTCGCTTCCGGCGTCGTGCTCGAAGCCAAACTCGACCGCGGGCGCGGCGCTGTCGCCACCGTCCTCGTCCAGCAAGGCACGCTGCACGTCGGCGATCCCTTCATCGTCGGCCAGATTTTCGGCAAGGTCCGCGCGATGTTCAACGACCGCGGCGAAGCCATCGCGGAAGCCGGACCGGCAACGCCCGTCGAAGTCCTGGGGCTTCAGGGAGTGCCGCAGGCGGGCGAGTCCTTCCAGGTCGTCGCCGACATTACTCGCGCACAGCAGATTTCGCATCATCGCCAGATGCTGACGCGCCAGAACACGCTGCTGCAAACCACCAAGCGCGGGCTCGACGCGCTCGGCCAGACCGAGGTCAAGGAGCTGCTCGTCGTCATCAAGGCGGACGTGCAGGGCTCGGTCGAAGTCTTGAAGAGCACGTTGCAGAAGCTCTCGACCGAGCAGGTCAAGGTCAAGGTGATTCGCTCCGGCGTCGGCGCGATTACGGAATCCGACGTGCTGCTGGCCTCGGCCACACAGGCCGGGTCGGCCTCTTCAGCCGTCCTGATTATCGGCTTCAACGTGCGCCCGGAAACGCGCGCCGCCGAGCTGGCCAAGCAGGAGGCCGTGGACATTCGCCTCCATTCGATCATCTACAAGGTCGAGGAGGAGATTCGAGCGGCGATGATCGGCATGCTCGAAGCCATCGAGAAGGAGCGCATTCTGGGCAAGGCGGAAATCCGCGAGGTCTTCCGCGTCCCGCGCGCCGGAACGGTGGCCGGCTGCATGGTCATTGACGGCCTCATCCGGCGCAATGCCCGCGCACGCCTGATCCGCGACGGCGTCGTGGCCTGGGAGGGCGGCATCGCCAGCCTCCGGCGCTTCAAGGATGATGTCGGCGAGGTTCGCCAGGGCTTCGATTGCGGTATCGGGCTAGAGAATTTCAACGACATCAAGGTCGGCGACCAGATCGAGGTCTACATCGTCGAGAAGGTCGCGGCAACAGAACTTTAGTAAGCGGTGAGCAGTGAGCAGTAGAAGCAAAAACTGCTTACCGCTCACTTGGCAAGGGGTTTATGCGTAGGCCGGAAAAAGTCGCCGACATGCTGCGCGAGGAGATCATGCAGATAGTCGGCTATGAGTTAGAGGACCCGCGCGTGACGATGGTCACGGTGACGGATGTGCGCGTTTCGGATAACCTGCGGGATGCGCGCGTGTACGTGACCATAGCGGGCGACGAGGCCGAGAGCCAGTCCGCGATGGTCGCCCTGCGCCACGCCGCGCCCTACGTGCGCAAGCAGCTGGGCTTCGCGCTCAGCCTGCGCCACACGCCGGAGATTCACTTCGTCCGCGACACGATAGAAGAGCGCGGCATGCGCGTTGACCAACTGCTGACCGAAATCGAAAAGGACAGGGAAAGCCGGACGGAAGCATTCCCCGAGAACGAAAGGATGAGCGATGAGGGATGAGCGCGTGACGATCAAGGGAGAGGCAATTCCCCTTCCCCTTTGAGCGTCACGCGCTCATCCTTCGTCGTTTGATTGAAACACGATGCTCAGTCAAGTTGTCGAGCTGATCGAATCGAAGCGCCGCTTCGCGATCACCTCGCACGTTCGCCCCGACGGCGACAGCCTCGGCTCGTCGCTCGGCCTCTACTGGCTCCTGCGCGCCCTCGACAAGGAAGTGGAAGTCATCATGCGGGACGCGGTCCCGCACGCTTACCAGAAGCTGCCCGGCTCGCAGGACGTGCGCGTCACCCCCGGCATTGACCGCCAGTACGACGCCGTCTTCGTCATCGAATGCTCGGACATCACGCGGCCCGGCCTCGTTGACCTCGAAAAACAGTTCGTCGTCAACATAGACCATCATTCGACCACCGCTCTCTTCGGGACCATCAACTGGATAGACTCGACCGCCTCGGCCGTCGGCGAGATGATCTACAACCTCTGCAAAGCGACGGGCGTGCGCGTCACACGCGAGATCGCCGAGTGTGTCTACACGGCGCTCATCACGGACACGGGTTCGTTTCACTACTCGAACACCAGCGAGCGCACCTTCAAGGTCGCATCGGAGCTGGTCCGCGCCGGGGTCAAGCCAGCCAAAATCTCGCAGGCGGTTTTCAGCAACTACCCCTGGTCAAAGATAGAGCTTTTGGGCGACGTGCTCGGCACTGTCAAGCGCGACGGGTCGGGCCGCGTCGCCTGGATGCGACAGACCTTGGAGATGCAGGAGCGCGCCGGTGCTTCCGAAGAAGACGCGGACGGTTTCGTCAACTATCCTCTGTCGTGCGGGACGGTCGAGGCCGTGGCGCTGCTCAAGGAGTGTGCGCCCGGAGTCTATCGCACATCGCTGCGCTCGAAGGGCGATGTCAACGTCGCGCGCATCGCCGAGAGATTCGGCGGGGGCGGTCATCGCAACGCCGCCGGGTGCACGCTGCGGGGCGACTGGGACGAGGCCGAACGGACAATCGTCAGCCTCCTGCTCGACGCCGTCGAGTATCGCAACGGGGAGCGCGACGGGCTGCGCCAGCCTTCAGGCCAGGGCGCTCCCGCCGAAGCGGTCATCTGACCAGGCCGGAAACAGCAGCGCGGAACGATGAAGGACGCCGGGAGAGCAGTTCATCGTTCCGCGTTCGGCTTTGATGGGTTCGAGCAAAATGGCAGTCAAAGAGAAGAAATACAAGTGGCGGCGCGAGGATTACCAGGAGCAGACGCGCGGGCTGCTGATGGTCCATACCGGCAACGGCAAGGGCAAGACGACCTCTGCGCTCGGCCTGATGATGCGCGCGGCGGGGCGGGGCTTGAACTGCTGCATGATCCAGTTTATGAAGTCGAAGACTGATCGCTACGGCGAGCACGAGTCCGCGGAGAAGCTCGGCATCGAGGTTCACACGATGGGCGACGGCTTTACCTGGGACACGAAGAATCCAGAACAGGACAGGGAGACGGCGCGGCGCAGTTGGGCGCTCTGCGTCGAGAAGATGCGCAGCGGCGATTATGACATGCTGGTCTTCGACGAGCTGGTCTACGTCTTGAGCTACGAGATGCTGCCCGTCGAAGAGGTGCTCGCGGAGATTCGAGCCGTTCGCGCCGCCCAGCCCGCGCTGCACATCGTCGTCACGGGGCGCGATGCACCGCCCGCGCTCGTCGAGGCCGCGGACCTGGTGACCGAGATGCGCGAGGTCAAGCACCCCTTCAACGCAGGTATTCACGCGCAGCAGGGGATAGAATTTTAACGGCAAAGGAGGAGGGCCGGGCGGACACCGGAGGGCCATTTCTCTTTTTAGTGCACCCTTCATCGTTCATCCTTCCCTGTTTTTGTGCTACTCTCTTGCGCGCCGTTCTTGGATGTCTTCAATATTAAAAGGTTAGCCAGTTTGAGTCGGTGAGAGGGCGAAGGACCGGGGTGTTGTTTCACTTCATCCCTCAGCCTTCATTCGTCACCCTTTAATTCTATGCCGTGGTTTCGTAAGAAGAACCAGAAGATCGAAACCGTTCCCGCCGCGGAACGCGTCGTCAAGACCGAAGGCATCTTCGTCAAGTGCGACGAGTGCGACGCGGCGCTCTACAAACCCGAGCTGGAGGAATCGCTACAGGTCTGCCAGCACTGCGGGTACCACTTCCGGCTCGACGCGCGCACACGTCTGAAGATGCTTTTCGACGAGGGCGGCTACGAAGAGCTGGACGCGGAAGTGATTTCGGTTGACCCGCTGGAATTCACTGACAGCAAGCCCTACCCGGAGCGCCTTGAGCAGGCGCGGCGCGTCTCCGGTCTGCCGGAAGCCATCATCACAGGGCGCGGCATGGTCGGCGGCCACGCCGTCTGCGCAGGGGCGATGGACATGCTCTTCATCGGCGGCTCGATGGGTTCGGCCGTCGGCGAAAAGATTACGCGGCTGATTCATCGTGCGCTGGAAGAGCGCGCCGCCGTCATCATCTTCGCGGCATCGGGCGGCGCACGGATGCAGGAAGGAACGCTCAGCCTGATGCAGATGGCGAAAATCTCCTCGGCGCTGGCGGAGCTCGACGATGCCCGCCTGCCCTTCATCTCGATTCTGACAGACCCGACGACCGGCGGCGTGACCGCCAGCTTCGCCATGCTCGGCGATCTCAACATCGCGGAGCCCAAAGCCCTCATCGGTTTCGCAGGCCCGCGCGTCATCGAGCAGACGATTCGTCAAAAGCTCCCGAAGGGCTTCCAACGCGCCGAGTTCCTCCTGACGCACGGGATGCTCGATGCCATCGTTGACCGCCGCGAGCTGCGCGACTTCCTCATCAAGGCTCTCAACTTCATGATGAATACCGAGATTAAGGTCAATGCCGAATAGTCAATCGTGAATAGTCAATCGTGAATAGTAAATCGTGAATAGACAAACGGCGCGTCTCTGCGATTAAGCCACTGTCTCTCTTTTTCTATTCACGATTTACCATTTACGATTCACTATTTACCATTGACCATTGACCATTCACTATGTTCGATGAGGCGCTTCATTATCTTTTGAGTCTCGGCCATGAGACGCTGGCCATCAAGCTCGGACTGGCTAACACGGAGCGTCTGCTCGCAGCCCTCGGACACCCGCAAAGCTCCTTCCGGTGTGTTCAGATCGCAGGCACGAACGGCAAAGGCTCGACCGCCGTCATGCTTGAATCAATCTGCCGCGCGGCCGGAATCAGGACCGGACTCTACACCTCCCCGCATCTCATCAGCATCACGGAGCGCGTGCGCATCGCGGGCCGCGAGATTACGCGCGAAGAGTTCGGGCGTTTGACGTGGCGCGTGCGCGCGGTCGCCCGCCGACTGCTCGCGGCAGGTGAGCTGGAAACCCTCCCGACATTTTTCGAGCACCTGACGGCCATCGCGCTGCTGGCTTTCCGCGAAGCTCACGTCGAGTTAGCGATTCTGGAGACGGGGATGGGCGGGCGTCTGGACGCGACGACTGCCGCGCGGGCCGCGCTGGTCGCCATCACGCCGGTAGACCTGGACCACCAGGAATACCTGGGCGAGACGCTGGCAGAGATTGCCGCCGAGAAGGCCGCGATCATCCGCCCCGGCGTCAGGGTCATCGTCGCGCCGCAAGCGCCCGCCGCCCTCGAAGTTATTCTCAGGCGCTGCGATTCCTGCGGCGTCGTTCCGGTCCTGAACGAATGCAGAGCGACGGCGCAGGACGACGCCGATTCCAAAGGGCACATGCGCGTGAGCTTTGAGACGGCGCGGGACAGCTATGAAAACGTCCGGCTGGGCCTGCGCGGGCGTCATCAGATGACGAATGCCTGCGTCGCCATTTCGCTGGCGGAGGCGCTCCGCGAGGGCGGGTTCGACATCCCGCGCGCGGCCGTGAGGGAGGGCCTCGAAGAGGCGCGGCACGCCGGGCGTCTTGAGCTGCGCGCGGGCCCGCCTGCGCTGCTCTTCGACGGAGCGCACAACCGGGCCGGGGCGCGCGCCCTGCGCAGCTTTCTGGACGAGTTCGTCAGGGAGGAGCCCCTGACGATGCTCTTCGGCGCGATGCGCGACAAGGACCTGAACGAGATAGCGGCGACGCTTTTTCCCGCCGCCGACCGCCTTATCCTGACCGCGCCGTCGAACCCGCGCGCCGCGACGCCGGAAGCCCTCGCGCGCACCGCCGCGCCCTATCTGGACGCCGATAAAATCAGCCTTGCGCCTCTTTCTGCCGACGCGCTCGAAGCGGCTTACGGGCTGACCCCTGCGCATGGACTAATCTGCGTGACCGGCTCGCTGTATCTCGTCGGCGAAGTGAGCGAGGTCTTGCAGCGGGCGGGTAAGGCTTGAGCCAGGTGCTTGACTTTTACTTCCGACCTTCTTACTTTGGCCTTCAACTATGGCTACACCTGAAGCAGACGCACCTGAAGTTCTGAGCACGGAGGAGGCTTACCGCGGCCGCATCTTCGACGTTTCCGTTTACACGGTGCGCGAGGGCGAGCTGACCTACAAGCGCGAGGTTGTGCATCATCCCGGAGGCGCAGGAGTGGTCGCCGTCTTTGACGATGGGACGGTGGCGCTGGTGCGGCAGTATCGTCACCCGACGCTGCGTTACCTCCTGGAGCTGCCCGCCGGAAGGCTCGCGCCGCCCGAGCGCCCGGAAGAGTGCGCGGCACGCGAGCTGGAAGAAGAGATCGGAGTGCGCGCGGGCCGCATGGAGCAACTGGCGGAGTTCTTTACCACGCCCGGCTTCTGCGAAGAGAAGCTCTGGGTTTTCCTGGCGACCGAGCTTGAAGAGGCGACGCAACAGCTCGAAGAGGACGAGGTGGTCGAGATCGTCCGCGTCTCTTTCGCGCGGGCCTTTGAGATGATTACCGACGGGGAGATCGAAGACGCAAAGACGATCATCGGCCTCATGCTCGCGGCCCCGCGCCTTGGCCTCAGCCCGGCCGGAGTTGATTATCCGGCCGTCTGATTGCTTTTCAACTAAGAATTGACCGGGGGTTTGGCTGGCCATGGCGACATGCACACATCTGAATCAGGTGCGCGAGGTAAGGCCGAGCGCGGAGGGCTGTGAGGATTGCCTGAAGACGGGCGACGGCTGGGTTCACCTGCGCCTCTGCGAAATCTGCGGACACGTCGGCTGCTGCGACAGCTCTCCGAACAGGCACGCGACCAAACATTTTCACCAGACGAAGCACCCGATCATCAAGTCGTTCGAGCCGGGCGAGGAGTGGGGCTACTGCTACGTTGACGATGCTTTTTTCGAGTCGCTCTGATGTTGCGCAGGCGGGCCCGCGCAAAGAGAGCGCAAACGGATGCGCAAGCTATCCGAAGCGGCCTGTTGCGGCTGTGCAGCCTGCGCAGGCTGAAAGGAGAATCGAGCGTGAGGCTGTGATGCGTGAAGCCGTCGAAGATGCTGCCGCTGATGATGCTCCGCGCACGGGCGCGCCCCGGCCCGCGCGTCTCTTCAACTACCTCCACTCGGCCGTCGCCATCCCGCTCATCTACCTTTACACGATCATCATGGGCAGCATTTCCCTGCTGCTCTCGCTCCATGACCCGAAGGGCAGGCGGCAACACCGCTGCGCACAAATCTGGTGTCGCTTGATCGCACGGACGGCGGGCGCGCGCGTGCGCGTCTACGGCGCGGAGAACATCCGGCCCGATGTCTCCTACGTTTTTCTCTCGACGCATCAGAGCTACATGGACATCCCCGCGATGCTCGGATACCTGCCCGCGCAGTTGCGCATCGCGGCCAAGAAAGTGCTCTTTCGCATCCCCTTCATGGGCTGGCATCTGACGCGCGCGGGCCACATTCCCATTGACCGCAGCTCGACCGAGGAGGCCGTCGCCAGCATGAAACGGGCCGCCGACTACCTGCACGACGGCATCTGCGCTTTCATCTTCCCCGAAGGCACACGCTCGCGCGACGGTCGTCTTCAAAGTTTCAAGAAGGGCGGCTTCAAGCTTGCCATTCAGGCCGGAGCACCGATCATCCCTGTGACGATCCTCGGCTCGCGCCAGCTTCTGCCTCCCGACTCGATCATTTTCCGACCCGGCTCCATCGAGATGTACGTTGACCCGCCGCTGCCGACCGCCGGATTAACGGATGCAGACCTCAACGCCCTGATGCGAACCGTCTACGACGCGATGGCCCGGCACATCAGGGCCGGGGAAGGATTTCATCATTGATTCATTTAGTCTTTTACTCATTTTACCCATTTACTGATTGATTCACTTACTTGCCGACTCAGCAGCTTGATGCCTCAATCTCTAAATGAATCAATGAATCAATGAATCAATCTCTTTCCTACTTGCCTTCCCTGACGGACCTCTCTTACACTCGCTCTCATCGTGAGCAGAGAAAACCAGCCAGTGTCGCCCGTGTCCGGCCCGCCGCCCGTCAATCACCCGGCCTTTGAGCAGCGAGGCGGAGCAGTTGCGACCGTCCCTGATGTTGACCCGGACAGGCCCCCCTGGGGAATCCCGTCGGCCGTCTTCGTCTGGCTTATCAGCATGGCCTTTCTGCTCTTCATTCCGGTCGTCTTCATCGTCGTCTACGCGCTGAGCAGGAACGTCAAGTACGCCAACGCGCGCGAGTTCCTGCAAGGACTGGTCGAGCTTTCGACGACTGACCCGAACGGCATTTTCGTACAGATTTTCTCGGTGCTCCCGGCACATCTGCTGACCTTCGGAGTGGTCTGGGCCGTGGTCACACGCTTCGGCAGGCGGCCCTTCTGGCGTTCGGTCGGGTGGGGCTGGGGCAAGCGCTTCGGTTTCTGGAAGAGTGTCGGGCTGGCGGTCGGGCTGCTCGGCGTCGGGCTCGTGATTACCTACCTGATCGGCGGCGAGCCGACGGACATTGACCGGCTGCTCAAAAGCTCGAACGCCACGCGCTGGATGCTGGCGATTGTCGCGGCCGGGACAGCGCCGCTGATCGAGGAGCTGGTCTATCGCGGCGTGATTTATTCGGCGTTTCACAAGACGGTCGGGATGTTCTGGGCCGTGATGATCGTCTCATTTCTCTTCGCGGGCGTCCACGTCCTTCAGTACTACAAGAATCTGGGCGTCGTCCTGGTCATCTGCATCCTGAGCGTCTCGCTGACGCTCGCCCGCGCTCTGACCGGCAAGCTCTTGCCGGGCGTCGTCATGCACTTTGTCTTCAACGGCCTGCAATCCCTCTACATCGTTCTCGAACCGTATCTGCCTCACGAAGGCCCCGGCCAGCAGCAGCAGGCAGTCGTCTTGATGATCGGACGCACGCTCCGCAGTATCTTTTGAGCCCGTCAGGACAGGCGGCTCTTTGATGTTCGAGTTGACTGGCGGCCGAGACCGCGGTGCTTATCATTGGAGACAAACCCATGCGACCTCTCTTGTGCCTGTCGTTGCTCCTGTTCTTCGTTATGCCGGTCCGGGGTCAGGATTCCGCCGTCTCGGATGAAGGCTCTTCGATAGAGGTGCTCGGTTTCAGTTGGTCCAGGAGTCGCCAGGCGATCAGGAAAACGGATTCGCCGACGACCGCTCCGGCAGCGGCCATGATACCGGAGAATAAGGTCTTACAACGAAACGAGAGAGCCCAGGCCCCTCTCGGCGTCAGGGACCCGAATGCCGATACCATAGACGGGCGCAGCGCGGCGCTGGAAAAGAACGTGCAGGAAGCGCGCTCGCCCAAACCGGCGGCGGTGGACGGCTTTGTGTATCAGGTAAAGGTAAGAAACGCCAGCTCAAGGGTGATTGAGGTCGTGTTCTGGGAGTATCAATTCAAAGAGCTGTCGAACCCGATGAACGTAGTCCGCCGTCAATTTCTTTGCGGCGTCAAGATAAAGCCCGCCAAAGAGAAAGAGCTGCTGGCCTTCAGTGTCTCCGGCCCGAGCGATGTGATTAGCGTGGACAGCCTGACCAACAAGCCCGGAAATCTTTTCGCGGAGAAGGTCGTGATTAATCGCGTGGAATACGCGGACGGGTCAATCTTGCAGCGCAAGGACTGGAACTTCGCAGAGGTCAGGCCAGGTATTGAACGCGCCATCAAGACGCCCTGGGGAGGAGAGATGTGCCGGGCCATTTGAGGGCAGCCGGGAGACGGCTTTTTGAGCCGACATTCGGCCCCGCTTGAAAGACGGCAAACGCCGGAGTTGACGAGCAGACGCCGGAGCCTGTGAGCCGAGAGAGGCTTAGACCAGCCAAAGCGAAAGACACAATCTAATAACGCTTTGAGCCCGCCGCCCGCGCCGAGTCGGATGAAGAGGTGCGGGCGATTCAGTTTTGTGTTGCGCCGCCGCGCTTTCGTGCTATTCTGCGGCGGTTTATTTACCCCGACTGATTTCCCCTTCGCGCGCCGCTGCGGCTGTCGCACGGATGCGCGTAAAGTGGCCGGGCGGTCTTTTCGCCATCACCGCATTTCCACACAGGAGGAGTGACAGATATGTCTTGGGACGATGAAGAGGCCGCGCGACGGGCTGAAGAAGAGAGAGTGGCTGAAGAAGAGAGGCGGGCCGAGGAAGAGGAGCGAATAGCCCGTGCCGAGGTAGAGGCCAGCCGGGCTGCTGCCGAGGCTGCTGCGGAGGCCGCTGCGGCGGCAGCAGCCGATATGGAGTCCATCCGCCAGGCCGCCATCCGCGCGGCAGAGGAAGAGGCCGCGCGACAGGAGGAGCTGCGAGAGGAGGCGGCCAGGCAGAAGCGGGCGGCCGACCTGGAGGCAGCGCAACGGCAGCAGGCCGAGGACGCAAGAAGGCAGGCGGCCCCCGCCGCTACCCCTTGTGGCCAAGCGTGTACGCAGGTGTCGTCTCCAATCTGGGGGACCACGTGCACCGGGATGTGTGTTGACCCAAATCCCGGCCATTCGACTCACATTTGTAATATCAACCCGGAACACGTTTGGTTGAGTTGATGCTGCGTGGCGCAAAGTGGGTGTCACAACATAGCGCGGATAGACAAAAGAGTTAAAGCGCTGAGATGTCGAAGCCACCCGAAACGGCATTCCGGCCCGGCGCGCATCATTCGCCGGTGACAGTTCGGCAGGTGATGGCTTCACCCCATCGCCTTTTAGAATATTCCATCAAATCTATATTCTAAAAAGCGGCTGCGGCCGCTAATTCAATTAATCGGAGACGCGAAAAAAGCCTGCCGTGATAAAGGTTTTTCTCCACTGCCGCCACGCATCGTCCAATCGCTCGGCGTCATAGCCGTAATTATCGACGAAGTATTCTTTTGCTTTGGCAATCGAATCTCCTCTGGCAAGCAGTTCGAGAAAATAATACTGGGCGGGCTTTATTTCCAGTAAGCTCAGGCGATAATTATTTCGCGTGACGACGCAATAGTTATCTTCCTCCGGGGAAACTCCGGCTCTTTTTTTCGCGTCACGTCCAGGTAATACCGGCAGATGGGATAGCGGTGATAAAAGAGGCGCAGTAAGGGCGCGAGCTTCAGCCTATGGTCCGGCGTAGCCTCGGTCGCCGGTCTGCTTTCTTCATCGGAATGCTCATCGAAAATCAAGGACAAGCTATATTCAAAATGTGCTAGCTGGATGATGAAATCTATCCATAACTCCTTCTCTTCCTGCCCGGCGTCCGGTCTTGTTTCCGCCAGAAAATCGGGGAATCTCCGGCCGAGGTCATTCAAGGTGTAGCTGCCGGACGGATAAGCGTTTAGGTACTGGTCGGCAAACATTTGGAACAGCTCTTCGCCCAGCGCGTAAGCCAGCGCGCTGAACTGGTTTTTCATACATTCGCGCAAACGAGCGAGATAGCTTTGCCGGTAAATATTCAGATAACGGGCGGCGCTCAGGCCGCTCGATTCATTAATCAGATGTTCGGGGTTTGCGGCCGCTCCCTGCCCGTTAGGTTGGATGAGCAGCGACTGCATCCAATGCTGCATTTGTGCGAGAGTAAATTGCTTGCCGGTTGACATAAGGAAGGCTCAGCTCATTTGCGGATTTCATACTGTATGTCTGCGACCAGAAAATCTACGGGATTCGAGACGAGAGCGGCGTGCTGTTGAGACTGTTCCTGCCGCGGCTGCCTGGTCAGGGCGCTTATGAATTTTTCGGCTTTCAACAGCTCGGCGCGATAGTCTTCAAAATCCGGGATGTTGCTGTCCCATTCCAACAAGGTCGCCGCGCCATCGGTCAGCTGCCAGGCCAGCGTAAACAGCTCCCACACATCGTCCGTCACATGCCTGTCGTGCGTGTCAATAATATAGTCGCCGCAGTGCGGGTGTCCGGCCAGATGCATTTGAACGATGCGGTCGTGCGGGAGCTGCTGGATATAATGCACAGGGTCGAAATCGTTATTGAACCCTGAGACGTACACGTTGTTGACATCGAGCAGCAGCAGGCAGCCGGTTTCCTCCGTCAGGCGTCGCAGAAAATCCCACTCGGTGATAGTGGATTGCTTGAAGGTCAGGTAGGTGCTCGGGTTTTCAAAGACGAACGGGCGTTCCAGGAAGTCCTGTAATTGATTGACGCGGCGGCAGATGTGCTCTAGAGATTCCTCTGTCAGCGGAACCGGAAGTAAATCATGCGTGTTGAGGCCGTTGATGCCCGTCCAGCATAAATGGTCGCTGATCCACAAAGGCTTGATTTCCGCCGCCAGCTTTTTCAGCTTTTTCAGATATTCAAAATCCAGTGCGTCCGTGCTGCCGATAGAAAGTGAAACCCCGTGCATGACCACGGGGTAGCGTTCGGCAATCTGGCGCAGCACCTGTCTGGGCCTGCCGCCGGAGTCCATGAAATTTTCCGAAATCACCTCGAACCAATCTACGGCCGGATGATGCTCCAGAATATGGTTGAAGTGCTTGCTCCTTAAACCCAGCCCGAGCCCTGGATTGGACAATCGTCCAGGGCACTCTTGAGAGGCTTCTTTACTCATCGTCTGAACTTCTTCCCGAAGGTTGCTTAACTCCCCGCACACGGCTCGACGCCAATCTCTCTCTCTGTGCCTCTACTTTTTGTCTACAGAGCTGCAAAGATTCGTCTCGCTATCCTTAGGAGATTTACAAAGGTTGTCCTCACCGCTCTTTTCCGGCGCACCGCATTGCGCCTGCTCGCTCTGTCTCGCGGAACCGCAGATAACCGGGTGAAGGCTTTTGTCGCAGAGTTCCTGTGCATCTTTCTTGGGATCATTAAATCCGAAAGTACAGTATTTATCGCCTGCGCTGCCGCAGGAATCGTAGCTGCCCAGGGCTTTCACCAACCAAGCCTGCGGCGGGCCGCACGGATAGGGCGACGGCCCGATGGTACGCCTGGCTTTCTGCATTCTTTCTTCAAACAATTTACGGGCGAGCACCCAGACGCTCAAGCCCTTATTCGCGCCCTGCGTGCTGAAGCGCTCCGCCTGAATCGGGACGGCGCGAGCGCCCTGCCAGGCGCAGTCGTTAGCGCCGGGCGTAGCATCGTCTTCAGCCGTGCCGAAGAGACCGCATCCGCCCTGCCCGCGACAATTGTTAAGCGTGCGGCAATGATGCACCTCTGCGGTTGCGCAAAGACAGCAGACCGGGCAGATACTGAACTTCTCTTGAGCGAGTTTTCGACCAAACCGTTCGAGCTTTCCCTGTTCGCCGGAGCAGGTAGCCGGAATTTGAGGTGTTGTCAGTAATGAGCTATCATCCTCGTCTTGAGACGGAAAGACGGCCGACCTTTGAATGATGGCTTTTCGTTCAAGCCGAAGACACACAGGAAGTCATCAAGATCAAGCCTGCTGCTGAAAGCTCTCCCTGACGCCACTTATCGAAACGCTACCTAAAGACAGCATGTACGGGGCCGCGAGCGGCGCGGCCTGCATCCGCCAGCCCGGAGGATTGCTCAAGAGGTGCGCGCGGCGGGTTGATTCGGATGCTCGGCGCTGGATGGTTGAAGTTCGACGAGTTCTAAAATCTTTGGGGGGAAAATGAACCTATCTCGAATCTCTTGCTGCTTTTTTTTGATGATCGTGATGTTCGCCGGAAGTGGAGCGGCACAGTCGAAGAGCAGAAAGACCGCACAGAAAAATGCAAAGACGGCTTCCGGCATTCGGAAAGTAGATTTCAGGAATTTCAATTATGGTCCGCTCTGTCCCGGAGAGCACAAATTCCTCGCCCTGCCCGCGGACAAGCTGGTCCTGCGCAGGGGGCATCAGCAACAGGGCGATGAAATGAGCTATGCCGATTTAGGCTCGGTCAGGTACGTTGATTTCGACGGCGACGGGCAGGAGGAGGCTTTTGTCGTGATTAAAGGTCAGACACCGGGCTCTTCAAACACGTATCTGGCGGCCTATGTTTTCGCTTATCAAAATGGTTCCGCCAAACAAATCTGGACCCAGTGTGAGGAGAACTCGGCCGCAGCCCTGAAAGGCAGCTCGATACTTTTCACTCGTCCCGAATGGGTCGGCGATGATGCCCATTGCTGTTTCAGTTATGTGACGACCGACACGTATCGCTGGAAGGGCTCGAAAATCGCCCTGATTTCCACTAGGCGAAAGAAGACCGGGAGCAGATAGATTTAAAACTGTAGCAAACGGCGGCAAATGCTCATTGTGAGATACGGCTGATTGAGCTATGGCTGATGAAGTGGTGGTCGTCGGCGGCGGGATAGGCGGTCTGACTACGGCTGCGCTGCTGGCGGCGCGTGGCGTGCGCGTCTGCCTGTTGGAGAGGGAGTCGCGCGTCGGCGGGTGCGCCGCGAGCCATCAACAAGCGGGTTACGAGTTTGAGCCGGGCGCATCTCTTTACGCTTCCTGGCAGCCGGGCGGGCTGCACGAGCGCGTCTTCGCGGAGCTTCCAGTCGCCGCGCCGGAGGTCCGCGCGGTTTCGCCCTCCTACGTCGTGCGGCTGCCGGACGGGGCGGAGATTGCCGTCTCGGAGAACGAAGAAGAGTTCGAGGAGAGCCTGCGGAGAGTCTTTCCAGAGTGTGCGGAGGCGGCCAGGAGCTTTTACAGGCAGCTTGCGCCCCTCGGCGCAGCCCTCAAGCGCACGGCGCTGCGCGCGCCTGACCTCGTCACGGCATCCAGGCTGCGGCGGCTGCGCGCGGCCGGGCCGGAAGCCCGTTTGGCCCCGCAGCTGCTCTCGATGATGAACCGGACGGCGGCCTCGCAGATGGCGCAGACCTCTCCACGCTTTCGCCGCTTCATAGACGCACAGCTGCAACTCTTCGCCCAGTGTGACGGCGAAAGCTGCGCCTACCTGTACGCGGCCGTGGCCCTGACGCTCGCGCGCGAGCGGATGTACACGATTCGCGGCGGTGGCTCGGCGCTGGCCGAAACTCTCTCGCAGTCCATCAAGCAGAGCGGCGGCACTGTCCGCTTGAACGCGACTGCGCTGCGGCTGGCCTATGACGCGGGCGGGGAGTGCGCCGGGGTTGAGCTGCTCAGTGGTGAGATTGTCGGTGCGACGCGCGCCGTCGTCAGCAACCTGACGGTCTGGGATACCTACGGCAAGCTGGTCGGCCCGACCCGGACGCCCGACGCTATCCGCAGGCGGCTGAAGAACTTGCGCGGGTGGGGCGCTTACCTGCTCTTTCTCGGGATGGACGAAGAGGCCGCCGCCCGTCTTCCGGCCGAGCGCATCCTGGCCCTGACGGACTGGCAGCAGGACGTGCCTTATGACCCGGAGCAGGCACAGTTGATGTTCGCCTCAGCGCCCGCCTGGGACACGCGCGCGCCCTCGACTAAGCGCGCCGTGACGGTTTCGGCCTTCACGGAAGCCTCGCAGTGGTTCGCCTATCACGAAGACGAGAGCGAGCACGAAGCGCAGGATCAGGCGATGCTCGAAAACTGCTGGGAGCGGCTGCACAGGGCGCTGCCGGAGCTGGGCGACCGGATAGAGGTGATCGAGACGGCGACGCCGCGCACCTTCTACGAACAGACGCGGCGCAGGCTCGGGATGGTGGGCGGCGTCGGCCAGTCGCTCGAAGTCTTCGGCCCGAACTCCATCACGCACCGGACGGCGCTGCGGAATCTATACCTGGTCGGAGACACGACCTTCCCGGGCCAGGGCCTCGCTGCCGTCACCCAATCGGCCCTCATCGTCGCCAACGAACTCGCCCGCAGGCCGTAAAGACAGCCCCGCAAGTCCGTCAGCACGACGCGCGCGACCGCCCGGAAGGGCTAAAAACGCTAAAAAAGCGGCGTCTTTCGCGTCAAATGGCGGTGTTGGCCGAAAAGCAATAATTCTGCATCAGAACCGCCACCATGCGCAGGGCCTTCAGGGGCTATAGTGCTCTTATTCCTTCTGTATCAGGGTGGCTTGTCGATCAGCAAGCCGCCCATTTTTTTGCGCGCCCTGCCCGAGACTCCCGCCCCAAATGGTATTACCCTTGCATTACGGTGTGGCTAAAGGCTTTACGCTGTATAAAAAGCGGTCGTTGATGCTCGTCGATGGAGGTGCGACGTGTACTTTTTTAATCAAGATCGTACTTTATGCCACATCCTTGAAGATGAAGAGACTGGGAAAGCTCCCCCTCCCTGCGGCTCGAAGGCCCGTAAACAGGGGCTCATCAAATTCAACGCGGGTCAACCGACCAGTGAGGTCGTGGCGCAGAAGCCCGCGGATATTCCGCTCTGTAAACACTGCCAGAAAGCCGAAGTCTAAAAGGATAGGGGCGAGCCCTCGCCCGCCCCGCCCGGATAATGATAGTTCGCGTATCTGCCCGAAAATCCGGTCAGCCCGCCGGAATGAGACTCTTGCGACGGTTATTCCGGCGCGAGCCTGACCGGCAGCAGCCTGCCCAGGAGGTTATACAGCTGGTCCGGCTCTTCCCCCAGGTAATGCACCCAATCGTTTCCGGCGACATTCACGTCCGTCCCCTCCAGGTCTTTGCTGTACTTCTCAGGCATGACGACGAGCGGCGTGTGCCCGTCATATTTGGCGTGCAGGCGCACATGCCGCCCTGCTTCCAGAACCTCTTCGACGGATTTGCCCACTAAATTGACTAAGACCAAATCCGCGTGGACTCCGCCCTCGACCCGTTCCAGCGCGTCCTCTTCGTCCAGCGCCAGGAGCACGCGGTAGCCGCGTTTGCGGAGATTATTCGCCAGGATAGGGCGCGTTTCGTTATCTTCCTCGACCAGCAGGATACACGGCTGGCCGCTATGTTCGGTGTTCAATTTCTCCTCCTGCTCATCAAACGGTAACTATCGCACATGAACGCTCATTAATCTGTACGCTACCAAGTAAAACCAGAAAAATATACACTCTCAGAATGGACAGTGTACGGTGGCGTGCTGCGTGCGGTGGGAATATAGGGTATAATGTGACTCCATATTTGAAAAGAAGTCTTCGACATGAGGCCCAGCCTGACAACCTACGCCTTCTGCCGCCCTATTTTTAACAGGCAAACGTCAGCAGAAAGGCTGTTTATGTCCACGCACACGGGAATCCCTCCGCCGCCCACCTCGAACCGGGTTCTTAACGCACTGCCGCCCGCAGAATACGAGCGCCTCTCGCCTTACCTGGAAGCGGTCCCGCTGCCGCTGGGCGAAATCCTCTACCGGCCCGAAGAAATTATCACGCACGTCTATTTTCCCAATCGCGGGACGGTTTCGGTGCTCTGCGTGCTCGAAGACGGCAGAATGGTCGAGGCCGGGATGGTCGGCAACGAAGGGATGTTCGGCGTCAGCGTCTTTCTGGGAAGCATCACGACACCGCTCCAGGCCGTCGTCCAACTGCCGGGCGACGCCCTGCGCATGCGCGCCGACGTGCTCAGGCAGGAGTTCGGCAAGTGCGGGGAGTTTCAGGACCTCCTGCTGCGCTACACGCAAGCATTCCTCATCCAGATAGCGCAGACGGCCGCCTGCAATCGCGCCCATCCGATTGACGGGCGGATGGCCCGCTGGCTCCTGATGTGCCACGACCGGGCGGGCTCAGGCGAACTGGCGCTGACGCACGAGTTCATCGCCACGATGCTCGGCTCGCGCCGCTCGGGCGTCACCGAAGCCGCGATTAAGCTCCAGGATGACGGCGTCATTAAATACAGGCGCGGGCACGTCAAGATTCTCGACCGGCAGGGCCTTGAAGCAGTATCGTGTGAGTGCTACCCCGTAGTCAAAAGGGAGTTTGACCGCCTGCTCGGCCCCGGCGTCCAAGCCTGAGACCGGGACGGAGAGGCCCGGAGCGCCTCTTTTTAACAATAAAAGCAAGCGCACGCGGCCAGTCTTGACACGCGTGATAGCATCCATCGCGTCATAGTTTTCTCTCACAAGGGGTCGTTCCTTCTCTCGCAACGGTAAAGGGGACCCTATGTCTCAACGGAACAACGGCGCTCGCCCCGCAAACTCGATTCCGGCCGCCTTGCCCGAAGCGGAAGACGACAGGCCGACCCTACATCTCAAAAGAAGTCTCGCTGCCCTGATGAAACGCGCTCTCTTGATGATTGCGGTTCTCGTCTCGGCCTGCGTCCTCCTCTGTGTTGACGCCGCCGCGCACCCGGCCTGGAGCATACTCCTGGACCGCCAGGGCCAGGTCTATTTCAGCGACCTGGAGACGGTCTGGAAGATTGACGCCGGGGGCAGGCTCGCCGTCTTCAGGCCGGGCGTCAGCGGCAGGCACGTACACGAGCTGATGATGGACGAAGAGGGCAATCTCTACGGGCCGGATTACACCTACGTGCAGGCGACCGGGCGTTATCTCAACGCCATCTGGAAGATGACGCCGGACGGTCGCCAGACGTACCTCCTCGCGGCGACTGATAAGCCCCAGAGGGGCCTGGGCGTCCTGCGAGACCGCGACGGCAATACGTATGCGTTTGAACAGGACAATCATCTCAAGCGCGAGACGCTGATCTTGAAAAGAACGCCGGGCGGAGAGGTCACGGTCCTCGCCGGAAGCGGCTACGGCTACGCTGACGGGAAGGGCCGCGAGGCCAAGTTCACCAGCATCATCGGCGCTGCATTCGGCGCGGACGGCTCTCTGTACCTGGCCGACAGCTCCAGCGTGCGCAAGGTGACGATGGACGGAACCGTGACGACGCTCGCCGCCGGGCTCGACTTGAAGGACCGCGACCCGAGCGCCGCTGGGGACGAGCTGGCCTGGGGCAGCCTGATGGGCCTCTCCGTCAACGCGGCGGGCGAGGTCTTCGTCGCAGACTTTCGCAACCGGCGCGTCCTCAAGGTCACGCCCGGCGGAGTGGTTTCGACCGTCGCGCGCGCCGCTACGCCCTGGTCGCCGACGGGAGTCGCCGTCGCGCCGGGCGGCGACCTCTACATCCTGGAATACGGATTCATCCCGCCCGGCACATGGAAAGAACCGCGCGTGCGCAGAGTCTCGCCCGACGGAAAAGCCTCCGTCCTGGTAACGCTCGGGGAAACACGGCACGGCCTTGCAATGGAAAGCTCCGGCGGCGAAGATAGTGACGCGACGAACGGGCCCGCGCGAAGGGCTATCCCCTACGCTCTCATCGGCGCGGCCATGGGCCTCTTCGCCCTGACCATCGTCGCCTGGCGCGCGTACAGAAGAAAGGTCCGGCAGGAGCATTGAGACCGGGCCCCGGCGAACGCGGGCCGGAGCATATCTTTCTTAAAGTTTCGGCGTCTCCCCGACAGGTGCCCGGCAAACCGTTTGACAGGGCGTTCATGCAGGCACGGCCAAAGGGCGCTGGGCTCGGCGAATTTGCCCGCAGCGCCCACGGCACGGCCTCTGGCCGCCCTAACCCTTTAAGGCCCAGGTCTAATCAGAAAGGAGACCCTCGATGAAGAAATGTTTGTCCATCATCTTGAGCGTGCTGCTGCTTCACCTTTTCAGCTACGCGCCGCTGGCGACGGAAACGCCGACAGAGAAAGCCAGGCAGGCCATGCTCGCCATGCAGGTCAGGGCCGCCGTCCGCGAACTCGGTGAGGGCACTTTCTCGCGCGTTCGCGTCGTGCTCTATGACAAGACGGAGTATCAGGGTTACATCACCGAAATAACGGCGGACCATTTCGTTATCGCCGATGCGGAGACCGGAATGACCGCCCCGATTGCCTACCGGGAAGTGAAAGGAATCAAGGGTAACAACTTCTCGACGGGAGCTAAAATCGGCATCGGTGTGGCCATCGCCGCGGGCATCGGCATCGTCATCGCGATCCTCGCCGCGCGCAACAATGAAGAGGACGCGCCGCCCACGCAATGCACCGGCACGGCGCAGGTCGGCGCTCCCTGCCCGCCCGGCTGCATCTGCATTCAATAAAGAGGCGGCCCGCCCGGCCATTGCCGAAGAGCGCACGGCCGGAACGCCCGCCATTTTGTTGAAGCTCTGACTATAAACTCCCGCGAGAAAACGCAAAAAGACCGGAGAAGGCTTTGCTTCCCTCTCCGGTCTTTTGCTTGTCCGGGTGATTGCCCGGCTGATTGTCAGGAGAGCGGCGCGCTTCGCGCCGTCGCCCGGTTGTTAGAGGCCGGAGGGCTACTCGCCGTCCGCCGCCGCGTCTCCGTCCGCGCCCGCCGCCACTGCCGTGCGGGAGGCAGGGGCCGGGGTATCCAGGCCGCCTGTGATTTCCGGGAAGTCCTCCAACTCGCGGTCGTTGTCGTTCTGGCCGGGCGTGTCGTCGCGCTCGACCTGGACGTTGCGGTAATACTCCATGCCCGTCCCGGCCGGGATCAGGCGTCCCATGATGACGTTCTCCTTCAGGCCGCGCAGGTAATCTATGCGCCCTGAGATGGCCGCTTCCGTCAGGACGCGGGTCGTCTCCTGGAAGGAAGCCGCCGAGATGAAGGAGTCTGTCGAGAGGCTCGCCTTCGTGATGCCGAGCAGCAGCGGGTCTGCCTGCGAAGGCTCGCCGTCGGCGCCGATCACGCGCTCGTTCTCGTCCTGGAAGCGGAAGCGGTCCACCTGCTCGTCGAGCAGAAAGTCCGTGTCGCCCACTTCGCGTATCTTCACCCAGCGCAGCATCTGCCTGACAATCACTTCGATGTGCTTGTCGTTGATGTTGACGCCTTGCAGGCGATAGACCTCCTGAATCTCGTTGACGATATACTCCTGCAAGCGGTTCATGCCGAGCACTCGCAGAATGTCGTGCGGGTTCAGGGGACCGTCCATCAGGGCCTCGCCCGCGCGGACGCGGTCGCCCTCCTGAACGTTGATGTGAGTGCCGCGCGGGATGTCGTACTCGCGCTCCTCGCCGTCGTTGCCGACGATAATCAGCTTGCGCTTGCCCTTGGCAATCGGGCCCAAGCGCACCGTCCCGTCTATCTCCGACATGATGGCCGTCTCGGTCGGCTTGCGGGCCTCGAACAGCTCGACGACGCGCGGCAGACCGCCCGTGATGTCCTTGGTCTTCGTCGTCTCACGCGGAATCTTGGCGATCACGTCGCCCGGCTCCACTTCGTCGCCGTCGCCGACCATCAGGTTAGCGCGAACAGGCATCTGGTAAGTCTTCAGGATTTTGTTCGCGCCCGTGCTGCGGATTTCCAGGCGGGGCTGCTTCTTCTCGTCGGGCGAGTCTTTGACGACCATCCGCGACTGCCCCGTCACTTCGTCCACCTCTTCGTCAACCGTCACGCCTTCCTTCAAATCCTGGAACTTAACGTGACCGGCGACCTCCGTCAGGATGGCGAAGGTGAAGGGGTCCCACGTCGCCAGCATCTGGTCCTGGCGGACGCGAGCGCCGTCTGCGACGTGCAGGTGCGCGCCGTAGACGATCTGGTAACGCGCGACTTCGCGGCCGCGCTCGTCAATGATCGTCAGCGCGCCGTTGCGGTTCATGGCGATGATCTCGCCCTTGCGGTTCTTGACGGTCGAAAGCTCGACGTAGCGAATCGTCCCGTCAACACGCGCTTCGTGCTTCGAGGACTCTTCGAGACGCGCCGTGCCGCCGATGTGGAAGGTACGCATCGTCAGCTGCGTGCCCGGCTCGCCGATACTCTGCGCCGCGATGACGCCGACGGCCTCGCCGATGTCCACGGGCCTTCCCGTGGCGAGGTTGCGCCCGTAGCACTTGACGCAGCAGCCGCGCCGCGATTCGCACGTCAGGACGGAACGAATCCGCACCCTCTGCACGCCGGAGCGTTGAATTTCGGCCGCCAAATCCTCGTTGATCTCGTCGCCGGTCCCGACGATGACGCGGCCCTCGACCGGGTCTATCACATCGTCGAGGCTCGTGCGCCCGACGATGCGGTCACGCAAGCTCTCGATCTCTTCGCCGCCCTCGACAATCGCCGTCGCGCTGATACCGCGCAGCGTGCCGCAATCGGGCTCGGAGATAATCACGTCCTGCGCCACGTCAACGAGCCGCCTGGTCAGGTAGCCGGAATCGGCCGTCTTGAGCGCGGTGTCGGCAAGACCCTTGCGCGCGCCGTGCGTCGAGATGAAGTACTGCAAGACGTTCAAGCCTTCGCGGAAGTTGGCGCGAATCGGCGTCTCGATGATTTCGCCCGAAGGCTTGGCCATGAGCCCGCGCATCCCGGCCAGCTGCCGAATCTGCTGCGCGGAGCCGCGAGCGCCCGAATCACTCATGACGAGGATCGGGTTGAGTTCATCCAGGTCCTTCTCGCGCTTGTCCATCGCGCGGAACATCTCCTTGGCGACCTTGTCCGTCACTTCCGACCAGATGGCGACCACCTTGTTATAGCGTTCGCCGTTCGTGATGACGCCGTCCAGGTACTGCTGCTCGACATCGATCACATCGCTCTCGGCCTTTTCAACGAGCGGCTTCTTGGCGTCGGGCGTCACGAGATCGTCAATGCCGATGGAGATGCCCGCCTTGGTCGCATAGAGGAACCCTAAGGTCTTGAGATCGTCAAGCATCTTGACTGTGCTCTCGTGGCCGAGGCGGATGTGGCAGTAGTTGACGATTGATTGCAGGCCCTTCTTCTTGAGCGTGCCGTTGATGAAGGGCAAGCCTTCGGGAATCGAATCGTTGAAGATGACGCGCCCGACCGTCGTGTTGATGACGCGGCGGATGTTCTCCTGCACGGTCGCGTTCATCACGTCCTGCGTGTCGTGCTCCTGCGTCAAATCAATCAGGTCGCCCGTCACGCGCAGCTTGATGGGCGTCTGCGTCGTCACTTCCTTAGCGTCCAGCGCCAGGAGCACCTCTTCGAGCGAAGCGAAGACGCGGCCCTCGCCCTTCGAGCCCTTCTTGTCGCGCGTCAGGTAGTAGCACCCGAGCACGATGTCCTGCGAAGGGACGGCGATGGGCTGCCCGTTGGCGGGCGAGAGAATGTTGTTCGAGGCCAGCATCAGGACGGCCGCCTCGATCTGCGCTTCGGGCGAGAGCGGGATGTGAACCGCCATCTGGTCGCCGTCAAAGTCCGCGTTAAAGGCAGTGCAGACCAGGGGGTGAATCTTGATGGCCTTGCCTTCGACCAGCACGGGCTCGAACGCCTGGATGCCCAGGCGGTGAAGCGTCGGCGCGCGGTTCAAGAGAACCGGGTGCTCGCGAATCACCTCTTCGAGGATGTCCCAGACGACGGGCTCCTGTCGCTCGACCATCTCACGCGCCTGCTTGATGGTCGCCGCGTGCTGCTGCTTCTCAAGCTGGTTGTAGATGAACGGCTTGAATAGCTCAAGCGCCATCTTCTTCGGCAGGCCGCACTGGTGCAGCTTCAATTCCGGCCCGACGACAATCACCGAGC
>DASVWH010000186.1:0-7096 GCA_036389715.1 Pyrinomonadaceae bacterium | reverse complement strand
CGCATAGACATGGTCGCCGACAGCGCGGGGGCCCTGGAGATGCCTGCGGAATCGGTCACGCATTACAAGCAGCTGGTCTCGGAAGCGATGGCGCTCTTCGGCGCGCGTCACTACCGCAACTATCACTTCCTGCTCACGCTCAGCGACGCCGTGCTCAGCAACGGGCTTGAGCATCACGAGTCGAGCGATAACCGCGTGCCCGAGCGGACGCTGATTGACGAAGTTTCGCGCGGGCGGCGCGTGACGCTGCTGCCGCACGAATACACGCATTCATGGAACGGCAAGTATCGTCGCCCGGCCGGGCTCGCCACGCCCGATTACCAGCAGCCCATGCAGGGCGAGCTGCTCTGGGTCTACGAGGGCATGACGCAGTACATCGGCAACCTGCTTTTGACCAGCCGCAGCGGACTGCGCACGCCGGAGCAGACGCGCGATTACCTGGCCTACGTGGCCGCGAACCTGGACAACAATCGCCCCGGCCGCAACTGGCGTCCGCTGGCCGATACGGCGACGGCCGCGCAATTCCTCTACAACGCTCCGACAGAGGGACAGGCCGCGCGGCGGGGCGTCGATTTTTATGACGAGGGATTGCTGGTCTGGCTCGAAGCCGACACGATTATCCGGCGACAGAGCGGCGGGCGGCGCTCTCTGGACGACTTCTGCCGCAGCTTTCACGGCGGGCAGAGCGGCGCGCCCGCCGTCAGGCCTTACACCTTCGATGATGTCGTCGCAGCCTTTAACGAAGTCGTGCCCTACGATTGGCGCGGCTTCTTTACGGCGCGCGTCTTCAACATCAACGCGCGCCCCCCGCTCGGCGGCGTCGAAGCGAGCGGCTGGAAGCTGGTCTACACGGACACTCCTAACTGGTATTCGAGAGCGGGCGAGCAGGTCTCCAACATCACCGACGCGAGTTTCTCCATCGGGCTCCTGCTGGAAAGCGACGGGGCCGTCCGCGACATCATTCCCGGTCTCGCCGCCGCCGAGGAGGGCATCAGGCCCGGCATGAAGATAGTCGCCGTCAACGGCCGCAAACTCTCGACGCAGGCGCTGCACAACGCCATCAAGTCAACCAAAGGCTCCCCCGCGACCGCGCCGCTGGAGCTGCTCGTCGAGCGTGCCGGAACCTATACGACCTATCAACTGAAGTACCATGAGGGCGAGAGATACCCGCACCTCGTGCGCGACGAGACGCGCGCCGATCTGCTCGGACAGATAATCAAGCCGCTCAGGTAAGCCGGGCACGCCGTCGCTTGAAAGTAGAAGGTGCGCGGGCCGTTGCTTCAAGGTAAACGCGGGCGCTCCCCGGGGATTTCAAACGGGGAGTGCTCGCAGTGTTTCCAGCTCGCCCCGTGCGGACGCCCAGCCTTGCATTGACACCGGATTTCCCGCTATCTTTCTCCGCATCACGACGAACAAATAAGGGGCGAAGCAGAGATGGTCGAGCTGAGCAGACTCCTTGACGATGCTCTCTGGTACAAGGATGCGGTTTTCTACGAGGTTTACGTTCGCGGCTTCTACGACTCGAATGCCGACGGGATCGGCGATTTTCGCGGGCTGACCCAGAAGCTCGACTATCTTCAGTGGCTCGGGATTGACTGTATCTGGCTGCTCCCGATGTACGCCTCGCCGTTGCGCGACGGCGGCTACGACATCTCGGACTACTACCGGATGCTGCCGGAATACGGCACGATTGAGGATTTCAGGGAGTTCCTCGATGCGGCGCACGCGCGCGGAATTCGCGTCATCGCCGACCTCGTCATCAATCACACTTCGGACCAGCATCCCTGGTTTCAGGAGGCGCGCACGTCGCCCACCTCGCCGCGGCGCAACTGGTACGTCTGGAGCGAGACGGCCCGGGAATACCCGGACGCGCGCATCATCTTCACGGACACGGAACACTCCAACTGGACCTGGGACGAAGAGGCGCATGCCTTCTACTGGCATCGCTTCTTCAGCCATCAACCCGACCTTAACTACGACAACCCGGAGGTCCGGCAGGCGATGCTCGACGCCGTCGCCTACTGGCTCGATCTCGGGATAGACGGCTTTCGCGTTGACGCCGTCCCGTACCTCTTCGAGCGCGAAGGCACGAACTGCGAGAACCTGCCCGAGACGCACGCTTTTCTCAAGCGCCTGCGCGCCTTCGTCCAAGCGCGTTACCCGAACTGCCTGCTGCTGGCCGAAGCCAACCAGTGGCCCGAAGACGTGGTCGAATATTTCGGGCGCGGCGACGAGTTTCAGATGGGCTATCACTTCCCCATCATGCCGCGTCTCTTCATGGCGCTCAGGCAGGAGGACCGCCGCCCCATCGTCGAGATTTTAGAGCGCACGCCCCCCATCCCGGACAACTGCCAGTGGGGCATGTTCCTGCGCAATCACGACGAGCTGACGCTGGAGATGGTGACGGACGAGGAGCGCGACTATCTTTACAACGAGTATGCGAAAGACAGGAGGATGCGAATCAACGTCGGCATCCGGCGGCGTCTCGCGCCGCTCCTGGACAACAGCCGCAGGCAGATAGAGCTGCTGCACGGGCTGCTCTTTAGCCTGCCGGGCAGTCCCTTTCTCTACTACGGCGACGAGATCGGGATGGGCGATAACATTTATCTGGGCGACCGCGACGGCGTCCGCACCCCTATGCAGTGGTCGTCGGATCGCAACGCCGGTTTCTCGAAGGCAGACTTCGAGCGACTCTATTTTCCGGTCATCAACAATCCCGTCTACGGCTACGAGTCCGTCAACGTCGAGGCGCAGCAACGCTACGACAGCTCGCTGCTCAACTGGATGAGGCAGATGATTCACCTGCGCAAGAGTCATCACGTCTTCGGGCGCGGCTCGATGGAATTCGTCAAGCCCGAGAATCGCAAGGTCTTCGCCTTCACACGCACTTATCTCGGCCAGACCGTGCTCTGCGTCTTCAATCTCTCGCGGGTGGCGCAGCCCGTCGTGCTCGACCTCGGCGACTACGGCGGGGCGATTCCCGTCGAGATGCTCGGCCGGACGGAGTTTCCGGCCATCAACGAGGGGCCGTACCAGCTGGCGCTCGCGCCCTACGGCTTCTACTGGTTTCTTCTCAAGCGCGGGCCGGGTTAAGGTAGACTGCGGAGCTTATCAACGGGCCTGCGGAAAGTTTCATCTTCAACGAGCAAGGGGACATCTATGGCTTCTCCGGCAATCATCGGCGAACAACGTCTGGTCGTAGTCTCGAATCGCCTGCCTTTCACACTCAGGCGGACGGGCGACGGCTGGCGGACGGACAAGAGTACGGGCGGGCTGGCGACGGCGATGGGGCCGATTCTCCAGCGCACGAAGGGCATCTGGATCGGCTGGTCGGGCGACTCTTCGGATGTCGCGGACGAGAAGCGGCAAAAGACGCTCGAACGCTGGGCCGAGCGCGAGCGTTACTTCGCCGTAGACATCCCGGCCGAGATGGCTCACGGCTTTTACGAAGGCTACGCCAACCAGACGCTCTGGCCGCTCTTTCATCAATTTCCTTCCCTGCTCAACTTCAACCCGGAGCACTGGAAGGCCTACATTGACGCCAACCTGCGCTTCCGCGATGCGGTGCTCAAGCATCTCACGCCCGACGACATCGTCTGGATTCACGACTACCAGTTAATGCTCCTGCCGCGCCTGCTGCGCGAGGCAGCGCCGGAGGCCCGGATAGGCTTTTTCCTGCACATTCCTTTTCCCTCCTCGCCCATCTTCCGGCTGCTCCCGAGGCGCGAAGAGTTATTGGAAGGACTGCTCGGGGCCGACTACATAGCCTTTCACACCTACGGCTACCTGCAACACTTTCGCGCCTCGGCGCTGCGCGTCCTGGGCCTTGAGAGCCGGATGGACAGCGTCGAGATCGGCGGTCGCTCCGTTCGTCTCGACGCGCTCCCCATCGGCATCGCGCCCAAGGAGTTCACGCAGTTGCTGCAAACGGATGAGCAGACGCGCAATCGCCTGGCGGAGCTGCGCCAGCGTTTCACCGGCCGCCACATCCTGCTCGGCGTTGACCGTCTCGACTACACGAAGGGCATCCCGGAGCGCCTCCGAACTTTCCGCCGGATGCTCAGGCAAGCGCCCGCGCTCCGCGGCAAGGCCGTGCTCATCCAGGTGGCCGTCCCGTCGCGCGAAGTGATTCCGATGTACAAGGAGCTGCGGCAGGAGGTGGACGAGCTGGTCGGCAAGATCAACGGCGAATTCAGCACGCCCGATTGGACGCCTATCGTCTACATCCGCCGCGGGATTCCGCGCTCGGAGCTGGCCGCGCTCTACGCGGCGGCCGACGTGGCGCTGGTCACACCGCTCAGGGACGGCCTTAACCTCGTCGCCAAGGAATACGTCGCCTGCCAGCAGGAGGGAACGGGCGCGCTCGTCTTAAGCGAGTTTGCGGGCGCGGCCGCCGAGATGGGCGAGGCCTTTCTGGTCAACCCCTACGACGAGGAGCGGACGGCCGAGGTCATCGAGCGTGCGCTCTCGCTGCCCGTGGAGGAGCGCCGCGAGCGGATGGCCGCGCTGCACAAGAGGGTGCTGCGCAACAACGTCTTCGCCTGGAGCGACCGCTTTCTCAACAACCTGGTCGAAGCCGCGATGGAGCGCGGCGAGCACCCGGCCGAGAAACCGAAGCGGCTGCCCGTCTCGGAAGTGACGGACGCCTACCGCGCGGCAGGCCAGCGCCGCCTGCTGCTCGACTATGACGGGACGCTCGTCCCTTACGCCAATCGCCCGCAGGACGCAGTGCCTCCGCCCGGCCTGATTACCACGCTTTCACGGCTGGCACGCAATCCGGCCAATACCGTCGCGCTTATTTCCGGCAGGTCGCAAAGGGATGTCGAGCGATGGTTCGGCCAGGTCAGGGGATTATGGCTGGCGGCCGAACACGGGGCGATCATGAGGTCGCCGGAAACGATGCGCTGGGAGCTTTACAGGGCGGGCTATTCCGACGAGTGGAAGGAGCGCGTCTCTCCCATGCTCGAACATTACGTCAACCGCACGCCCGGGAGTTTTATCGAAGAGAAGGAGTTCTCGCTGGTCTGGCACTACCGCATGTCGGACCCGGAGTTTGGCGCGTGGCTGGCCAACGAGCTGGTCTCGAACCTGGAACAGATGCTGGCGGAAACGGAGCTGCGCGCATTTCGCGGGCAGAAGTCGGTCGAGGTCAAGCTGGCCTGGGCCAATAAGGGCGAGGTGCTCTCGCGTCTCGATGCGGCCACACCCGCACCCGCCTTCTGTTTCGCGGCGGGCGACGACCGCACGGACGAAGACCTCTTCGCGCGCCTGCCCGACGATGCCTGGACCGTACACGTCGGCGACGGCCGCACGCGCGCGCAGTTCTGCGTCTCGAACCCGGTCGAGATGCGTCAACTACTGAACAGGTTTACAGAGGCGGATAGAACCGAGATGGCCGCGACTCCCTGAGACAGGGAGACTTGGAGAGAATGGCCCGGGCGGGCCGTCTGTGAAGCGCTGCTGCGCCGCGACCGGTTTAATGAACTGCCCGTTTCGCTATCGCCATGCGCCGCCAGAGAGCGTTCTCGTCCGGGAAGGTGAATCCCTGTTCCGCTCGCAGGCCACTGGCCGCCATGACGATCACGTCCAGGTCACGAAAGACCCCGTCGCACGGGGTGCAGTTCGCCAGGTGCGCTTTGACCAGCGCCCTCTCTTCTTCGCTGATGATGCCGTCACGAAATTCGCTGAGCATCGCAAGGCTCTTTGCACAGTCCATCGGTAATTCTCCCTAAGCGTAATTACTAACCCTCGTCCTCGTGGTAAATCTTAGATGCTAATTTAAGGCCGCCTGTTCTCTAATCAACTGCCTTAATTTAAGGCGGGCTTTGTGCAGTTGCGACTTTGAAGTCCCTTCGGAGATGCCGAGCATCGCGGCAATCTCGTTGTGCTCGTGGCCTTCGACATCGTGCAGCACGAAAACGCTGCGATAACCGGCCGGTAATTTCGAGATGGCGTTCTCCAGCATGATCCGGTCCACGACCGGCATCTTGTTCTGGTTCTCCGTGCCCTGAACGATCTGTATCGGAGTCTCGCCCTCGGGCGTGGTAAATTCCGGGCGGCTCTTGCGACGACGAAAGTGCATCAGCACCTGGTTGACCGTCATCCGGTGCAGCCAGGTCGTAAAGGCCGACTCGCCGCGAAAGCTGCCGATCTTATTATAGAGATGGGTGAAGGTCTCCTGTGTGAGGTCTTCGGCCTCCTCAGGATTTCCGGTCATCCGCATACAGAGCGCGTAGACGCGCTTGAAGTGGCGGCGATACAAATCCTCAAACGCGCTGACATCGCCCGCCGAAGCCTTCTGCGCCAACTCATAATCGGACGGCGGCGGCTGCTTCTCGATCTCGGCCACGGTCATCTTCTCATACCCCTTGGACCTCGGAATTCTTCCCGATTATCTATTAGACGCTTGCAATCTGAAAAGCACGCCCGGCACTCTTTTGCGGAATAACTTCCCGGCGGATAACACGCAAAGCCTGTTTGACGGAGAATCGCGCCGCCGGTCGCATGCTATCTCAAGCCAGAAGGCGACCGGCGGCGCGAATTTTCATGCTCTTACTGTTGCGAGCCTTCGATGAAGGCCTTGAGCAAACGTGCCCGCGAGGGATGACGCAGTTTCCTGAGCGCCTTGGCCTCGATCTGGCGGATGCGCTCGCGCGTCACGCTGAAGTCTTTGCCGACCTCTTCGAGCGTGTGCTCCTCGCCTATCGAGCCGAGCCCGTAGCGCATCTTGATGACCTTCTCCTCGCGCGGGCTCAAGGTGGCCAGCACCTCGTCCGTAATCTGGCGCAGGTTCGAGACGACGACGGAATCGGCCGGGTTGGTCCCGGACTTATCCTCTATGAAATCGCCGAGGCTCGAATCTTCCTCTTCGCCGATGGGCGTCTCCAGAGAGATGGGCTGCTGCGCCATCTTGAAGACGCTGCGCACCTTGGCCACGGGCATGTCAACGCGCGAAGCGATCTCTTCGCTGGTCGGTTCGCGTCCCAACTCCTGGACCAGCATGCGAGAAGTACGAATCAGCTTGTTGATGGTCTCGATCATGTGGACCGGGATGCGAATAGTGCGCGCCTGGTCCGCTATCGCGCGAGTGATGGCC
>DASVWH010000185.1:0-3904 GCA_036389715.1 Pyrinomonadaceae bacterium | reverse complement strand
CGCAGTTGTGGACGAGGTTCGTAGACCGTGTGTTTAGTCGTTCGTGGCATGGACTATGGAACACTATCAAGCTGAAGATGCTGCATTACAATCTGTGTCGTGCTGGGTTACTTTCAGCATAACCAACTCAGGACTCGGGTTCACTTATCACTCATCACCCGTCACTTTTTTATACCCGTAGCGTTCGAGCAAGCCCTGGCCCTCGGGGCTCAGCAGGTAGGCGACGAAGCGACGCGCGGCTTCCTGGCGCGGGGAATCCCTGATGACTGCTACGGCCTGGTTGATCGGCCCGTGCAGCCGCTCGTCAACTTCGACGAAACTGCCTTCGCCTGCCTTGACCAGCGCGCGCGGGATAAAGGCTGCTTCGGCATTACCCGTCGCGGCGTATTGCCTGGCCTGCGAGACGTTCTGGCCGTAGACGACCTTCGGCTCGACCTGCGCCCAGAGATTGAGTGCGCGGAGGGCCTCTATCGCGGCCCGGCCATAGGGCGCGAGGTCCGGCTTGGCGATGGCGACGCGCTCGATTTCGGCGCGCGTCAGGTCTTCGAGACGGTTGATGGTATGCGGGCTCTCCGGCGGCGTCCAGAGCACCAGTCGGCCCCGCGCGTAGAGATGATTCGTGCCGGGGCTGACGAGTCCGCTGCGGTTGAGCGCATCAACCTGCTCGACATCTGCGGCGGCAAAAACATCGAAGGGCGCGCCGTTCTCGATCTGCTTCGAGAGTTCGACCGTCGCGCCGAAACTGAAGACGACGCGAACGCCCGTCTGCGCCGTAAACTGCTTCCCCAGCTCCTCGAAGGCGGCCGTCAAATTAGAGGCGGCGGCGACGTTGAGTTCGAGCGAGCCGGTCTCTTCACCGGAGCGCTCCCGATGAGCACAACCGGCAGCGGCGAGTATGGATAGAGCGACCGCAAGCAGGCGCGACAGGCGAGATGGAGCAGGCCGGAAGCCGGAAGAATGACGAATGAGAGAAGCGTCGCGCCGCGCCGGTAAAGCTCTCAGGGCGCGCAGGCGGAAAGGATTGAATGAGCGCGGGCGCGAAGGGACGTGTTGCCCGTCGGCACGGGCGCGTCTCGCCATCTTTCCCCTCATTTTCCGGTCAGATGCCAGCGCCGTCCATGAATTCGTTTGGCGAGTAGTGCCCGACTTCGGAGCTGCCGACCTTGTAGGTGTTGAGGACGCCGAGAGGAGGTGCGTAAAGATGCAGTGTGACTAGATTCTGCCCGCTGACTTCCGGGTTCCCGAGCTGGTGAATGTCGGGCACGTCCGCCCCCGTCACGTCCCTCTCCTTCCATTCACGCGCCGACTGGTAATAAAGCTCGCGCGTGTTGTTAAGGGCAAACATGGTCTCCCACATCACGCCCTCGCAGACTCGGACCGCGCCGTATGAGCCGTTATGGTCGTGAATGGGGGTGCGCTGCCCCGGCCGCCAACAGAGGACCAGCAGCTCCGCAAACTCATTGCGCAGCACGCGATGGCGGGCATACGTTCCGGCCTTGAAGAAGCGATAGGGATTGAGGTCCGCCCCGGTCACCAGCACGTCTCGAAGCCAGTTCTCCATCTCTGCGAACGACGGCGCGGCGACCAGCGCGTTGAGCTTTTCGGCCAGCGCCTGAAAAGTCATTGGAGGCTGCGGCCTATCTTCGACCTGCGACGGGAGATGGATGTCCTGCGTGATGTTTGTAGACATTTCTCGGAACTCCTTGATGCCTCGCGCTTGGAGCGGCGCGCAGAGAGAGCGTGTGCCGGGCACTACGTTCGGTTTTTACTCCGTCCGGGTTTTATAGTATGCCAGCAGCTTGAGAGTCAAACTGTTGACGGCCGCGCGGAACGAAAAGAACTCTTCGGCTGCCGGGTCAGCCCGTGAGCATGATGCGCAGGTCTCTGACATTCGTGCCGGTCATGCCGGTCATGATCGCGTCGCCGAGCGCGTCGAAGAAAGTATAGGCGTCGCTCGCTTCGAGGAACTGCCGGGCATCGAGCCCGAGCAGCCGCGCGCGCCTCGCGGTCGTCGTGTCAACCATCGCGCCCGCCGCCGGACTGTTGCCGTCAATCCCATCCGTTCCGGCGCTCAGTGCGACGGTGTTTTCCGGGAAGCGCCCGCCCGCGGCCTGCGCATCCAGCTCAATGGCCAGACGAAGCGCCGTCTCGGCGTTGCGCCCGCCGATGCCCGCGCCGCGCACGGGACACGAAAACTCGCCCCCGGAAAGCAGGCAGGCCGCCCGCCCGGAGCCCTCGGTCCGGCCGTGCAGCTCCGACAGCCTGGACAGCAGCACGGCGCAACCCTCATCAACGGCCTGCTCCGAGACCTCGCGCGCAATCTCTACGTCGAAGCCGCGGGCACGCGCTGCCGCGGCTGCTGCCTGAAGCGCCCGCTCGTTGTCCAGAAGAATAAAGTGCTTGCGCAAAGCGGTTGTTGGAAGAGCGGCCGCCTGCTCAGGTGGACGTTTGACGGCCCGCACAATCATCGCGGGCAGGCTCTCTTCGAGACGGTAACGCTCAAGGACGGAGGATGCTTCCGCCGTCGCGTCCGGCGACTCGAACGTCGGACCCGACGCGACCGCTTCCGGCTCGTTCGCGCCCGTATCCGAAATGATTAAGCTCAACTGCGCGGCCCGCGGAGCGCGTGCGGCCAGGCCCCCGCCCTTGACGGCTGAGAAGGCGCGGCGCACAGCGTTGATCTCGCGGATGGTCGCCCCGCAAGAGATGAGGATGCGATTCGCCGCCCGCAATTCCTCGACGGTCGTCTGCTCTTCGCGCGGCCATTCGAGCATCGCCGAACCTCCGCCGGAGATGAGGAAGAGAACGAGCGCGCGTTCTTCGTCGGCGCGTCGCAGAAGCGCGAACGCAGCCTCCGCCGCGGCCAGGCTTTGTCGGTTCGGCAGCGGGTGTCCGCCGTTGAAGACGCGCCAGCGTTCGGGGAAAGCGAGTGCGTCGAGTGAAACAGCCGCGCTCTCGCGCGCTCCCGGCGTCAAGGGGCCCGTCAGGACTCCGGCCGTCAACCGCTCGCGGAGGATTGCGCCGAGCGCCCCGGCCATCGGGAGCGCAGCCTTACCCAGCGCAATCGCGTAGATAGATGAAGGGCCGTGTGTGAGGTCAATCGTGGTTTCGAGGACGCTCAGGCGTGAGCCGTCGAGCCGCACGGCACGACGCAGAGCCTGGCCCGCGTCAACGCTCTTGAGCGCTTCGGCGAAAATCTCGCGCGCGGCGCGCCGAAGCTCAATCAACCCGGCCATGCTTACTCCACCGTCACCAGGGCACGTAGCGCACGAAAGCGCACGTCGCCTATGCCGCGCACCATAATCAAGTGCTCCGCACGACGAAAGCGCCCGAACTGTGCGCGGAAATCTATGATTCGCGCGGCCAGACCCTTGCCGATGCCGGGGAGCTTTTCGAGTTCCTCCGGCGTGGCCGTGTTGAGGTTGATGAGCCCCTGCGGGGCCGCGCCGCCGTGAATAACGGGTGGGGCAGTTTGACCGCCGGAGAGCGATGCCCTGCGTGACAACCTGACGCATGAGAGTGACGCGACGAGCAGCAGACACACCGGCAGCAGAGTCAGGACGAAGAAGACGCGCGTGGCTGTCAGGCTCTGTCTCATCAAAGCAAGCGGCGCACCGTCACGACTTCGGAAAATTTGCCGCGAACGTGTGCAAAATGCTAGAAGTCTAAAATTGTCAGGAACTTGTAACGCTAAAGAGTGCCTTTTCCACAGACTTTTCCACAGGAGTCTGTGGAAAAGTGCCGAAACTTTGTCAGCAATTGGAGAGCCATGTAATCACTCAGTCGTTGATTCATCTACTCATTTTTCGATGAATCAATGACTAAATGATTACATGACCCAAACTCTTCCTCGCTTTGTCAGACCTGCTCGTGTGCGTCCCAGTCGGCGACGGATTCAAAGGCG
>DASVWH010000184.1:0-12461 GCA_036389715.1 Pyrinomonadaceae bacterium | reverse complement strand
CGCAGTTGTGGACGAGGTTCGTAGACCGTGTGTTTAGTCGTTCGTGGCATGGACTATGGAACACTATCAAGCTGAAGATGCTGCATTACAATCTGTGTCGTGCTGGGTTACTTTCAGCATAACCAACTCAGGACTCGGGTTTACTTATTGCTAAAACTTATTGCTCAAGCCCCGGCCGGGCGAAAATCGGCCCCGATGGGCTGACAGCCCTTTTCGTGCGGAAAAAAGGCGAAAGCGAGGCAGGTGCACGCGGCGCCCCGGCCTTTACTTTCGCCTTTCAACCGTCTACTTGAGGTCTGGATTTTAGTCTGCGCGCTGGGCGACGGCGGCGACCCGGACGTGTGGCTGCGCCGCCGATTCCTGTTTTTTGCGCTCGCGCACTTCGCGGCGGCAAGCGGCGCAGACGCCCAGGATTCGCAGGCTGTGCTGCGTCGGCTCGAAATGGTACTTGGCGGCCATCGCCTCCTGAATCGCTTCCAGCTCGGCGGAATAGAACTCGATAATCTTCCCGCACTCGGTGCAGATCATGTGGTCGTGATGCTGGTGCTTGTAATTGTGCTCGTAATGGGTGCGCCCGTCGCCGAAGCGAACCTCGCGCGCCAAGCCCGCCTCCGTCAACAGCTTGAGCGTGCGATAGACGGTCGTCTGCCCGATGCTCGGGTCTTCGTGCTGCACCAGGCGATAGAGGTCCTCGCTCGACAGGTGCTCTTCGGTCCGCAGAAAGACTTCGAGAATCAGGTCGCGCTGCGCCGTCCGCTTGAGCCCGGACTTCTGTATGTGCTTGAGAAATACTTCCTGCTCTTCAGTCATAAATTTAGACCTGTCGGGAGAAGCTAGCTGTTTATGGCTGTCGTTCAAAAACATTCTAGCATCCCGGCCCGCCAACTGTGAAGAAGTTGGAAACGGCAGGCCCGCCGTGTTATCTTTCGCCCGCCAGCGCCGGGGTGGCGAAATGGTATACGCGACGGACTTAAAATCCGTTGGCCGCAAGGCCGTGCGGGTTCGAGTCCCGCCCCCGGCATCCACTCTCAAAGGCCGGACGAGAGGCAAAATGCAACAGCGTTTAGCCTCTCGTTTTTTCTCACCCGCCAACCTCACCCCATATCGTGCAGAGGGGCCGCCCCGCTCGCGCACATCGTTTACAAACGGCCCGCGAACTCCCGCCGGACGCGAATAAAAACGGCTCTAAATCAACGCCCGCCTCGGTTTTATGGCCCTGGGCGAGTATCCGGCGAATGTGGCACGCTCATTGCTCTAGGGTAAAACGTCCACCGCATGCTCGGCGCGGGCTCAAAGCAGCGGCGGCCCTTAACAGAGAGGATTTCAATGATGAGTGTCGCTAAAAGCAATCTGGCGCAACGCGCCCTCGGGTTCTTAGTTCTCATAGCATTAATGGCCGGGAGCGTTATTCCGGCGTTCGGACAAACGCGGCGCACACGGCGGCGCACGCCCAGGCTCGGCCGCTACACGCGCCCCGTCGCCAATACCACGACGCCCGCTTATTACACGGTCAATGCGGGCCAGACGATTCGCGTCAGGATGAATGAAGAGATTAGCTCGGGCAATGCGCGCGTCGGCGACCGCTTTACGACGACGGTGGTTGACCCCGTCTATTCAGCCGGGATCGAAGTGATTCCTTCGGGGAGCATCATCGGGGGCCGCGTGACCAGCGTTGACCGCGCTTCGCGTAAGAGCAAGGCAGGCACGATTGGCGTCTCGTTCGTCTCCGTCCAACTGCCCAACGGTTCTTCGAGGGCCATCAACGGCTCGCTGACCAACCTGGCGGAGAACGCGGGCGGTAACAGCGACAACGAGGGCCAGGTCTCCGGCAGGTCTTCCATGAAGCGTAACGTGGTCTTCATCGGCGGCGGCGCGGCCACCGGCGCACTGATCGGCGCAATCGCTGGCGGCGGCAAGGGCGCAGGCATCGGGGCCGGAGTCGGCGCGGGGCTGGGAGTCGCAGGCGCGATCTTTTCAAAGGGTCAGGAGGCGGTCGTCAAGCGCGACACGGAGTTCGGCGTAGTGCTCAACCAGAGCGTCTCGCTGCCCGCGTCGAACGTTCGATAGCCTCAAACGAGATCGGCAACCGAATAGATTGCCGGTACGATGGAAGCCCGCAAGCGAAGGGGAGAGCGCGGGCGGGCTTCCAACAAAATCTAACGAGATCGGTCGCCCCTGTCATTACGTAAGTGAGCGACCGCACTAGAGAGACCCGTTGCGAAGGGGAGAGCGCAGCGGGTCTCTCTAGTAATATCTGCCCACATCTGCCCTAAGGAAAAGCAGGCGGCACGCTCATCGATGAAGAGCGCGCCGCCTGTTTCTCATCCGTTCCATCAACTGAAGCCAGCCGGGCTCGCTCACTTGAGCGTCATGTCGCTGCCGTGCTTCCCGGCGCTGATGCGTGCCAGCTCCGGGTGACGATAGACGACCCGGCCCGCGACCACCGTCGCAACCACCGCGCCGCGCATCTCGCGGCCGTCGAAGGGCGTATTGCGGCTCTTCGATTTGGAGCGTGCCGCGTCGAAAGTCCAGCGCATCTCGGGGTCTAAAATCGTCACGTCGCCCCAGGCATGCCTGCGGAGCGTGCCGCGATCAGCCAGCCCGAAAATCCGCGCCGGATTGGCCGAGCATAATTCCACCAGCCGTTCCAGCCCGATAATGCCTCGATGCACCAAGCCGTCGAGCGCCAGCCCGACCCCTGTTTCCAGCCCCGTGATACCGAACGGTGCTTGATCGTATTCGAGCGCCTTCTCGTCCGCGTGATGCGGGGCGTGATCGGTCGCAATGGTATCAATCGTCCCGTCTCTGAGCCCTTCCAGAATCGCCTCGACGTGCTCCGGGCTGCGCAAAGGCGGGTTCATCTTCGTGTTCGTATCATATTCCTGGACCGCCTCGTCGGTCAGCGTCCAATGATGCGGCGCGGCCTCGCAGGTCACGGGAAGGCCCATCTCTTTGGCGCGGCGGACGGCCTCGATTGCGCCGCGCGTCGAGAGATGCGCCAGGTGCACGTGCGCTCCGGTCAACTCGGCCAGGGCGCAGTCGCGCACGGCATCCATCTCCTCGGCCGTCGCAGGGATACCGCGCAGCCCGAGCGTCAGCGACCAGCGCCCCTCGTGCATCACGCCTCCGGCCGCCAGCGTGCGGTCTTCGCAGTGGTCCACCACCGTCAACTCAAAACCGCTGGCGTACTCCATCGCGCGTCTCATCATGCCCGCAGAAGGCACTGGCCGCCCGTCGTCCGAGACGGCGACGATGCCCGCCGCCTTCATCTCGCCCATCTCCGAGAGCTCCGCGCCTTTCGAGCCTTTCGTGATCGAGCCGATGGGAAAGACGTTGGCCAGCCCGGCCCGCTCGGCCTGCTCGATGATGAAACGGGTGACGGCGGGGCTGTCGTTGACCGGGTCGGTGTTCGGCATCGCGCAGACGCTGGTCCACCCGCCCGCTACCGCCGCGGCCGCGCCCGTCGCAATCGTCTCCTTGTACTCCTGACCGGGTTCGCGCAGGTGAACGTGCATGTCTATGAAGCCGGGAGCGACGACCAGTCCCGTCGCGTCGAAGACCTCCGCGCCCTCCGGCACACCCTCGCCGCGACCAAGCAGGGCCGAGACGCGGCCGTCCTCTATCAACAGATTCTTGCCGCTGTTCTGTCCCTGCGAAGGGTCAATCAAATAACCGTTGGCGATCAACAATCTCATGCTGCCAGTGTGTCCTCGGCTCGCTTCCTAGTGTGTCTTGGGCTCGGCGGTTTTCTTAAGGGCCAGCTCGACTGCATCGGCGTGATGCGCGCCGCCCGCCAGCAGGTACAGGACGGCCATCCGCACGGCCAGGCCGTTCGAGACCTGGTCCAGAATCAGGGAGCGGGCGCTGTCTGCGACGTTAGAGGCTATCTCTATCCCGCGATTCATCGGGCCGGGGTGCATCACGATAGCGCCGGGCGCGGCCAGTTCCAGGTGCTCCAGGTGCAGCCCGTAGTGCACAGCGTACTCGCGCATCGAAGGGAAAAAAGCGTCGGACTGGCGCTCGCGCTGAATCCGCAGAATCATCACCACGTCCGCGCCGTCAATCGCGCTCTCCAGCCGCCGCTCGACGTGCAGGCCCTTCTCGACCAGCTCGCCGAAGTCTCTCGGGACCATCGTCGCTGGCCCGGCAATGCGGACACGGGCCCCGAGCTTGGTCAGAAGATGAATGTTCGAGCGCGCGACGCGCGAATGCAGGATGTCGCCGATGATTGCGACCTCCAGGCCCGCGATGCGGCCCTTGTGCTCGCGGATGGTCAGGGCATCGAGCAGGGCCTGCGTCGGATGCTCATGCGCGCCGTCGCCCGCGTTGACGACCGCCGCGCGGCAGATGCGCGCCAGTTGCTGCGGCGCGCCCGCCGACGAGTGGCGGATGACTATACAGTCCGGGGCCATCGCTTCGAGATTGCGCGCCGTGTCCATCAGGGTCTCGCCCTTAGTGACGCTCGAAGTAGAGGCGCTGATGTTGATGGCGTCGGCCGAGAGCCGCTTGGCCGCGATCTCGAAGGAGGTCCGGGTGCGCGTCGAAGGCTCGAAGAAGAGATTGATGACGGTGCGCCCGCGCAGGGTCGGGACTTTCTTAATCTCACGCCGCGAGATGTCGCGAAAGCCTTCGGCCGTGTCGAGCACATGTGTGATCTCGGCGGCCGTCAGCTCGCGGATGCCGAGCAGGTCTTTGTGCTTGAAGGATGAGCTCATCAGCCCCCGCTGTTGCCCGCCGAATCCAGGTCTAAAAAAAAGCGGCCATCTCTGGCCGCTCTTCAGGAAGTCTCGGTTGTCGGTCGCTCGACGATGGCGACGCCCTCTTCTTCGTCAAAATCCGTGAGCATCACTTTGATGATCTCACTCTTTTTCGTCGGCACGACCTTGCCTATGTAGTCGGCCTGAATCGGCAGCTCGCGGTGCTCTTTGCCGCGGTCTACGAGGACCGCCAGCTGCACGCGGCGCGGCCGTCCGAAGTCAATCAATTGATCGAGCGCCGCGCGAATCGTGCGGCCCGTGTAGAGCACGTCGTCAATCAAGACGATGTTGCGATTCTCGACATCGCCGGGCAGTTCGGTCCGGTTGACTATCGGGTTAGCGCCGACGGTCGAGAGGTCGTCGCGGTAGAGCGTGATGTCGAGGATGCCGACGGGCGGGCGCTCGCCCTCCAAATCCGCAATCTTGTCGGCGAGGCGCTCGGCCAGGGGCACGCCGCGCCGCTGTATCCCGACCAGGTAAAGATCGCCCGCCCCGTGGTTCTCCTCGACGATCTCGGAAGCCAGCCTTGAGAGCGCGCGATTGATCCGCGCTCCATCCATGATTCGTGCTTTTTCGACGAAATCCATTCGCGCGGATACTAGCAAGAACCAGGGCAAGAGACAAGGGATGAGGTGGCTCCGCCCTTAACTTCCACCCTGCACAACCTGCCGGGTAGAAGTTAAAGCGGTGGCCTCCCTCGATTGCCGTGATATTTGAAACTGCCCGCGAATCTGGCAACTCTTTATCGGCGTGCGGGCGTGCTCCGTCAATCCTCTGCTTGAGAGCGCGCGCCTGAAAGAGTTCGAGCGCCGGGCGTCGAGGGTTGAAAAGCAGGGGAAACATAGCAGAAGAATTCCGGGCGCGGGAAGGCTTGCCCGGCGGCGCAGTGAGCCGGTTCGGCCTCATAGATAAGCGCCGAGCGGCGCTCGAATATGGCCGGAGAATCCTCGCCCTTCATAAAAATCGCGGATGGCAAATGCTTGACAAGATGGCCCGATGTATGGAAGATACCTGCGTTTCCAAGGCGTTTTACTACTGATGCGAGTTTCTTCACGGAACTTAACTGCATTTTCTTCACGTCATTGAATTAGCTAAACGTCAGAGGAATTATGAGATTTCCTCACTGCAAGCATTCATTCTTGCGAACAATCGCAGCTTTTATTTGCGGCCTGATTCTAGCCTCCTCCGCACAATCCCAAGAGCTTCAATCCTTAGAATCAATCTTCGATTCGGCAGCGCAGCGATTGCCGCTCTCATTCCCCGAAAAGATAACCGTCAGCCCCTCGGGCAATATCTACCTGCTCGACACGGAACTCTCGAATATCTTTATTTCCAGCAGCCGGGGGCACAATCTTTCGCGCCTCTGCGCTCCCCGCGCGCCAGCCTCCGCGTCAGACGTATCCGTCGATAGGGCAGGCAATATCTGGATACTGGATTCCGCCAACGCGCGCATAGTAAGGCTGAACCGCAACTGTCAGGTGCAGTCGAGTTTCGAGTGTCGGAAAAACGACCCCTTGAAACTTCAGCTCAACTCGTTCGGTGAAGCCGTAGTCTTGATGGGCTTTGGAGATACCCTCTTTGATGTCTACAATTCCAGGGGAGAGCTGCTGCATAGTTTCGGCCAGCGGATTCAATACGGCAATTCAGACACGGACAGGGTTTTGAGTAACGGCAATCTCGTCGCAGATAGGGCGGGCGGCTTTTATTTGAGTTTTAATTTCCCGCCGTTAATCAGGCACTACGCGCGCGACGGGCGGTTGTTGAGCGAGTTCAAGCCGGAGTCCGACGTGGTCATCAAACCGCCTTTCGTCTCCGCACGTCGCCAGGTCGCAGGACTCACCATCTCGTCGCGTTACCAGATTTTAGTTTTAGATATGGCGGTTGATAACGCCAGCCACCTATACCTTTTGATGTCCGGCAAGAATCACGCGCAGGCTCGGAGCGAGGGGTCCAGGCTGCTCCTGGTGACGACAGCCACCGGCAAGACTTTGAAGAAGATCCCCCTCGAAGATAACTTTCATCGCCTCGCAGCAAACGGTAGTGCTCTGTATCTGCTTAAGAACAGGGACGCGCTTCGACTCAAGAAGTATGCGCTGCCTTAGATTAAGCAAAGGTTTCCTCGCCGTCTTACGAGTCTATCCGCGGAATTAGAAGAGTGTGTCCCCAAACACACTATCTATCAACCGGCTTTTCGCTCCGGCGAAGCCCTCACAACTAAGGAGAGAATTTAAAAATGGCTAAAGGGAAATTACTGGCGATGGTCGGAGGCGTCTTACTGGCTGCGCTGATGTCGTTTGTTCCGAGCACAGGGGCCGCTTGTAACGGCAATTGTGACGATACTTATGAGGGGCGGCGCTTCAAGGTCTGCAAAGTCATACTCGATGCGGAATCCGGTGAGGTGCTGGCCGTTGAGTGTTACTACGGCGCGCCCGAATAACCGGGACTGACAGCCCGCACAGTTGGCGCGCAAGCTACTCTCTGTCTTGCCGAACAATGATGATTGCGCCGGATGTCTCAAAACCGGCGGCCATCCATGTTTGTTCAGACAGCGTCTTGCGCTTTGGCTGTGCGGGCTGTCAGTTCTTTAATTTCAGGCGCACGCTCCCAACTCATACTTGAGGGTCCGGCCGCCCCTGAAGCCCCAAACAGGTCCGCCTTGACCTAAAGGCACAGCATGAAGACCAGCCCAAAGATTTCATATCTCGTTTTGTTCGTTGTCGCCGCCGGACTGACCTTTCTCGCCATCCGGGTATTGAAACCGAAACCTGCGGCATCCGATTCCCCACAAACAATCACGGAAAGCCTGCCGGGAGTGTCCGAGGGCGAACGGGTCAACCTGCCTGAATTACCCGGGTTGACGGGCGAGAGCATTTCGTTGAAGGGCTTGAGAGAGCGTTATCTGCTGCTCGCAGTGTTCTCCACTTCATGCCCGAAATGCGCGGAGGACGCAGGGCTCTGGAAGGATATGTTAAACGAGGCCCAAAGAAAAAAGGTGGCATTTTTCGCCGTATCAATAGATACTGATAAAGAGCGGGTCAAACGCTTTGCGCAAGCTCACGAATTTGACACATTGCCCCTCCTCTACGACCCGCAAAACCAGGCTAAAAAGGCCCTTAAAAGTGAGTTCGTACCACAGTATCTGCTGCTCACCTCGGACGGACTCGTGATTGGCAGATGGGACGGAGTCAGTTTCGCCGATACGCAGGAAAAGCGCGCGGCCAGAATCGCCCAGTTTTTCCAGCGCCTGGAATCTTGATTCGAGATTTTCAGCCCGGCGAAACATCTTGTCTCGGCCGGGCTGAAAAAGGGAGATGACCTATGACAGTTAAATGCGGTACGAAACACGCCCTTGCGTTCCTTGCTCTCTTTCTTATCTTACAGTTGCTCGGCCCATCCCCGGCGCTCTGCCAGCAAGCGACGAAGGGCAATAACAATATCAAGATTGATGATAATAAGATTAAGTTGGATAAGCAGATTGCCGTCTCATCTTTGCTGCGGCTGGCCGACGAGCTAAAGAGCGAAGAGGATAAACCGGCGGCGGCGTTGCTCCAGGCCGAGATCGCCGACGTACTCTGGAAAACGGACGAACAAGCGTCCAGGGCCATCTTCCAACAAGCCTTCAACTCCGTCTCACAACCGTCTTCGACCGAAACATCAGGCGCAATCGAAACAGCGGCTCAGAGAAGCGCCGCGCTACGCCGCCGGGCATCGGCCCTGACGGAAGTTCTGCACAGATTGAGCCTCCATGATAGAAAAAGCGCGGAGGCCCTGCGTGAGAAGCTCGCACAGGAAACGCCTGTGCCGAATCGCCCGGCCGGGTCTGTCGGGCCGCAGCGGGCGGAGTTGCTGGCGCAAGTGGCGCTGACGCTGGCCGACAGCGAGCCCGCGCAAGCTCAAAAGATGGGGGGGCTGGCGCTCTCAAGCGGGACGATTCCACAGGCTGCCGGGCCGCTCCTATTCGCCTTGAGCAGGAAAGACAGGAACTTGAGCAATCTCCTGTTCCGAGCGTCGGTGGCGGCCCTGCGTCGCAACGGGCTGGACTATCATCCCGTGATGATTAATCTGGCTAATTATTCTTTTGACTGGCGGGGCCAGCGCCGCTCGGATACGGAGGCGGCCGATGCCCGCGCTTTAATCGAGTTATTCGTTGATGCGGCCAGCGCCAAGACGGCCCAGTGGCGGCAGGCCGCGCTCTCCGGCCCGCAGCCGGTCTCGGACCTGGAAACGAGCCTGCTCGGCTTTCTCTCTTCACGCGCCATCCCGATTATTCAATTGAATGCCCCCGATAAGGTGAGGGTCGTCGAACAACTCCTGGGCGAGATGTCTTCGAGCCTCAGCCAGCAGCAGCAACAAAGAATAGCGGCACTGCAATCGGTCCGGCAGCAATCGGACGGGCTCCTGGGCGGGATGGAGCAGGACTACCAATCGCAGCTCGACCTGGCCGAAAAGGAGAGGGACCCCTGGGTCCGCGACTCTTTGCTGCGCAGCCTCGCGCTGAGTCTGATGTTGACGGATACCGAGCGCGCTTTGGCGGCGGCGGCCAAAATCTCAGACGCGGCCATTCGCTCGCAGACCGAAGATGATGTCAATCTCTTTCTCTTATCAACCAGGGCCAGGGATTCGGCCGAGGAGGCACACGCGACCGCGCTGAAATTCAACGATAAGATTTTGCAGGCCAGGGTGTTGGTCGAGTTGGGGAGCCGCGCGGCGACTGCTTCCAAAGACCCTGCGCAGGCCATCGCACTGTTTTCCGAAGCTCATGACATCGCGCTCAAGGGCGACGATACGCCCGATAAAGTAACGGTCATTCTCAACATCGCCGAGCAGTTCGCCAGGTTCGATCCGGCTCGCGGCCAGAGGATGCTGTCCGATACCATCAAGGTGATAAATAAGCTCAGGCCCGACACCGCGCAGCCGGAAACCTCGGTTAGGCAGCCTCCGATACGCATCAAGACCATCACGGCCTTCAACGGCAAGGAGTTGACGACCGGCGAGCGCGAGACGGTCGAGTCTATCAATTTCAAACAGCTCGGGGCTTTCGCCAGGCAAGACTACATGGGCACAAGATATTTGGGCGAAAGGATAGACAATAAGATTTTACGGGCGAAGTTCTTCATCGCCGTTGACAGTAATATCCTCCAGCGGGCAGACAGGGAGGCCGCGACGACCAGGAGCACTCCACAGCCCATTCCCGTCCGCCCCTGATTGCGCGTCCGGCATTAAGACAGCCTCCGATTTCCCGCTTCAGGCGGGCGCGCTGGCGCCTCGCCGCACGGCGACCGTTCGCGGCGAGCCTATCAACCCCTCCGCACAGCTCAGTGACAAGCGGACATTGACAGGATAGAATCCCGTCCCGGCTCGTCACTTATTCGCTCGTCTCTGAACACTTATTGCGCCGATGCTCTATCGCTCGCTCCTGCGACCGCTACTATTTTGCCTGCCGCCCGAATCCGCACACGAGCTGGCACTGCAAACGTGTTCTCTCGCGCTCGGGACGGAATGGGTGAGGCGTCTGGCGGCGGGTCGCTTCGGCCGCGCGCCGTTTGGCAAACTCGGCCGCTTCGGGCTTTCCTTCGAGAACCCGGTCGGGCTGGCGGCTGGCTTCGACAAGAACGGGACGGGCGCGCGGTCGCTCTCCGCGCTCGGTTTCGGCTTTATCGAAGTCGGGACCGTGACGCACCTGGCGCAGCCCGGTAATCCCGGCCCGCGCCTCTTTCGCCTCCCGCTCGACCGCGCCCTGATTAATCGTCTCGGGTTCAACAATCATGGCGCGGCGGCGGTTGCAGAGAGGCTGGCGGCCCATCGCCCGGACTGCGTGCTCGGCATCAACATCGGCAAGAGCCGCGCCGTCCCGCTCGAAGCAGCGACGGCCGATTACCTGGCCAGCTTTGAGTTGTTACACGCGCTTGCAGACTACCTGGTCATCAACGTCAGTTCGCCCAACACGCCGCAGCTGCGCGAGTTGCAGCGCGCCGATGCGCTCCTGGCCCTGCTCTCTACGCTCCAAGAGCGCAACCGCCAGCTGGCGGACAAGCATCCGCGCGGGCGTCCCGTCCCGCTGCTCGTCAAGATCGCGCCCGACCTCAGCTTTCTTGAGCTGGAAGCAATCGTCGAGGCAGCGATGCAGGCCGATCTTTCCGGCATCATTGCGACCAATACGACGACGAGCCGCGACGGGCTGCGGACCGCGCGAAGCCGGGTTGAGGCTTGCGGCGAGGGAGGCTTGAGCGGCGCTCCGCTGCGCGACCGCTCGACCGCGATGGTCGCCGCTCTCTATCGCCTGGCGCGCGGGCGCTTAACGATTATCGGGACGGGCGGCATCTTCACGGCCGGGGATGCCTGGGAGAAGATCAGCGCGGGCGCGAGCCTGGTTCAAATCTACACAGGCTTTATCTATCAGGGCGTCGGCATCGTGCGCGAGATTAACGACGGGCTGGCGGAGATTTTAAGGCGGCATGGCATCGGCTCGCTCGACGAAGCGGTCGGCTGTCGTGCCGAAGAGCTGGCCGCCGCATGACGGCGCAGGAGCATTCGCCTGACGAGGCCGGAGCGTTCGGGCGGGGCCGACTGCGGCCATTAGCAACACGGCAATTTTTGACTACCAAGCAATGCGGAAATTTTTCGCTCCGATTGTCGGCGCATAAGCCGCACACAAGATGACCAATCCTGCGCATCAGAAGCTGATCGTGGCGCTCGACGTTGAGACGGCGCGTGAGGCCCTCAATCTTTTCGGCGCGCTGCGTGAAGTGGCGGGCATGTTCAAGGTCGGCTCACAGCTTTTCACCGCCGCCGGGCCGGGCCTCGTGCGTGAGCTGGTCGAAGCGGGCGCGCGCGTCTTTCTCGATCTGAAATTCCACGACATTCCGAATACCGTCGCGGCAGCGGGCGTCGAGGCCGCGCGGCTAGGGGTCTCAATCTTCAACGTCCATGCCAGCGGCGGAAGCGAGATGATGCGCCGCACCGCCGAAGCCGTCACGCTGGCCGCCGAGCGCGAAGGCCGCCCGCGCCCCGCCGTCATAGCCGTCACGGTCTTGACGAGTGCGGACGACACTGCGCTCGCAGAAGCGGGCTTCTCATCCGGCACGGCCGAACAGGTCAGGCGAATGGCCCTGCTCGCCGCCGATTCAGGGATGGACGGGGTCGTCGCGTCGCCGCACGAAGTCTCCTTGGTCCGCGAGGCGGTCAGCGAGCGCGGCTTCATGATCGTCACGCCGGGCGTGCGACCCGCGGGCCGGACGCAAGACGATCAGCGGCGCGTGATGACTCCGGCCCAGGCCGTGCGCGCCGGTGCGGACTACCTGGTCATCGGCCGCGCCATTCTCAACGCGCCCGACCCGGCCCGCGCCGCACACGAGATAATCGAAGAGATGCGCCGCGCCGGGGAGGAAGAGTGAGCAGCGAATAGTGAGCAGTAAGCAGTGAGCAGTGAGCAGTGAGCAGTTAAAGAGAGAAGATAAGAAGCTGCCTGACTGTGCATGGCTTGACTATGTATCGCTTGACTGTACGTCGCCCGGCTGTGCACCGCTCGATACGTCTTGTTTACTGCTTACTGCTTACTGCTTACTACTTACTTAAAGGGTCATGACTAGATAAGGGCCATGGAAATGGCTGTAAACTAAGTCATGACATTGGTTTCCAAGCAATTTGTTCGTGCACGAATTTCTCGTGCTAAATTTCGGCAGATCATCAAGCTCTTTGCCCTTG
>DASVWH010000183.1:0-11354 GCA_036389715.1 Pyrinomonadaceae bacterium | reverse complement strand
TATCAGAACGGCGGCCAGGCTCTGCGCCGGATGGGACGCGAGCTGCTATTTGAGCAACGCTGGCCCATCGAGGCCAGAGAGAGCGTCCGCGGACTGCGGCTGGCAACGCTCGACGAGCTGGCGCTGGTCATGCCCGTGCAGGCCGAAATGGCTTTCGCCGAGAGCGGCGTCAACCCGCTGGAGAAAGACCCGAGCGGTTTTCGCCTGCGCTGTGCGCGCCGCATCGAGCAGGGGCGCGTCTGGGTGCTGGTCAAGGAAGGGCGACTGATTTTCAAGGCGGACATCATGGCCGAGACGCCCGCCGCTTGCTATCTCGAAGGCATCTACGTTGCTCCCGAATACAGGGGGCAGGGATACGGCGGCCGCTGCCTCTCGCAATTGAGCCGCACGCTGCTGTCGCGCGCCGGTTCCGTCTCCCTGATGCTCAACGAATTGAATAAAGAGGCGGCGAGCTTTTATCAGAAGGCAGGCTTTAAGCTGCGCGGGACTTACGACACCATCTTCCTTCAACAGGAGACGGCAGGGTCTTCGACGCGCACGAGTTAACCCCAGCCCGGAAAGGCGGTCTGAGTATCAGCACAGGGCCCGGCAAGTAGGAGCCGGACGCGTCAAGGGCGCGGCGGAGTGGGGATGATTCCCCGCCCCGCCGCGCCCTCGACGCGTTGGCTGTTGCCTTTCGGACGGACCTTAACTGACGGGTCGGCCCGCAGGTTTTATCTTCCGCCCGGCCCCGTGGCGCGAATCACGACTTCCGTGCCGCTCATCAGTTGCAGGTCATCGCTGCCCTGCACATAGACCGAGCCAGCGCCAGCGCCAGCACCGATAATCGCGCCGATGGCTGCACCCTTGCCGCCGCCCGCGATGGCCCCGATGATTGCGCCGACCGCCGTGCCGATGCCCGCGCGCTTGGCCGTCGTCCCACCGCGGCTGTCCGTATCCTGGACGGCCCCTTCGTTGTCCACACGGACCGTCTCGCCGCCGGTCGTCCGAACGCTCTCAGTGTATCCGGCGAACCTGTAGCTTCTGCCGTCACGCATTCGGATGCTCTCGAAATTAAGAGTCATCTCCGAACGCCCGGAGATGCGGCCCGAGCGGTTGACGCCCGTCACGTAGCCCGTGATGGTCGCGCCGTCGTACTGCGAAGGCTGGCGCACCGTCATGGTAAAGCGGTCGTTCTCACGCGTGTCCCTGGTCGTCAGGTTCTCGTTCAAGACGGCGACGAGCTGCGTGCCGTTCTGGATGATGAAATCGCCGCTCGTCGTGCCCGTGCCGACGCCCGTATTCGTATTCGGATAGGCGGACCCGCCGTTGTAGATGTTCAGCTCCGCGATGTCGGAAGTCTTATCGTAGACGCTGATGACCGTGACCGGCGCGGTCAGATTGATGTCCGTGATGCGGCGCGTCACGCGCAGGCTGCGACCGTTGTTGATGGGGTCGAAGGTGACGCTGAAATCGCTGTTACTGTTGCCCGCAGAGCTGACGATCAATTGATCGCCGTTGAGCGTCGAGCGAACGCGCACGGAACGGCCGTCCGCTCCGGTCTCGACCCGGTCAACGCCGTCGGCCTCAAACGTGAACTGCGGAGCGCGCGTCGAGGCGATGGTCACTGTCCGGCCGCGCCTGTCAATGGCCAGGGAGGTCGGCGATTCGAGCCGCGCCGTCAGAGCGTCGAGCACAGCCTGGCGGTTTCTGGCGCGCGTAAAGCGGATGGCACGCTCGGCGGCCTGGCGGGCATCGTCGCTGCGCGTCGCGTCGAGCCTGTAAGTGCCGGTCAGGCGATTCGCGGCATAGCTGCCTTGGTTATTGGGCGGATAGTTATTGCCCTGCGGATAGTTGCCGACCGGGCCGGTCTGGTTGTTATTCCAGCGCCAGTTGCTGATCCCGTAGGTGTTGGCCAGCTCGCTCAGATCGAGACGCAGACTGGCCCAATCCTGCTCGGCGCGTCCGCCCAGGCGATTGCGCCGCATAAACCTGTCTATCAGGGCCGCGCGGTCGAGCACCGCCTGGACATCGGCCACGACGGACTGTTGACGATTGAAGCGGTCGCGCAACTGGTTCGTCGCCATTTCAAAGTCGCTGACAAACTGGTTGATATTATCTTCCCTGTTAGTGCCGTCAATCCGGCTCTGGTCGAGCGCCGCGGCGACGCTCTGGCGGAACTCGTCGCTCCGATTCTCTATGCGCCGAATCAACTGGCGCACCTGTCGATCAGTGCCGCGATAGACGCGGCTCTGCTGGTATTGCGCCGTGACACCGATACTCGTCAGCGCGACCATCAGCGCGACGGAAAGCATATTTCTCATTCGATTCATTACCCGTTTCCTCCACTAATCAAGCATTGATTGCTTATTGTTCAAACATTCCAACCCGCGCGGACTGCGCCGCGCCTCTATTGTTTCCGACAAAAGGGGAAAGGGGAACAAGTCTTATATCACAGGGAGAGTTAAAGGGAGAGGCTAGAGAGGTGCTGGCCCGGAGAGAACATCGTCCCGGGGATGCCTCGTGCGCCCGGGATAACCCCAGCAAAGACGCACACTTCCGTGACACGACGGCATGTTGCCATACCCCCGGCAAAGCAACACCAAATAGTCTGATTCAGTTTGGGACGACCGGGTTGCCGCGCGAATTTGCTTGTTCGCTCACTGGAGTTTTTGCATCGTCACGGTGACGAGCGGGTCGGTCCCGGCCGTCCGGTAATAAGAGACCCAGAAACCCGCACCCTGGTAACGAATCAGCTTATAGATAGAGCCGTCCGCCTTGGCCTGGACCTCTTCGCCAAGGACCAGTTTCGGCGCGGGCGCCGCGCTCTTCTCGCCCAGGTAGCTGACCGCGACGGCAAACACCTTGCGCTCTTTATCGTAGTAGACCTGTGCCGATTCGGTTTCGGAAACTTCGTAGAAGTCCTGATCGTCGGCCGTGCTCGTCGGCTTGCCGAGCTTCTTGCGCGCTTCGGCGGCGGTCATCCCGATGCGCACTCCCTTATACTCGCTGTATAAGGGGTCGCCCGCTTTTTTATCGCCACTGCCGGTCTGGGCCAATGCCGCTGGCTTGACCGTCGCGTTCAAGGCCAGGGCTATGACAATCGTCGTGGCCAGCAGTGAGGCCAAACTGCCAATCCGTTTAGAGGCAGGGGACATGATGGGTTCCTCCTTAATTTGAGTCAGCCACCCCTCTTGCACGTCAAAGCGATTCTATTCTAGCCGCGGAGCGCGTCCGAATTCAATCTTCATTTTCCCGGCGGGCTAGCCCTTGCGGGGCGGCTTGCCGCTTCAAAATCGGCCGCGGTTCCCTGCCCGCGCCTGTGCTATGCTTGATTTACTGGAGGAACAATTTGATGAGCCAGAAAGACGCCAAAGCCGTCATCCATTCTGCGGGCGACGGTCTCTTTATCGGCATCAGTCCGAGCGGGCACGCGCAGGTGCTCGACACGAATCACGAGCGGGGCAGCGGCGCCACGCCCGTCGAGCTGCTCCTGATCGCGCTCGGCAGCTGCACGGCCGTGGACGTTATCTCCATCCTACAGAAAAAGCGTGAGGAGGTGACCGATTACCGCGTCGAGGTGCGCGGCACGAGGCGCGATGAGCACCCGCGCAGCTTCACCAGGTTCGAGGTTCACCACGTCGTGCGCGGGCGCGGTATTTCAGAGAAGGCGCTGGCCCAGGCCATCGAGCTTTCCGACTCGAAGTATTGCAGCGTGGCGGCGACGCTGCGCCCGGCGGCCGAGATAGTTTCGAGCTACGAAATCATCGAAGAGGAAGGCGGCGCAAGGCCGTGACTGTCAGCCTGCGCGGCTGCGGCTGGCGGACGGGCGCTGTGAATTGCAAAAACCGGCCCGCCACTCGTCAAAACAGGCGTGCGGGAAAGGCCCTTCCGGGCCGTTTTAATTCCCGCCGAGACTTGAAACGCAAGGTAAAGGAAGACTGACATGTCGTCGCTGATTCGTTCTCTTTTTCGCAGCTCATTGATCGCGCTCCTCCTGCTCCTGGCCTCTGCTGCGCTCGGCGCGGCGCAGGAGCAGGACGCGCTCGCCAGGTGGGAGAAGTTCGACTTTGCAACGCAGACGGTCAAGCTCGCGGAACTCAAGGGAATGTCTCTCGACGACCTGAAATTTCTGCGCGGCATCGTCTTCGGTCGTCACGGGCGAATCTTCAAGGACGCGGACATCCGTAGATACCTGCGGGAGCGCCCCTGGTATAAGCCCGACCCGAATTTCCAGAACTCGCTGCTCAACACTACGGAGCGCCGGAACCTGGACCTGATTCGCGAAGCCGAGGCCGCGCAACACGAGTTTATCCAGCCGGGCGACCTGCGCTTTTATCGCAGCCGCGCCTTCACACCGCAACGGCTCGGCGAACACACGGGCGCGGAGTGGCGCGTGCTGCGCGCGGAGGTAGAGGCTATTCACGGCAAGCGTTTCGACGACGAGCCGTGGCTCCAGAAATATTTCGAGGAGCGTTACTGGTACGAGCCCGCCTCGCAATACGACCCGAAGCAACTGACCGCCATCGAACAGCGGAATCTTCAGACGATCATCGCGGCGCAGAAGAAGCAGCGCAACGTCGCCGTCTCGCCGGGCGACATGGAGCTTTTCCAGGAACATCCGCTGACCGAACAGATGCTGCGGGGCTTGAGCCTGCACGAGCTGCGTTTGATGCGCAACGAGTTTTATGCCCGGCACGGACGCCGCTTCGGTCCAGCCTGGCTTCAGCAACACTTTGATTTTCAGCCCTGGTACGAGCCCGCCGAAGAGGGACACAAGCCGACGGAGCTTTCAGCCATCGAGCAACAGAACGTCGAGCTGATCGTTAAAGTTGAAAACAGGCTGCACGACGAGTTGAGCACCAGGCCCGTCTCGAAGCGGATGCTCGAAGGCCTGTTCGTCGAAGACGCACAGAAGCTGCGCAACGAAATCTATGCGCGCCGCGGCAAGGTCTTCAAGGACAAGTCTCTACAGAGATACTTCGCCAGCTTCAGCTGGTACAAGCCCGACCCGAGCTTCGACGAAGGCTCTCTCGGTGCGATTGAGCGCAAAAATTATGCGGCCATTCTCGCCTACGAGCGAAAAGCCGCCAGCATGATGGATGTCATAGAAGGTTGATAAGACCAACACCCGCCCCGCGTGCCGGGGCACTCCAACAAGAAACGCTCGGACATTCAGACCGCCAGTGAAAGGCCGCATCATTCGTGACGCGGCCTTTCATTTTATCCTCGCTTCAAGTTAATTTGATGACGGCCTCAGGGAAAGGCCGCAAGTCCGTCAGGACAACGAGCAGTGCTCGAAAGGCGTCTGAAGTTGGGTTGCGCGCGAAACGGGCGGCGGAAGATTCCCGCGCTGGCTCTCGGGCGCTCCCGATTATTGACCGAAGCAAAGGCAGTTTCATGACTCTCTTCGTCTCAGCGGTACTCATCATCTCTCAATTGACGGCGTTCGTGGCGGCCGGACTGTCGTTTGACGGCGCGTACACTCTGGCGCTCAACGCGCCCGCGCCGTCTCTCCAATCCAGGGACAGCGAGCTTGCCGCCGTGCGCCGCCTTGATCGTGAGGGCGGGGGCGCGGGGGGAAAGCTGCCCGCGCTGACCCCGGCAGAGCACCTGCGGCGCGCGGGCATCTACCTGACCAACCGCGCCTTTGACGAAGCGCGCGCCCACTTCCGGGCGCTCGTCGAGCGTTACCCGTCGGATGTGAATGTCCCGGCGGCGCTTTTTGGCATCGGGCGCTCCTATTTCCAGGTGCGCCGCTACGAGGAATCAATCCCCTTCTTCGAGCGGCTGGCGCGCGATTATGCGCAGCTCAAGGACGGGCGCGAGGGTCTCTACTCCCTGGCCTCGGCGCTGCTCAGGCTGGGCCGTGCAACGGAGGCCGCCGCGCGCTATCGTGAATACACGGAGCGCTTTCCCGAAGGAGAGCGGGTCGAGTTCGCCTACCTGAATGTGATAGACGGGCTGCGCGAAGCCGGACGCCCCGCAGAGGCCATCGCCTGGGTCACGCGGACGCGCCAGAAATTTGCGGGCACGGCGACCGACACCAACGCGCTCTTTGCGCGCCTGCGGCTGGACGTGGCGGGCGGCGACTGGCAGCACGCCGTTCAGGTCTCGGAGGAGCTGCGCAACGCGCCTTTGACGGCCAAGGTTGCGACCAGCGCAGAGGAAGTGGCGTATCTCAGGGCCTACAGCCTGGAGCGCGCCGGGCGCACGGAAGAGGCCATCAACGCATACATGGCGATTCCCGACAGGGTTGATTCCTACTATGGCGGGCTGGCGACCGAGCGCCTGCTCGCGCGCAACGATCCGGCCAGGCGCTCGCAGGTAGCGGCACGCGCCGACCGCGCCAGGGCCCAGATAGCGGCGGCCGCGAGCCTCTATCCAGCGCCCTTTCGTGAATCAATCGTCCGCGAAGCCGCGCGCCGCAATCTGGACCCGCGCCTCCTGCTGGCCATCATGCGGCAGGAGAGCGGCTTTCGTCCCTTCGTTAAATCGTCGGCGGCCGCGCGCGGGCTGCTGCAACTGACGATTGACACGGCGCAGAGGTACGCGCAGCGCGCCGGATTGAGCAACTTGCAGGACGAAGACCTCTATCGCCCGGAGACCTCCATCGCGGTCGGAAGCGAATATATCTCCGAGCTGTCGCGGCTCTTTCCGAATTTGCCGGAGGCGGTGGCGGCCTCCTACAACGGCGGTGAAGACAATGCCGCGCGCTGGCTCAAGCGTGCCGGACAACGCGACCCCGGCGTCTTCACGGCCGAAGTGGGCTTTGACGAGACTAAGAAATATGTCTACAAAGTGATGGCCAACTACCGCGCCTACCGCGAGCTTTACACGGCCACGCTACAGCCGCGCAGGTGAGGACTAAGAGCGCGCGCAAGCTCTCTCTCCTGCGCCAGGATTAATTGCTCTCCTAATTACTCCCGCGCCGGACCGGAAGCGGCCGCTCGGGCTTGATTATCTCGCCCATCACCATCCGGCCCCTGAATTCCTCAGGCGCGGCGTATGTGCCCATCACCTCGCGCTCGTCAAAGTCCGGCCGAGCCTGCTTCATCTTTATTATCGCGTCCTGCACACGGGTCAGCACGGGCAGTCTCTGATGCAGCCCCGTGACCGCGAGCAGTCCGGCGCAGAAGCCCAGGAGCGCCGAAATGGAAGCGTTCGCCAGCCGCGTCAGGCGTCGTTTGACGGCGCGCAGGCCGACCGGGCAATTGCGCGTCAGGATAGTGCCGTCGGGCCTCCTGTAGAATCTCACGCAGAGTCTTCCTTCGGCCTGCACGACGAGCTTTTCAGCCTCCTGCCTAGTCATGCCCGAGAGATTATAGACGTTCAATTTGCACTCGGCGCAGAAGCGCACGCGCTCGTTGCCGAGCATCGAGTTCCACTCGGCCGGGCACGGCGCGGCGACCGACACTTGCGCGAGAGGATTTGTGCGCACACTCATAACCGTCTCCATAAAAGGTTTAAAGCGAAGGGTTTACGGTTCGGGGCTGAAGTCTCGATCCCTGAAGCCGGTGGCGCGCTCGCGGCGTCTGAGCGTGTCGCGCCGCGGGTAAGGGCGCGGGAAAACGCCCAGCCGGACCAGCGCGTCGTGATACTCGTAACGAATCGTCAACTCGGCCACGGGGCCGGGCTGCAACTCCATCCTGACCCAGCGCACTTCGTTGCCGACGTTGCGGCCGATGCCCGTCGCGGCGTAGTCGTCGTCGGGCGCGGGATAAGTTTCAGACCTTCCGGCCTGTGCCGCGCCGCCCTCGCTTGACTGGTTCGACGGCGCACCGGACTTTCGCCTGCCCTCCTCGCCGCGCACGGAATCCTCAAGCGGGCGCGGCGGCCGCACGATGACCTGCGAGCGGCGCTCGCGGAAAAAGACCGCCGAGATATTGCCCAGGTTCGCCGTCTGGCCGAGCTTCGCGCCGTAGGAATTGCGCTCGGTCGTGAAGTAGAAACGGCGTGCGCGCGACGAACTCATCTGCCAGCCCTCGACGGTAATCGTCCCGTAAGGCTCGATCACCCACTTGCTGGCATCAAACGCCGACGAGCGGCGCGCATCAATCGTGTTCAACCCGTCAACGGAGAGCGCGACGGCGACCCGCTCGCCCAAAGGATTCCTGATGCGTATCTGATACTCCGCGCCCTCCAGGGCCTCTACGTAGTGCCTGCCACGCGCCGCGTACTCCTCAAGCGAACGGCCCTCGACCAACACTTCGACCTCAAAGCCCTGCGCAGTCTCGGCGACTGGCTCAAGCATTCGCGGCCCCGAAGCGGCGGGCGCGCTCGCAAGGGGCGTCCGGCCAGGCGACGAGAACAGCTCGCCGGGCGCTAAGATACTGACAATTAAACAGATAAGCAGTGCCATCGCTTTTTTCATCTTCCCCTCCTGTTGACCTCTGTGCCCCGGTTGGCGCGCTCTGTGAACGGAGGAAGCGCGCTTTTCTTGCGAGCAGAAGGCCTGCGGGGCTGAAAATCCGGGAAAATTTCGTCAACGGATTTTCGCAAAACAGTTATATTGTCGGTCTTCTCTTATGGTATAGATTAGGCAGCACCAGCAGAAACAGTAGAAGCAGTGAGAGCTAGTCGCCCGGGAGCGGTCAGAGTCCGCGGGGCATTCCGCCCGCAGGCGTATGGCTTTATCTGCGCGGCAGACGGGCGGCCGTTGAGCGAGGAGAGACAGGACGCATGCCACATCACGCGATAGCAGCCAATGCGGCGGAGGCGAGGGCCGGTTCTTTCTATGACCGCATCGCCAGCCTCTACGATTTAACCTTTAAATTCAACGGTTACGGGCGCTCGCTGCATCATTACCTGCGTTCGCACCCGATTCCGCTCTCGCCCGGCGCGAAGATTCTCGACGCCGGATGCGGGACCGGCTTGCTGACGATGGCGCTGCTCAAAGCGATAGACATTCCCGTCCGCATCACGGCCGTTGACCTCTCCGGCTCGTCCATTCTCAAAGCCAAGGAGAGCGCCGAAGAGAATGCCGGGCGCGCGGACACCGTCTGCTTCACGCAGGCCAATGTCCTGGCTCTCCCGTTCCAGGATGATTCGTTCGATTTCGTCGTGACGAGCGGCGTGCTCGAATACGTGCCGCTCAAGGATGGCTTTCGCGAGCTGGCGCGCGTGCTCAGTCCCGGCGGTTACCTACTGCATCTTCCGGTCAGGCCCTCGCCCATCAGCAAGCTGCTCGAAGTGATGTTTCGGTTCAAGACCCATTCTCCGCGCGCGGTGGCCGAGAATACCAACCGCTATTTCCGCATCGTCAAGCACTACAAGTTCCCGGCCCTGCATCCCATCGGGTGGAGCAAATCGGCCGTCCTCGCTCAGAAAAAATAAGCGCCGGGCAGAAAAGAAAAGCGCCGGGCCGAGGCCCTTTTGACCTCACCCGGCGAATACCTGTTCAGATTAACGCGCATTACCTGACCGGGACGAGCCTCAGAATGCGGTCGTCCGTCGCGGCAGGCAGAGCGCGCCCGTCCTGATTCGAGGTCGAAAAATAGAGCGCGCCGTCTGGCCCCTCGGCCACCTCTCGGATACGCCCGAACTCCCGCTCGAACAAACGCTCCTGGCTGACGACGCGCCTGCCGTCGAGGACTACGCGAATGATCGTCTCGCCGCGCAGGCAGCCGAAAAAGAGGTTCCCGCGAAACTGCGGAAAGGCCGCGCCGCGATAGAACATGCCGCTGGCGGGCGCGACCGCGGGCGTATATTCGAGCAGGGACGGCTCAAACCCCGCGCGCGTCTGCGTATGGTGAACGATGGGCCAGCCGTAATTCTTCCCGCGCTCGACGATATTGACCTCGTCGCCCCCGCCCGGAGCATCGCCGCCCGAAGGGCCGTGCTCGGTCAGGAAGAGCGTGTTTGTGCCGGGCTGCCAATCGAGCCCCTGCGGGTTGCGATGGCCGTAGGACCAGATTTCGGGACGCGCGTTGGGCTGTCCGGCGAAGGGGTTGTCCGGCGGGACAGTGCCGTCGTCGTTGAGTCGCAGGACTTTTCCGCCGAGCGAATCGAGCCGCTGCGCGGTCGGAGGGTCCGTCGCATCGCCCGTCGTCACGTAGAGCTTCCCGTCCGGCCCGAAGCGCAGGCGGCAACCGGCGTGAAAGCGGGCCGCCGGAAGGTTTTCGATTATCACCTGTCTGTCCGCGAGCGCGTTTCCCGTCTCCCTAAAACGTACAACGCGGACGCGGATGCCGTCCGTCACCTTGTAAGCGTAAGCGAGATAGAGCAGGTGGTTCGAGGCAAACTGCGGGTGCAGCGTCATACCCATCAGGCCGCTTTCGCTCGCGCGCTCGACATCGGCAATGGTGGCCAGCGGCTCCGTACGCAAGCGCCCGTTCTGGATTACGCGCACCCGGCCGGGGCGCTCGGTAAAGATCAGCCGTCCGTCGGGCGTGAAGGCGATCGACCAGGGGACTGCGAGACCGCTGGCGACCGTCTCGACGCGAAACCTGACCGCGCCGTCAGCCGTGCCGGAGACTTCTCCCTTCCCCTTTCCTCTGGGCGTCTGGGCGCACGCCACCGCGAACAGCAGCCCCATGATGGCGATTGAAAAGAAGGTGCGTTTCATCTCGAACCCCTCTGTCGATTACTCTCCCGAGCCTGAAATAAAGAAGACGGCATCGGAACTTCAAGCCGCCTTCAAGAGTGGTTTGGAGCCGCTGCTGATGCTTTCCGCCCGCGCTCAATGTGAGATGTAGTCGTGCAGCAGCTTAAGCTCGTCGCCCTGCTCGTTGACCTCTACGCGCAGGAGGTCGCGCATCGAAAGCATCCCGACCCAGCGTCCGCCTTCGACTACGGGCAAGTGCCTGCGCCCGATCAGCTCCATCCGTTCGAGCGCTTCGTGCGGGGTGTCCTTTGTTTCGATCACTGCCTGCAACTCGCTCATCACTTCGCGGATGGGAATGGTCGCGGGATCGCGGCGGGGGACGACGATACTATTGAGCAGATCGCGCTCGGTGAGAATCCCGACCAGCCGGTTATCCTGGTCCAGAACGCAGACTCCGCCGACCCGGCGCGTGGCCATGTAGGTCGCCGCCTCCAGGACGGTCATCGAGTCTCGCACGGAATACGGTTCGCGGTCGTGTATCACATCCCTGATCGTTACCATGGCCTGACACTCCTTGATGGATTGAAAGAACGTGCCGCTATTATAGAAGAAGGCGGGATTTCTGTCTTCACTGAAGAGCACGGACGCCAGGCTTAGCGGCCCGCGACAGGCCGCACCCTACTCTGGAGAATGATTCTTCAGGGGGTCGAGCGCGGCAGCACGGATTCGATGCTATGCAGGAGGACGAAGACCTGATCGGGGTCTCCCTCGTCGGCTTTAATCGTCAGCGCCACGTAATCGTTTGTGATGTCGGCCACGGAGCCTTCAT
>DASVWH010000182.1:0-26051 GCA_036389715.1 Pyrinomonadaceae bacterium | reverse complement strand
CCACCGCATGATGAAAATCGGTCGCCGTCTCGACGTGGGTCGAGACGCGCAGGGCCGCGCCGTGAGCGCGCCGGACGATCTCCGGCAGCAGTGCGGGGTCGAGTCCCTTCCAGGCGAAGTACGCTTCGTCGTCCCTGCGTTTCGCGTATTCCTCCGAGTAGAGCAGGTAGGTCTTGATGAAGTCGGGTTTGCCCGCCAGTATCTGTCCCCACTTGCGTTCGAGGTCCGAAGGGTTGTCAATGATGAAATAGAAACCGCCGTCGCCATCGGCCGCAGTCATCCCGCCGCGCTCGATATTGCGCCGCACGACTCCGAGCGGATGGCCCCCGGAAGCGGTCAGTCCGCCATTGGCGAACGTCACGTCGATGCTTCCCCGGATGTTTACCTTGCCGCGCAGCGGCGCTGTCGCCCTGGGCAGGTTGTTCGGGTTCTTGACGTAGAAGATGCCGTCCTGGATGTAGCGGCCGAGCAGAGCATCAATGTTCCCGGAGTATTCGACGTTGTGATTGTGAGCCTCTCCGAAGGGCGGAATCAGGTATTTGCCGGTCAGGTCTAGGGTGGAATCTACCCGCCGGGGCTTTTTCGAGGTCAGGAGTCCGCCGACCGAATAGAGCCGCCCGCCTTTAAACCCGTGCCCGTCAAACCAGCGCCCGTTGATGAATTCGTATGTCCCGGGCGGAGCCTGGCGGCCGCCCGCGCCTGGTCCGAGCGTAAGCCACGCCAGCATGGATGAGGCGTTTAAGAGAAATGACCTGCGGCCGAGCTTTCCGGCCCCGCGCTTCACTGTCTCAGGCATGACTGGCCCTTTCGTTCGTCGTCTAACGGATAAACACCGGGCATCCTGATTTTGTGACGGAAATTTGTGTCGTCGCTCTCGGACGCCGCAACCGGCAGGGGCGCTCGTGTCAGCTGTCGGCGGCAAGACATCAAAACTTATAACTTCAGTTATGGGATTGACAATTAGGTCTCTTAATTTGAGCGGACACGCGGCTCTTCAAGTCACGGCGCACGGGCCAGAGCTGGACAACCCGGAGAGCAATCAATGGAAAACCAAGGAGATTAAGAGATGTTGCCGACACGCGGATACGCTGCCGAGGGACCGACCTCTACGCTCGGGCCATTCAACTTCGAGAGGCGCGAGCCCGGCCCGCACGATGTCCTGATTGAGATACTCTACTGCGGAGTCTGTCACTCCGACATTCACCAGGCGCGCGACGAATGGGGCGGCTCGATCTTTCCGATGGTTCCCGGCCATGAGATTGTCGGGCGGGTGGCGCGGGTCGGGGCCGAGGTGACGAGCTTCAAGGAGGGAGACCTGGCCGGGGTCGGCTGTTTCGTAGACTCCTGCCGGACGTGCGATAACTGCCGCGCCGGTCTCGAACAGTATTGCGAAGTCCATCTGGTCGCCACCTACAACGGCACCGAAAAGGACGAGAAGACTCCGACCTACGGCGGCTACTCGAATCAGATAGTGGTGGACGAGGGCTATACGTTGAGGATTCCGGCGAAGCTGCCGCTCGCGGAGGTCGCTCCGCTGCTTTGTGCCGGGATTACGACCTATTCGCCGCTGCATCATTTCGGGGTCGGGCCGGGGCAGCGCGTCGGCGTGGTGGGCCTGGGCGGCCTCGGCCACATGGGCGTCAAGCTCGCCAGCTCGATGGGAGCGGAGGTGACGGTCTTCAGCACTTCCAGGTCGAAAGAGGAGGACGCACGCCGCCTCGGCGCGGATAAGTTCGTCATCACGAAAGACCCGGAACAGCTTGTGCCCCTGGCCAGCAAGTTTGATTTCATCCTCGACACCGTCTCCGCGCCGCACGATGTCAACATGTATCTGAACCTCCTGCGGCGCGACGGGGCGATGGTGCTCGTTGGCATCCCGGAGAAGCCCTTTGAAGTACGCGCCTTCTCGATCATCGCGAACAGGAGAAGGCTCGCGGGTTCGAGCATCGGCGGCATCCGCGAGACGCAGGAGATGCTCGATTACTGCGCCGCGAAGGGAATCACTTCCGATGTCGAAGTGATTCCCATCCAGGAGATCGAAAGGGCCTACGAGCGAACCATCAAGGGGGATGTCCGTTACCGCTTCGTCATTGATATGCGTTCGCTGTAAGGTTAGACGAGAGAATCTGGAAGAACATCGCGGCGCGGCTTCGAGAACCGCTTTGAGCCGGGCTTTTATGCGGCAGGGGAGAGAAGCAATTCTGAACAGGCGACAGGCTTTAGTGGGGCGACTGTCGGCGCGTCCGGCCGAGGTCCGGGGAGCCGCGCCGCCGGGCCTGCATCCGTTGCAGCTCGACGGCGGCCGCGACGGGCTTCTCTACGTGCCCGCAGGGTACGCGCCGGACGCGCCCGCGCCGCTCGCTCTGATGCTGCACGGGGCGGGCGGCACTGCCCGCCAGGGCATCTCGCTGCTGCGCGAGGTCGCCGATGAGAGCGGGCTTATCCTGCTGGCCCCGGACTCGCGGCGGCAGACCTGGGACATGATCGTCTCCGATTACGGCCCCGACGTGGCTTACATTGAGCTGGCGCTGGCCGAGACCTTCAGCCGCTACGCAGTGGACCCGCAGCGCCTTGCCGTCGGGGGCTTTTCGGACGGCGCATCCTACGCCCTCTCGCTCGGACTGACCAATGGCGATCTGTTCACGCACGTGATAGCCTTTTCGCCGGGGTTCATGAGGCCCGCCGAACGAAGAGGCAATCCGCGCCTCTTCATCTCTCACGGCACACAGGATCGCGTCCTCCCGATTGGCGTTTGCAGCCGCAGGCTCGTCCCGCAACTCCAGCGCACGGGCTACGACCTGCTCTACAGGGAGTTCGACGGGCCGCATACAGTCCCGCCCGAAATCGCGCGTGAGGCGGCGCGCTGGCTGACGGCCTCAGCTTGAGCAGCCGTATAGACCGCCCGGCGCTCGCGCGTGAGAGAGGAGTCGCTTGTGAAAGTCTTTATCGCCGGTGCAACCGGAGTCCTGGGGCGGCGGCTGGTCCGGCAACTCGCCGGGCGCGGCCACTCGGTAGTGGGCCTCGCGCGCAGCCAGCAGGGGCAGAGCCTCTTGCGCTCGCTCGGCGGTGAAAGCCGCACGGCCGACATCTTCGACGCGGATGCGCTGGCGCGTGCCGCAGAGGGCGCGGAGGTCGTTATCCATGCGGCGACCGCGATCCCGTCCAGGCAGAGGATGCGCCCGCGCGACTGGGTGCTCAACGACCGTCTCCGGCGCGAAGGGACGAGCGCCCTGGCAGAGGCGGCCGCCCGGATAGGCGCGCGGCTCTACATGCAGCAGAGCATCGTCTGGCTGGCCCGCCCGCGCGACGGCTCGTTCTTTGACGAGACGGCCGCGCCGCAGCCCGACGCCGTCACGCTCTCGGCCTTAGACTCCGAAAAGATTGCGACGGAGGAGGGCATCCGGTCGGGCTTCGAGGTCGCGCTGCTGCGCTGCGGATTGTTCTACGCGCCGGACGCGAGCCATACGCGGATGATGGGCGAGGGCTTGAAGCGGCGGAGGCTGCCCATCATCGGCAGCGGGGAGGCCGTTCTGGCCTGCCTGCATGCAGACGATGCGGCCAGTGCCTTCGTGACGGCGGCAGAGGCGGGCCGCGGCGGACTCTGGCACGTCGTAGACGACCAGCCGGTGACGGTCGCAGAGTTGTTCAGCGACTTTGCCGAAATGCTCGGCGCAAAGCCTCCGCGCCACGTCCCTGTCTGGCTCGCGCGGCTCGCGGCCGGAAATTACACGGCCGATTTTTTCACCTCATCCATCCGCACCTCGAACGCGCGCTTTCGCCGCGAGACGGGATGGTCGCCCGGTTTCCCGAGTTACAGGCAAGGACTTCGGCAGGTTATCTCGACGTGGAAGGCGGAAGGGTTTCCGGCGTAACGCTGCCGTACCGGGCCTTTACTCGACCCTGACTCCTTTCCAGAAAGCTATATAGCCTTTAATCTCTGCGGCGGCGTCTTTCGGTTCGGGGTAATACCAGGCGGCGTCTTTGTTGACGGCCCCGTCAACGACTACATCGTAATAGCTGGCCAGCCCTTTCCAGGGGCAGGTGGTGTGCGTCGCGCTGTCTCGAAAGTGCTCTCTCCTGATGGAGTCAGGAGGGAAGTAGTGATTCCCTTCGATGATGATCGTCTGCTCGCTGTCTGCCAGAACTGCGTCGTGCCAGGTTGCTTTCATCTCTTGTCGCTCCGCGATAGGACTGGGCCGCAGAGGCCCTGCGCTGATGTCTATCGGAGCCGCCACTAGAGCGGCTTTTCGTCCGTCTGGACGCCGTACATCTCATACTCCGCCCTGACGAAAGTATTGGCGGCGCTCGCCAGGTCGAGCAGGCGGACCAGCGCGGGGGCGTGCAATAGTCCGCAGGCATGACAGACCAGTGCTGGCCTCTCTGCGAGGAAGAGATCAATGCCGGTCGGGTCGGTCGCTTCGCCGCATAAAGCGCACGGGTCGTTGGTCAGGACAGTGTTGACCCTGATGCTCAGATCGGTTGGAGCTAACTCTTCGTTTTTACCCGCCTGTTTGATGGTCTGTTCGTTCATTCCGCTGTTACCCTTCCGCCTGGTGTTGTTGGTGATTCGGTTGCCTCAAGCGGCAGTTTATCAAACCCCCGGCCCGGAGGACAGCGCAGATAAAAACAGCCGGGGCAGGCGTCAGGCGAGCTACACGGCTTGACCGGCGGCGTAGCCGGACGCCCAGGCCCATTGAAAGTTGTAGCCGCCCAGTTGACCCGTCACGTCCACTACTTCGCCGATGAAGTAGAGTCCGGGCACGCGCCTGGCCTCCATCGTGCGCGAGGAAAGCTCCGAGGTGGCGACACCGCCCGCCGTTACTTCCGCTTTCCTGAAGCCCTCCGTGCCGCCGGGCACGAGCCGCAGGTCGTGAATCTTCCGCGCAATCTCCGCCAGCTCGCTTTGATTGTATTGCTTGAGCGGCCTGGACGCGGCGTAGAGTTCGCACCATGCCTGCGCGAAGCGCTTCGGCAAGTGCTGTCCGAGCAGTGTTGCCAGCTCGACGCCGGAGCTTTGATTGTCGCGCAGCCACTCGGAGGCTTCGCGGCCCGGCAGCAGGTTGATCGAGATTGACTCGCCCGGCCGCCAGTAAGAAGAGATTTGCAGAATCGCCGGGCCGCTCAAGCCGCGATGGGTGATGAGCATGTTTTCACGAAACTCCCTGCCGCGACAGCCGACAATCACGTCGAGCGAGACGCCGCTTAGGGAGGAGAGCCGCCGCTGCGTCTCCGCCGCCAGGGTCAGAGGCACGAGGGCGGGCCGCGTCTCTTCAATCCGCAGGCCGAACTGCCTGGCGATGCGATAACCGAAGTCCGTCGCCCCGAGGGGCGGGATGGATAATCCGCCCGTCGCGATGACGAGCGACTCGGCGGCGAGGCTGCCCTGGTTCGTCTCAAGCTCGAATCGCTCGCCCCGCTCGACTTCAAGCACGCGGCAGCCGCAGCGAATCTCGACCCCGGCATCCTCGCATTCGCCAAGCAACATCTCGATTATCTGCGCAGAGCTGCCGTCGCAGAACAGTTGCCCGAGCTTCTTTTCGTGATAGGCGATGCCGTGTTTTTCGACCAGCGAGATGAAGTCCGCCGGAGTGTAGCGAGCGAGCGCGGATTTGCAGAAATGCGGGTTGGCCGAAATGTAGTTTTCGGCGCTGACTGTGAGGTTGGTGAAGTTGCAGCGCCCGCCGCCGGAAATCCTGATCTTTTTGCCGACCTGCTCCGCGTGCTCTAAAACCAGGACGCTGCGCCCGCGCCGCCCGGCCTCAATCGCGCAGAAAAGACCGGCCGCGCCGCCGCCGATAACAATCACATCCCGTTCCAAGATGAGCACCCGGTTGAGCAGAGTAAGGCGGCCAGGCGGCCCGCATCGCGCTAGAGCGAAAGATTTTCGAGACGATGCCGCGCCTTGGCAATCTGCCTGTTGATGCGCGCGGCCTGCTCGCCGAGCGCGTCGCGACCGCCCGCCTCCTCTTTGTCCACATTGAGCTTGAGCAGGTAGAGGCCGTCCTGCCTGATTCTCTTGATGCCGAACTCGACCGTGCGCAAATCCTCCCTGATTAAGATCAGGCGGCTGGCGAGGTCTTCGGGGCCGTCGTGCGCCTGCGCGCTGGCGCAGAAGAATTGCAGCTCCTCGTCGCCGAGCAGGGCGTGCAGGCTTTCGACATCGCCCTCGCGGTATGCGCGGCTCGCCTCCGCCATCACAGTGTGACGACGGCGCGCCTCCTGCTCATCGCTCGCGTAGTCCGGGTGAAACATCCTGGCGACGGACCAGAAGAGCTTGCGCAGTCCCTTGCCGACCGGCGTTGCGCTCGCGCTCTGACGCGCTTCCTCCGGTCCGTCGGCTGCGTCCCCGTCGCCCTCCGTTTCCGCTTCGGCCTCGATGCCGAGAAACCTTGCCTCGGCTTCCCTGATGGCCTGCTCGACCTCGGCCAGCTCGCTCAGACGGCTGCCGACGATCTGCGTGTAGCGCGCTTTGAAGCGGCGAAACTCTTCTTGCAACACGGTCAGCTCGGCGCGCCGCTCGGCCAGCGTGGCTGCGAGACGCGCCAACTCGCCCGCTAAATCGGGCGCGGCCCCTGCCGATGAATGAAGACTCAGGCTCTGCATATGCAATTCGACTTTAATCAAAGTCACGCCCCGTGCGCAACATGAGCGGCGGCGCAAAGGGTGGCGAAAGCTGCGGGCCGCCGGAGAGGTTTTCCCCGTGCGGCCCGCGCGCGTAGCCTGTTGGCTGAGAGCTTTAAATCAATCACCGGCATTGGAATCTACGAGCGTGCCCTGCGGACCGTCGCTGGCGACTCTCGCCTGGCTCTTGCGGTGGGCGCGATAGGCGCTGATGGACTCTCTGGTCAGCCTGAAGATGGCGCGGCGGTTCTGCGCGATCAGCTTGAGCCAGGCGCGTTTGCCCATCTGCGGAAAGTAGATGCCGCGAAAGAAGAGGCGAGCCACCAGGTGGCTGATGCGATACTTGAGATGAGTGTCGCCGATGGCGTCGAGCGCCTGCAAGTTCCGCTCCGGGCTGTACGAAGACATCCAGGCGTGGTTGACCTCCGCGCGCGCCTCTTTGATAGTCATCTTGAGCGGCGTGTGTGCCATCTCGAAGGGCGCAAAGTCCATCCAGTGTTTCGGTCGCGCGAGGCGTCCGGCCTTTTCCAGGCGGTCGTAGAGAGGTGTGGCCGGAAACGGCGTCAACTGGCCGAAGACGGGCAGCCCCGGCGGCCAGCTGTGAATCTCCGCGAGCGTCCGGTCGGCGACTCCCGTCGTGTCGTTGTCCATCCCGAAGATGAAGGAAGTGATGGCGTAGATGTTTCGCTGCGCGAGGCGTTGAAGCACGGCCCCGTATTCGCTCGGCTTGCTGAAATTCTTGTTGACATCGGCCATGTTCGCCGGGTCAACGGACTCCATCCCGATGAAGACCCACTTGCCGCCGGATTCGGCGATCAGGTCAACGAGCTCCTCGTCGCGCAGCAGGTTGGCGCTAATCTGCGCGACCCAGGGCAGTTGCGCACCGGCCTCGATGATGTCTCTCAACAGAGACTTCGTACGCTTGATGTTGATGGCCAGATTATCGTCTATGAAGAAGACGGCGATCTGCCCGCGCTCGCGGCGGGCGCGCGCCTTGAGGCGCAGCAGCTCTTCGACGACCGATTCGTTGGTCCGAAAGCGAATCGAGTCGCCGAAAAATCCTGTCACGGTGCAGAACTCGCAGCCGTAGGGGCAGCCGCGCCCTGTCTCCAGCGGGACGACGTGAAAGGTTCCCCATCCGGCCCCCATCTTGGAGAGCCAGGGGCGAAAGAGCTTCGGGACGAGGCTGAACTGATCGAGGTCGAGCGTCTCCCAGGGAATCGTAGGATAGGGTTGGAGGCTTGGCTTGCGGTCCAGGCCCTTGGCGTCACGCTCGGGCTGGTAGACTTCCTTCAGCTCGCCGCGCGCAGCGTCTTCGACTATCAGCGGCCAGGTCTCGTCGGCTTCGCCGAGAGCGACGGCATCGGCGTGGCGCATCCCGCCGTCACGGCCGAGCGCTTCGTCCGGCACTTCCGTGACGTGCGGGCCGCCCATCACGACCTTCACCCCGGCGGCGCGAATCGCATCGGCGACGCGGTATGCCTTGGCAACCATCCGCGTCATCGCGCCGATGCCGACCAGACCGATGTTCTGCTCGCGGATGAACTGCACCAGCTCGTCGTCGCCCATCGCGCGCGCGTTGCCGTCAATGAGGATCACCTCGTGGCCGGGCGGAGTAATCGTTTGCAGCAGAAACATCCAGAGATGCGGCATGAAGTTGCGCGTCACCCCGTTGTCAGGGTTGTACAGTAAGATTTTCATAGTTCGTGCTCGTCGCTCGGCCCTTCAGGAAAGCTGGTCTTGCCGGTCTTAAGGTCTATAGCATTGTTTGCCGGGGAACAAACAACAACTGGCACAAGTATGGAGCGGGGGAACTCCGTCTGGATGCCGGGAGGTGAATTATCCGGGAGCCAGTATAGCAATGATGTGCGCTAGCGGACAATATCCAGCGCCACAGACTGTTCAAATGCCGTTACCGAAGACCCTTTTGTCATGGATTTGATTAAGTCTGCCGCTGCTCGATGCTCTTCGCAGGTCACCGGCAGCGAAAGGGCGTGCGTGAAATCTTCGTCGAGCAGGCCCGGAGAGATTATCACTGTTCCGGCCTTGCGCGATAATGGCCCGGCTGACGGTTTACAGTTTTCGGTTTTCAGTTCACGGCTCTTTCTGAAAACTGAAAACCGAAAACTCGAAATTGTCCTATTCGAGATAGTGTTCGCCGAGCCTCGCCTGCAAGGCTACGGGCACGGCCTTCCAGCTGGCCATGCAGAGGGCTCTCGGCGCGAGGTCGGACGGGTGCACGCGGTCGGCGCGCCACTGCCCGAGCTGCTCTTCGTAGCGCCAGCGATAATAGGGGCCGTCGGCGCGGCGGCTGTAGAAGACCTTGTCTTCCCTGAGAGAATCCGTGCCGGGCTGGTCAATATAGACCCGCAGTCCATTCATCTTAATATCTTCGATCCGTTTAGGAAGGCTTATCGCCCGGACGGTTTGGGCGAATAACCGTTGCCTTCGTCCTCACGCTTATGATCTTCGTCAATGGTCTTGAAGGGAACCAGTCCCCGCTTGACCTCTTCGAGGGCGATGCTCGTATTCCTGCGCCTGCGCGGGTCGGCTTCGATGCGGGGCACGGAGCCGTGCAGGAGCTGCTTGGTCCTCAAGGCGGCCAGCACGATCAGCCTGTACCTGGAATCTATCCCGGGCCATTGCTCTTCATTAACCGTCGCCGCCGGGACTTCCGTTTTAGGTTTATCTGTTTTTTGCATAAGGTATCTCAGGCTCCTGCCCTGTGTTTGCCGGGAAGCTCAATTGCAATCCGGCCGTCTCCGGCACTCTCTTCTCGTCATTGCGCGCACCGAAAGAGCGACTCTAGAGTCGCCGCCTGACTCTCTATCTCTGGCTCAAGATGCGCGCCCAGCCCGTTCCGGCGCAGGCCAGGCACGGACTGACGGCGTTACGCTTGCCGCTGCCCTCGCATTGCTGGCAAGCCTGCGCCGGTTGTGCGACCGAGAGATGGCCCTTCCCGCCGCAGACCATGCAGGAGATGGTATAGCCGATGGAGTTGGCTCCTGTGCCTGTTCCGGCGCACCAGGCGCACGTTACCTCCGCGAGGCTTCTCTGCAACTGGCTCATCTGACACCGCCCTTCGCGCCCGCCGCGATGGCGGAAATCCGGCGCGACACGCTCTGCGCGGGCGTCTCTGAGAGCCGGTTGACGATTGAATAATGGAGTGCTGCGAGTGCGGTCATCTGGAAGCTCCTTCGTGGTCGCGTTCGGAAAAACAAGAGGCGGCACAAGGAGAAGGTCGTTAAGCTCTTCCCGATGTCGAATATCTTTTCTAATAGAACAGCCGCTGACGAACGCGAGAAGTATATCATAGTTGTCTGAGCGGACCGGCCCCCGAGAAGCAGGGAAGGCCGCGCTTACACTCTCGTGAGCAACGCGACCTCTGACTTTCAACCGTTGGAATTTTGGAATCCGAAGAGATGTCGCTCTTGATTTCAGACTGTTTTGATGAGTGCGCCGCCGCTCACCGCCAGCCCGCGCGGCGCACAAAACATCTGGTCCGAAAGCGATACTGCCGGACTTTAATTACCGGCTGGCGCGTCGCGGGCGAAATGAGCGTCTGCCGCTCGTGCCGCCGCCGCGTCTGACCGGGGTGAAGGGTTTGCCTGTGCTTCCTGCGACCTCTTTGGCCCCGCCGAATGCGGGCAGCAGCACGCGCTCGACGGATTGACCCGTCAGGCGTTCGATGGCACGCATGGACAGCTCTTCGACCGGCGTGACGAGCGTAATGGCCCGGCCGGGATTTCCCGCGCGACCCGTGCGGCCGATGCGATGCACGTAGTCTTCGGGCGCTTCCGGCACGTCGTAGTTGATGACGTGCGAGATGGAATCAACGTCAATGCCGCGCGCCGCGATGTCCGTGGCGACGAGCACGCGCGTGTTGCCGTTCTTGAAACCGCGCAATGCGGCCTCGCGCTGCGGCTGCGTGCGGTCGGCGTGAATGCGGTTGACCCTGTGCTCGCGCGCTTCGAGGATGTGCGAGAGGCGTTCGGCCCCGCGCCGCGTGCGCGTGAAGACCAGTACGCGCTCGAAGCGTTCGCGTTCGAGAAGGTCCAGGAGGAGCGCCGTTTTGGACTCCATCGCGACCGGGTAAGCCATCTGCTCGACGGTCACGGCGGCCTGCCCGCGCTGGCTGACTTCGACCAGTTTCGGGCTCCGCATGGTCGAGCGCGCGATCTCTTCGATGGCCGCAGACATCGTGGCCGAGAAGAGCAAGGTCTGCCGCTTGACGGGAAGTTTCGTCAGCACTCTGCGAATCGAAGGCCAGAAACCCATGTCCAACATGCGGTCGGCTTCGTCCAGGATGAGCACTTCGACGTGTGAAAGGTCTATCGTGCCGCGCTCGATATGGTCGAGCAGGCGGCCCGGTGTGGCAACGACCAGTCCCGCGCCGCTGCGCAGGGCCTCGCGCTGCTTGGTCATCGCCGCGCCCCCGATAATGCCCGCACAACGCGGACTCTTCCTGGGCGCAAGCTGGTGATAGCTGGCTTCGATCTGTAAGACAAGCTCGCGCGTCGGGGCCAGCACGAGGACGCGAACGCCCGGTCGCGGTTGTTCGGCCATCCTCTGAATCGTCGGCAGCAGAAAAGCCGCCGTCTTACCCGTCCCCGTTTCGGCGCAGCCGATTAAATCAGCGCCGCTCAAAACGATGGGAATCGCCTGATTTTGAATCGGCGTGGGTTCCGTGTATCCGAGAGCCTCGCAGCCGCGCACCAGCGCGGGCAGGAGACCCAGTTGAGAAAAATTCATGTGCTTCCTTTGTCAACCCTTTGAGCTTTCAAAGGGTGTTTCAGACTGAAAAATTTGAGCGCCCCCGGCCCAAAACTGTTGTCGCCAGGGGCGCTTTGAGAAAAGAGTCGCCGGAAGGCCAAAGCCTTTTACCAGCGTGGGTTACGGTCACCGCCGCCGCCGCTGTCGCCGTAGCCGCCACGTCCGCCGCCACCGCCGCGTCCGCCACCGCCACCACGACCGCCGCCAAAGCCGCCGCGTCCGCCACCGCCGCCGCCACCGGCGCGATTTTCGCGCGGGCGGGCTTCATTGACCGTCAGGCTGCGGCCGTTGACTTCCTTGCCGTTAAACTGTGCAATGGCCGCTTCGCCCTCTTCCTTGCTCGCCATTTCGACGAATCCGAAGCCGCGCGAGCGTCCCGTCTCTCTGTCTTCCACGACGGAAGCCGATTCGACCGTCCCGGCCTGCGCAAACAACTGCTGCAAATCTTCGCTCGAAGTCTGGAAAGCCAGATTGCCGACGTAAAGTTTCATGGACATGTAGATGTACCTCTCCCCTTAACCTTATTTAAGGGAGTATCAAGAGAAGCTTCGAATTAAAGTGGCTTCGATGAAACGGTAGCAGCGAAGGCTTCGGGTTCGGATGCTCAAGGGAGCAACTTCTGAAGTTGAAATCAACCTGCTCTCGAACTATCCAAAACGCCGCCATCTAGACTTAGCACTGGGGGCGCATCACCGTTGATGCGCGAGAGAAGGAAATCACCTGCCACATATGATGCACTAGATTGGAGCATAGTTGCAAGGCCAAACTGCACTCCCCGCTGTAAATAGCGCCCGTTGCGGGTTCCCGGGCGAAGGCGCGGCGGCCCGGTTCGACCCGGAATTCTCACCGAAACGCGCCCTCGTCCCGGCCCGCGCGCCGCGCGCCAGCCTCGCCCCGCAGGCACGAATCTTCGTCAGCCAGGCTTAAGTTGGTGTAGTGTTGTTGCGCCCGATTTTGAGCAGGTCCTTCTACTCTTTAAGTGAACACGATTCCGGGCGCGCTTCGATTTCGCGCGCCCCTCGAAGCGGCGGCCCGCGCGAAAGCTCTCTCGATAGAGGGCGCCGGAGAAAGCCGCCCGGACGCGATACAGATATGCAGTCTCTGCCCATTGATTCGCTCCTCCCGGAGATAGTCCGGTCTCTAGGCCATTGCCCCAACCTGGTCATTGAAGCGCCGCCGGGAGCCGGTAAGACGACGCGCGTGCCTGCGGCGCTGCTGGAGGCGGGGCTCGCGGGCGGGGGCGAAGTCTGGGTGCTGGAGCCGCGCCGTCTGGCAGCGCGGATGGCCGCGCGGCGTGTGGCGGAAGAGAGGGGCGAGCGTGTGGGCGAAACGGTCGGCTACCAGGTGCGCTTCGAAGAAGTCTCCGGCCCGCGCACGCGCCTGCGCTTTCTCACGGAGGGCGTCCTGACGCGCCGCCTGCTCTCTGACCCGCAGCTCTCCGGGGTCGGCACGATCATCCTGGACGAATTCCACGAGCGCCACTTGCAGGGCGACCTGGCGCTGGCGCTGCTCCGCCGCTTACAGCTCACGGCGCGGCCCGAATTGCGCACCGTCGTCATGTCGGCGACGCTCGACGCCGCTCCCATCGCGCGCTTCCTGGGCGATTGCCCGCAGCTTCGTTCCGCGGGACGCCGCTTCGAGGTCGAGCTTGAGCATCTCGCGCGGCCGGACGAGAGACCGCTGGCAGCGCAGGTCGAGGGGGCCGTGCGGCGGCTGGTTGACGGCGGGCTGGCGGGCGACGTGCTGGTCTTTCTGCCGGGCGCAGCCGAGATTCGACGCGCGCAGGAAGCCTGTGCCCCGCTCGCCGCCGGGGCCGATCTCTTAATCCTGCCGCTGCACGGAGAGTTGACGGCCGCGCAGCAGGACCTCGCCGTCCGTCCCGCCGCCAGGCGCAAGGTCATTCTCTCGACCAACGTCGCGGAGAGTTCCATCACGATTGAGGGCGTCTTTGCCGTGATAGATTCCGGCCTCGCGCGGGTGGCGAGCCATTCGCCCTGGTCTGGGCTGCCCGTGCTGGGCGTCGGGCGCGTCAGCCGCGCCGCGGCCATCCAGCGCGCGGGAAGGGCCGGACGAACAGGGCCCGGTCGCGCCCTGCGTCTCTATACTGCGCAGGATTTCGCCGCGCGGCCGGAATACGAAGCGCCCGAGATAGAGCGGCTCGACCTGGCCGAGACGGCCCTTGAACTGCACGCGGCCGGAGTCCGCGACCTGCATCGTTTCGAGTGGTACGAAGCGCCGCAGCCGGAGGCGCTCGAAACGGCCGGGGCGCTCCTGCGTCGTCTCGGTGCGCTCGATGCCGCCGGGCAGTTGACGCCGACGGGCGAGCGGATGCTGCACCTGCCCCTGCACCCGAGGCTCTCGCGGATGGTAATCGAAGGCGAACGGCGCGGCGTCGCGCGCCAGGCGTGCCTGGTCGCAGCTCTCATCGGCGAGCGCGATATTCGCGCCGCCAACCTGCTGGCAGACCCGCGCCAGCGCCCTCAGCCGCGCCCTTCGAGCAGCCCGTCCGACCTGCTCGAACTGTTCGATCTTTTCCTGGAGGCCGAGCGCGCGCATTTCGCGCCGGAGCGGTTGTCGGCGATGGGGCTCAATCCGAACTCCGTGCGGGCCGTCGAGCGTGCGCGGCGGCAACTCCAGAGTATAGTCGAAGGCATCGGGATGAAAGGCACTGGAGGCGTGCGGGCCGACGGCTCGGACGTTAAGAAGGCGCGAGGCGCGGGCGTCGGCGAAGGGCTTTCAACGGACGCCGAAACGAAGCTCCTGATCTCTATCCTGAGCGGTTATCCAGACCGCGTCGCGCGGCGCAGGGGCGCGGCGGGCGCAGCGGAGGCGGGCGAGGTGGAAGTGCTGCTCGCGGGCGGCGGCGCGGCCACCCTTGCGCCCGAGAGCGTCGTGCGCCAGGCGGAGTTCTTGGTCGCGGTCGAGGCTGAAGAGCGCCGCCGTCCGGGCCTTCGGGGCCGGGGCAGAGGCGGCGCGGTCGTCCGCCTGGCGAGCGCGATTGAGCCCGAGTGGCTGCTTGATCTGTTCACGGACGCGCTCAGGGAGACCGGGGAAGTGCAATGGAACGCGCAGGCCGAGCGCGTCGAAACAGTGCGCCGACTGATGTACGACCAGCTCGTGCTCGACGAGAGCCGCGCGAGCGGGCAGGGCGGCGAAGAGGAGGCGCGGGTCCTCGCGGCTGCGGCCCTCGAAGCCGGGCCGGAAGCCTTCGTCGAAGGCGAGTTGATCGAGCGTTTCCTGGCCCGCGTGGAGTTCGTCGCGCGCAGCTTCCCGGAGGCCGGTCTTCAGTCTCTCGACGCGGAGGACGTGCAGGCGGCGCTCGCGGCCATGTGCGCGGGGCGGCGCAGCTTCGCGGAGCTGCGCCAGGCGGCGCAGGCCGGGGCCCTGCTCGAAGGCTTGCGCCGGAAGTTGACGCCCGAGCAGTCGCGGCTGCTCTCGAAGATGGCTCCAGAGCGCGTGACGCTCGCGGGCGGGCGACAGGTGCGCGTTAATTACGAGCGCCGCCAGCCGCCCTGGATTGCTTCGAGGTTGCAGGATTTTTTCGGGATGAGAGAAGGGCCGAAGGTGGCGGGCGGGCGCGTCGCACTGGTGCTGCACCTGCTGGCCCCGAGCCAGCGGCCCGTGCAGGTGACGACCGACCTGCCGGGTTTCTGGGAGCGCCATTATCCGCAGGTGCGCCGCGAGCTTGGCCGTCGCTACCCGCGCCACGCCTGGCCGGAAGACCCGCTCGGGCCGCCCGTCGAAAATAGACGGAAAGGATGAAGCTGGACTGGCGAGGCAGCCTGACCCGTGGCGCTGCTGCGGCTGACTCAGCTTTTGGGCGCACGGCGTTTGTTATATGATGGCTCTCGCTCGCGTTAGCGTTCAATTTCCCCTGCCCCGCTGACATCAGAGAAAACAAGTAAGATGGTGATAGAGCCGACCGAGACGAAAATACGAGAGAGTGGCCCGCTCGAAGACCAGGAGCTGTTGTTTCGCCGCCTCATCGAAGACATCCGGGAGTACGCCATCTACACGCTCGACCCGGCGGGCCACATCACGAGCTGGAACCTGGGGGCCGAGCGCATCAAGGGCTGGAGCGCCCCCGAAGTGCTCGGCAAGCATTGCCGGATGTTCTTCAGCGAAGAGGATGTCAAAAACGGGAGGGGCGAGCGCGAGCTGGCACTGGCCGCCGCGGAGGGCCGCGCGACGGATGAATATTGGAGCCTCAGAAAGAACGGCCAGCGCTTCTATGCCAACGTCTTCATTACGGCGCTGCGCGACGAGCAGGGCACTCTCAAGGGATTCTCCAAGGTGGTGCGCGATGTCACGGAGCGCCACGAGATGGAGGAGCGCTATCGTAACCTCTTCGAGTATGCCAACGACATAGTCTACACGCAGGATTTGGAGGGCAACTTCACCTCGCTCAACAGGGCCGGGGAAATCATCACGGGCTATTCGCGCGAAGAGGTGATGGGGATGAACATGTCCGCCCTGCTCTCACCCGAAGACCTGGAACTGGCCCGCCAGCGCATCGCACGCAAGCTCGAAGACGGCGCTCCGACCAGGTACGACCTGGAGATCGTCACCAAGCGCGGCGAGCGCATCGCCCTCGAAGTCAATACGCGCCTCATCTACCGCGAAGGCAGGGCCGTCGGCGTCCAGGGCATCGCCCGCGACGTGACGGCGCGCAAGGCGGCCGAAGCCGAGCTGCAAAGGTCGAAAAAGCAGCTTGAGATTATTCTCCAGGGCGTCGCCGACAGCATCACTGCGCAGGACCAGGATGGGCGTCTGATCTTCGTCAACGAGGCCGCGGTCAAGGCGCTCGGCTATCCGTCGAGCGAGGCGCTGCTGAACACGCCGGTCCAGGAACTCCTGCAAAACTTTGAGCTGATGGACGAAGCGGGCGAGCCGTTCCCGCGCGAGATGCTGCCGGGCAGAGTGGCGCTCAAGGAAGGCCGGAGCACGTCCGCGACGATGCGCTTCCGCCTGCTCGAATCCGGCGAGGAGCGCTGGTCCATCGCCAAATCCACGCCGATTTTCGACGCCGCGGGCCACGTTCAGTTTGCGATCAACATCTTTCACGACATCACGGAGCGCAAGCGCGCCGAGGACGCGCAGAGCTTTCTCGCCGAGGCGAGCCGCGAGCTGGCCTCCTCGCTCGACTATCAGGCGACGCTGGTGAAAGTCGCGCGGATGACCGTGCCGAACCTGGCCGACTGGTGCTCGGTTGATGTCGTGGACGAGCAGGGGGCGGTCAATCGCCTGGCGGTAGCGCACGTGGACCCGTCGAAGGTGGCCTGGGCGCACGAGCTTCAGAACCGTTACCCGCCCGACATGGATGCGCCGGGCGGCGTCCCGAACGTGCTGCGGACGGGCAAGTCCGAGCTTTACCCGGAAATCCTCGACTCGATGCTGGCCGAGGCCGCGATAGACGATGAGCATCTTCAGATCATGCGCGAGATCGGCTTCACCTCCGCGATGGTCGTGCCGCTCGTCGCGCACAATCGCACGCTCGGCGCAATCACCTTCATCTCGGCAGAGTCGGGCCGCCATTACGGACCGGATGACCTGGCGCTGGCCGAGAACCTGGCCGGGCGCGCCGCGCTCGCCATCGATAATGCGCGCCTCTACCAGGACGCTCAGCGCGCCAATCGTCTCAAGGACGAATTTCTCGCCACGCTCTCGCACGAGCTGCGCACGCCGCTGACGGCCATTCTCGGCTGGGCGCACCTGCTGCGGACGAGCGAGTTCAGCCGCGAGACGGCCGCCGGTGCGCTGGAGACGATAGAGCGCAACGCTCGCTCGCAGTCGCAGTTGATAGACGACCTACTCGACGTTTCGCGCATCATCACGGGCAAGCTGCGGCTCGACGTGCGACAGATTGACCCGGCCTCTTTCATCGAATCGGCCATCGAGGCGCTGCGCCCCGCGGCCGAAGCCAAGGGCGTGAGAATCCAGAAGGTGATAGACACCTCGACGAGCACGGTCGCGGGCGACCCGTCGCGCCTCCAACAGGTGATCTGGAACCTGCTCTCCAACGCCGTCAAGTTCACTCCGCGCGACGGGCGCGTGCTGGTCCGGCTCGAACGAATCAACTCGCACATCGAGATTACGGTCAGCGATACCGGCAACGGCATCAAGCCCGACTTCCTGCCGCACGTCTTCGAGCGTTTCCGCCAGGCCGACGGCAAGACGACGCGCGAGTACGGCGGACTCGGACTCGGGCTGGCGATTGTTCGTCATTTAGTCGAGCTGCACGGCGGGACGGTTCATGCGGCGAGCGCGGGCGAGGGCCAGGGAGCGACCTTCACAGTCAAGCTGCCGGTCGTTCCCATCCTGCAAAAAGAGAGCGACCCGGAGCAGGCGTACCCGCGCGCCAGGGAGAGAAGGCTCGACCTCGATTGTCCCGAAAAACTGGACGACCTCAATGTCCTGGTCTTGGACGACGAGGCGGACGCCCGCGCGCTTCTCGAAGCCGTGCTGACCAAGTGCGGCGCGACGGTCCGCACGGCCTCGACCGTCAACGAAGCCCTCGAACTGCTTCAGGAGTTGAAGCCGGACGTGCTCGTCAGCGACATCGGGATGCCGGGCGAAGACGGCTACCAGTTGATCGGCCGTGTCAGGGCCCTGACCGCCGAGGAGGGGGGCAAAGTTCCGGCCATCGCCCTGACCGCATACGCGCGGGCCGAAGACCGCCTGCGCGCCCTGCGTGCCGGTTACCAGATGCACGTTCCGAAGCCGGTGGAACCGGCGGAGCTGGTGGCCGTCGTCGCCAGCCTGGCCGGAAGGAGCGCCCGTCTCGACAAAGGGAAATAGGATGTTCACGGCCGTCCGTCAATCATTAGCATCGACGGGGCTGCGCGCCGCAGCGCGAGAGAAGAAATACTCCGTCGGTGAAGGTTGAGTAACTCTAGCAGATTTACTCGTTGACTCACCGGTTCAGATGAACAAATGACTAAATGAGTGAATCTCTTCTCTTTAACTTATGACCAAGCGGGCTCTCATCACAGGCATCACGGGGCAGGACGGCAGTTATCTGGCCGAGCATCTTCTGGGGCTGGGCTACGAAGTTCACGGACTGGTGCGGCGCGTGGCGCTCGAAGCCCCGGAGCGCAGGTTCGAGCGGATTGCGCACCTGCTCGACCGCCTGGTCCTGCACCCGTCGAGCCTCGAAAGCTATCCGAGCATCTTTCACGTCATTAGCCGCAACAGCTTTGACGAATGCTATCACCTGGCCGCGCAGAGCTTCGTCGCCGAGAGCTTCGCCGACGGCTTCTCGACGATGAACACGAACATCAACGGGACGCACTACATGCTGGCGGCGCTGCGCGAGTTGCAGCCGGGCTGCCGGTTCTACTTCGCTGGCTCTTCCGAGATGTTCGGTAAGGTCAGCCAGACGCCGCAGCGCGAGACGACCACCTTTCACCCGCGCTCGCCCTACGGCGTGAGCAAGGTCGCGGGCTTTCACCTGACCAGAAACTACCGCGAGGCTTACGGGATGTTCTGCGCGAGCGGCATCCTCTTCAATCACGAAGGGCCGCGGCGCGGCTTCGAGTTCGTGACGCGCAAAATCTCCAGCACCGTCGCGCAGATCAAGCTCGGACAGGCGTCGGAGCTGCGCATCGGCAACCTCGACGCCAAGCGCGACTGGGGACACGCCGCAGACTTCGTGCGCGCCATGCACCTGATGTTGCAGCAGCCCGAGCCCGACGATTTCGTCGTCGCCACGGGCGAGACTCACTCCGTCCGCGAATTCTGCGAGCGTGCTTTCGCCGAAGCCGGTCTCGATTACCGTCAATACGTCAGGGTTGACGAGCGGTTCTACCGCCCGGCGGAGGTTGACCTGCTCGTCGGCGATGCGACCAGGGCCAGGCAAATCCTCAACTGGCAGCCCACCTACACCTTCGAGCAACTGGTCAGAGAGATGGTCCAGGCCGACCTCGCAGCGCTCTCAAGACCGAGAAGGGACAAGACGCCGCAACCCGCGCTCTGAGTAAAGCGACAGCAGCGAAGCCGCGCCAATTAAACCTGCTCAAAGCTAAAGCCGCCCGGATTAAATCCTCTCGAATTAACTCCGCTCGAATTAAATCCGCTCGAATCAAGCCGATCGAATCAAATCCTCTCGAAGCGAAAACGGCTCGAAGTTGAGACTCCCTTGCGGGTCGTTTACGGCGTGATGCGCAGCCACTCGAATTTAGCGGCAGCGCCCGGCGTCCCTCCGGCCGAGAGCGCGATGCGCACGCCCTCCAAATAGCTGCCCTGAATCTCGCCTCCCACCTCTTTCCATTCCCGCCCGTCGCGGCTGAAGGCGAAGCGATAGCGCGAGCCGTCGCTGACCGTCATCCGCAGGTAGAGCCGCGGCGAGCCGCCCGCGTCAACGCTCGTGATGACCTGATGCTTCTTCGCCTCGCGCGCGTAGGTGACGACTTTACCGTCGCCCGCGAGCACGCCAAGCGCGTCCTCGCGTCCGTTGTAAGCGGAGAGCCCGGCCAGCGCGCCCTGCTTCATCCCGCTCATCTCAACCAGGGTGGTCGCGACGTAGTTGGTGGCGGTCGTCGGCTGCGACAGGACGGCGCTGAGCGGGTCCCTGCCTTCGTCGTCGGCGCTGGAAAGAAGCAGGCGGCCGCCGCGCTCGGTCTCGATTCGGACGACGGGCTCACTCGCCTGCGGCCACTGCCAGCCGGGCCGCAAAGTCGGCGAGCTGAAATCATCGAAGAAGGGATGGCCGGAGCTGCGCGCCGCTGGATTGAGCGGTGCGGGCGCGCGTCCGCTCGGACCCTTTCCATCGTTGATCGCGGGCCAGCCCGAGGCCGTCCAACTGACTTCGTCAAGCAGCGCCTCGCGGCCGATATAGAAAGCCTCCTCGCTCTTCCTGTAAGCATGATAGAGCAGGAAATCGCGCCCCTCAGCGTCCGTCACGATGCTGCCGTGGCCGGGGCACTGCCACGCCTGGTTCTCAGCCAGGATAGGGTTCGACGGATTCTTCTCCCAGGGGCCGAGCAGCTTGCGCGAGCGCGCGACGCCGAGCGCGTAGTTACACCTGCGCCCGCAGCACGCGTTGCCGGAATAGAAGAGATAGAACCAGTCGCCGCGACGCAGGATAAAGGCCCCCTCGACGACGCCTCCTTCCCAGGATTTCGGGTCGTTGCGAATCAACTCTTTCCTGCTGCCGACGAGCTTCGTGCCCTCCTCGTTCAGCTTTTGCGCCCAGAGCGGCGTCGGCCGCTCGCGGCTGTTGCCATCCTCCTTCCAGACCAGGTATCGCTCGCCCCGTTCGTCCTCGACCGCCATCGCGTCAATCGAACCGATCTCCTGGCAGACGAGCGGGCCGTGATCTGTGTAGGGCCCCTGCGGGCTCTCGGCGGACGCGGCGGCGACGCACAGCGGGCCGCCCTTCTTGCGCGCCGTGTAATAGACGAAGTAGCGGTTGCGGTACGCGGAGATTTCCGGAGCCCAGAAGTTGCGTATGGCCCAGGCGGGGCGCTTCTGGAAGACCGCGCCGACGACCTCCCAGTTAACCAGGTCGCGCGAGTGCAGGATGGGAAACTCTGGAGCCCACTCGCCGGAGGTCGCGGTGGCCCAGTAGTCCTGCCCGACGCGAATCACGGACGGGTCTGGAAAGTCGCCCGCGATGACAGGGTTTTCGTAGGCGCGCCGCTGCTGCGCGACGCCGACGGCCATGCAGGCGACAAGCATGAGCGCACTCAAAGCGGCCCGCAGCGTGCGCAGATGCAAGCGTGTTTGTCTCATCTTTTTTACCTTCCTGCCGGTTGTTTGGGAGAACCGAAATCAACGCCTCGGCGCGCCGCCGTCATTGCTCGCGCCCTTGCCTTCGACGATCCTGATGTAAGTATTGACGGGCAGCTCGGAGAGCCTGTCAACGGTCCCGCCGGGCCAGCGAATCTCCAGGCTTTCGACCTTACCGCCGCGCCCGGCCCCGATGATTTCGCGCGGGTCGTGGGATGCCAGGTAACTGCCGCCGCCGGTCTTGAGCCTGCTGCGCCTGACGCCCCCGGCCTGCCAGACGATGACCGCGCCGACGCCCGCCGGATTGCTCTTCGTCGCCACCAGTCGCAGCCCGAGCCAGTTGTTGCGGTTGCCGCCCTCGTTGCGCAGGAGCAGGGGCGCTTCGCCGTTGTTGGCGACGAGCGCGTCCAGGTCGCCGTCGTTGTCGTAATCCCCGACCGTCATTCCGCGCGCCGGAAAGTCCCTGCCGAAGACCGCGCCCGATTGCGCGCTGACGTTCTTAAAGCCCCGCCCCGTATTCTCGAACATCAGGAGCGGCTCTTTGTACTTCACGCGCGAGACCTGTGATTCGATCATGTCGTCCGGGTGGCCGTTGGCCAGCAGCAGGTCCGGGTCGCCGTCGTTATCATAGTCGAAGAATTTCAGTCCCCACCCGCTCAGCAGCCGCGTCGCCTGCCCGATCTCGCCTGCTTCATCCGTAAACGTCGCGTCCTTCTGATTGTGATAGAGGCTGAAAAGCTCCTGATCTATGTTGGCGACGAAGAGGTCCTGCCACCCGTCGCCGTCGTAATCAACGGCGTCAACGCCCATCCCGGAGCGCGGGCTGCCAGCCTCGCTATAGGCGACGCCCGAGAGCAGCCCGGCCTCTTCAAATTTCCCGTTGCCCTTGTTGACAAAGAGGAAGTTGGCGACCGTGTCGTTGGCGACGAAGAGGTCCATCAGGCCGTCGTTGTTGATGTCGGTGGCGACCGCGCCGAAGGACTTCCCCGGAGAATTTGCGATCCCCGATTCGCGGCTGACATCACGAAAAGTCCCGTCCCCGTTGTTGTGAAAAAGACGGCTCGGCGTCGGCTTAAAGACGCGCGGGATGCAGTAGTACCTGCGTTTGAGGCGGTTGTCGCCGCAGAAGATGTTCTGCGCCTTGTCGTAAGAGACGAAGCTGGAAACGAAGAGGTCGAGCCGCGCATCGTTGTCGTAGTCAAACCAGACCGCACACGTTGACCATCCGGGCGCGGCGACGTTAGCCTTCTCCGTCACATCCGTAAACGTCCCGTTGCCGTTGTTGCGGTAGAGCAGGTTACGGCCGTAGCCTGTCAGGTAGATGTCCTGCCATCCGTCGCCATCGTAATCGCCCGCCGCCGCTCCCATCCCGAACCCGCGCCCGGCCACATTGGCTCGCTCCGTCACGTCCGTAAATGTCCCGTCGCGGTTATTACGATAGAGCGCATTTTTGAGAGGCAGCGCGGGCGTGAAAAAATCGGCCGCCCCGCTGTTGACCAGGTAGAGGTCCATCCACCCGTCGTTGTCATAGTCGAAGAAGGCGCAGCCCGCGCCGACCGTCTCCGGCAGGTAACGCTCCGGCGAGCGAGCGTTGTTGTGAGCCCAGGTAATGCCGCTCGCCCGCGGCGAGACCTCTTCAAAGGTGACGGCTGCGGCGGCGGGGGCGGCAGCGCCTTTCGGCGCGATGGATTGTGCGACGGCCGGGCGCGGCAGGGAAAGAAAGGCGATGACGGCCAGTGTAAAGATTAGTCGCTCGGGTCTCAACGAAAAAATTGCCTCTCAGGTCAGGATTCAATGCCCGTGCGGGATAATGCCCGTGCCGGGTAATGCCCGTGCCGGGTAATGATAGTATAGTAATCTCTGAACCGGCTAATGCGTCGCCGCTCGACAGGCGTGCATTGCCCGAGCAGACTTCAATCCAGGCCGGTGCGGCGACGGCTCACCGCGCCGCTAAAATATCATCACTCTTTAACTCTTTCACTGGCGACACTCGATGAAAGTAGCACTGCGGAATCAGGCGCGCGGAGAATTAAGCGAGGGGGCGGCCGTAGCCCTGCAAGAACGGGCGCCCGGCGAGCGTCAAAAAGGGCCTGACGCCGAGGGTAAAAACGGTCAGGGCGTTTCTCGCAGGAGAAACTTTCGCCCCTCCGTGCTCGTCGCCTTCCAGGCGCTGTTGCTGCTGCTCTGCCTGTCGCTCCAGCCCCGCTTCGTCGTCGCGCAAAACGCGGGCGGGTACGACCGCCTGGAGCGCGCCGTCGAGCTGCTTCGCAAGGGCGAGCTGGCGGGCGCGGAGAGGGAACTGGGCGCTGTCTTGCGAGAGTCTCCGCGCGAAGCCAATGCTCTGAACCTGCTCGGCGTCGTGCGCGCACAGCAGCGGCGCATGCCGGAGGCCGAACAGCTTTTTCTCCGCGCGCTCGATGCGAAGCCGACACTGCTCGGCGCGTATCTTAATCTCGGCCAGCTTTACCTGGAGCTTCAGAAAACCGACCGCGCGCTCTGGGCATTTACGGAAGCAGGCAGGCTCGCGCCCGATAACCCGTCGGTTAATTTCAACCTCGCCGCTCTTTACGAAGGCAAGCGCGAGTACCGGCGGGCCCTGGAGTTTTTGGGAAAGATGCCGCCCGCCGAGGCTGACCTGGACCAGCTCTACCTGAGGGTCAAGAGTCATCTGGGCCTGGGAGAGACGCAGGAGGCGCGCGCCCTGGCCGAGCAGCTCAAAGCGCGCGGGCGTGTTCCGGCCGAGCTGGCCGCCAGCTTCGCCGCCGCCTTTGCCGAGCGGAAGTTGTTCGACGAGGCCATCGCCATCCTGGAGGCCGCCAGAGATGCTGCGCGGCCCTCCTTCGCGCTCCTCTATAACCTCGGGACGAGCTACGCGCAGAAGGGTGAGCGCGCACGCGCCGAAGCGGCTTATCTGGAGGCGCTGGCCGCGAAGCCCGACGACGTGCCGACCCTGCGCGCGCTGGCCGGAATCGCGCGCGCCGACGGCAACCTGGAAAAGGCGCTCTCGTACCTGGTTCGCGCCCGCAAGGTCGCGCCGGACTCACCCGCAGTGCTTTACGATTTCGGCTGGACGGCACTCAACCTGAATCTCATCTACGACGCCATACAGGCGCTCGAACGTGTTCACCAAATGAAGCCGGACGAGCCCGGCTACCTCTACTCGCTCGGCATCGCGCGTCTCCAAAACGGCGAAGCGGCCAAGGCTCAACAACTCTTGAGCCGTTACATCGAGCTGCGCCCCGAAGACAGCCGCGGCTATTACGTGCTCGGCGCGACGCTCTATAGCATCAAGCAGTACCCGCAGGCCCGCACGGCGTTGGAGCGCAGCCTGGCCCTCTCTCCCTATGCCGACACGGAATACTATCTAGGCATGATCGCTTACCAGGAGGGCGACGCGGCGCGCGCCGCAGCGCATTTGCAGAGCGCGCTCAAGACGGAGCCGAATCATCCGGCGGCCCACACGGCGCTCGGCATGGTCTATGCCAAGCAGAAGAACTACACGGCGGCGCGCTCCGAATTAGAGCGTGCCGTCGAGCTGGCCCCGAAGGACGGGACGGCCTCCTACCAGTTGGGCCTCGTCTACGCGCGACTCGGCGAGAAGGAGCGCTCACAGGCGATGTTCGCCAGGGCCGATAAACTCAGGGCCGAGAAACAGGAGCTGGTCCGGTTCCGGCTGGCAGAGCCGCCGAAGTAACGTCGCTCTTTAAGGAAGTGACGGCGCTCTTAAGTAAGGACTGTCCGCCGCCGCGCTCGTGTCCGGGAAGCAGAAAAGCAGAGTCGCGGCTGGACCAATTCATGGCCGGTTCGCTCGCTCGGCCGCCATTTTGGGCCGGATACCGCGATTCGGCGGAAAAAGATTGACAAGCCCGGGCGTCCCCTGCTATAAGGCCAGCATTCAGTTAAACGGTTACGTAAGCGTTTAAGCAATCCCAAAGCAATAAGTTCTCTTCGAGATGAATTCAGGATCAGTTCCAACCCTTGGCTGGAATCAGGCGGCAAGCTCTGCGGCGAGGTCTCTTTTCGCCGCCGGGAGCTTCTGACGCCGGGCGTGTGCTCTCTTGAGCGCGCCCCTTAGCTTCGATACTCGAACGTTGACACCCGCTCTCTAGTTCAGTTGAGTTATCTGACAGTTTACCTCTCGACCGAGGTCGAGCCTTCAGGAGGGGATATGAATCGCAAGTTGATCGCGCTCGTACTGTTCGCACTCGCTCTCGGGTGTGCGACTCCGGCGCTTGCTCAGAGTGACCGCGGGAACATCACCGGAACGGTCACGGACCCGAGCGGTGCTGTTGTGGCCAACGCCAGAGTTATCGCCACTGACCTGACTACTAATGAGGTGCGTGAGACGACGACGAGTGACGAGGGTCATTTCACACTCCCGCAATTGAAGGCTGATCCCTATAAGGTCACGGTCGAGGCGCAGGGGTTCAAGGCGGCCACGGTCGAAAACGTGCAGGTCGCCGTGCAGGGCACGCGGACCGTTGACGTGACGCTGGAAATCGGCGTCATCACGGATGTCGTGACGGTCTCTAATGACGCCGCCCCGGTCATTCAAACCGACAGCCCCGTGCGGCAAACCAACGTCACCGAGCGCCAGGTCAGAGAACTGCCGTTGCAGGTCAGCGTCGAGAGCGCCGGGCGCACGCCGCTCTCATTCATCTTCCTCGACAGCAACGTCTCGTCGTCCGGGCGAATCGGGGGCCAGGAGGGCGGGACCAGCGCCAATCGCTTCAGGGTCAGCGGCGGCCAGGCCCTCGGCACGGAGATTCTGGTTGACGGCGGCTCGACGCGCCGCGCGCAGAGCGGGACCTTCTTCACGGAGGTCGCGCCGGGGCCGAACGCCTTCCAGGAGTTCACGGTCTCGACTTCGAGCTACTCGGCCGAGTTCGGGGCCTCTTCGGGCGGCGTCGTCAACTTCACGACGAAGT
>DASVWH010000181.1:0-20915 GCA_036389715.1 Pyrinomonadaceae bacterium | reverse complement strand
GAAGGAGCAGCGCGGCAGCACCGGCGGCGACTGGCGTGGCCATTGACGTGCCGCTCAGGTACATCATTCGGCGGCTATTGTAGGAGCTGACGGCGGCGTCCAGCTCCGGGTAGGTCGTCAGCAGGTAGTTGCCGTTGGCCGCGGCCCCGATCAGCCTGTTGCCCGGCGCTGTCAGGTCGGGCTTCATCAGATTGTCATAGTGCCGGACGCCGCTCTCGTCAATCGTGTAACTGCGGGTCGGGCCGCGGGAGCTGTAAGTGGCGACACCGTCATCCGCTCTTCCATCAGTCCCGTAACTGTTGGCCGCTCCGACCGTAATGGCCGAAGGCTCGTTGCCCGGCGAGTGTATCTGTCCATATATCTTATTGCCGAAGCCGTCCTTGCCGTTGTTGCCTGCTGCTGCCAGAACTACAAGGCCCGCATCGACTAAGCGGCGGACGGCGCGGCAGACCGGGTCATTCTTGTAGGAATCGACGGCCGGAGCGCCGAGGCTCATGTTGACGACGCGGATGTTGTAAAGCGTGCGATTAGCCAGCACCCAGTCCAGCGCGCTGAGCACGCCGGAGCTAGTACCCGTCCCGTGCGAGTTCAGCACGCGCAGGTTAATCAGCTTGGCGTTGGGCGCGACGCCGGTGTATGCGCCGTTCGATGGCTGGCCGTTACCGGCGGCGATGGAAGCGACGTGAGTGCCGTGGCCGTAGGGGTCGTCCGTCCTGCTCTCTCCGGTGAAATCCCGGCTGACCGTGATGCGGCTCAGTCCGCTGCTGCTCGTGAATGAAGAGTGGCCCGCGTCAATGCCGGAATCGAGGATGGCGATGCCGATACCGCTTCCGTCGAGGGTGCTCGTGGTCGTGATGCCGAGCAGGAGGGTCGAAGTCTGGACGCGGATGGCATCCGTGCCCGTCGTGTTCGTCAGATGCCCGGACGTTGCGACTTTCCGGTCCAGAGAGATGTATTGAACTTCGCTCCGCGCGGCCAGGGCCTCGACAGCACTCAGCGGAAGGCTGACGACGTTCGCGTTGAGATTGCGCAGTTGCAGCTGAAGGCGAACCCCCAGGTTTTGCAGGAGTGCGTCAACCTGCAAGCCCTGCTTGCTCTTGAGTTGGACGATGGTTGTGACGCGAGCGTCCCCTTTTCCTCCGGCAAGACGCTCGCGTAAGTCCGGCGAGAGCTTATCGGCTCCGGCCTGGACGGCCTGGGCGCGGGCTCTCTCGCTGCCCCCCATACCCGCGCACAGCGAAATCGCTAAGACCAAGAGAGCAGGCCATATGAATGCGCTGGAAGGCTTGATGATTTTCAACTGGCTGCTCCTTAACTTATTAACTGTAGGAGGTTGGTTATGGACTATCAGGATTGGAATTGCATCTTCGGACACACGTGACTATCGCAAGACTCGTACCAGCGGGCGGCCCGGTCCTGAGCGGCGCGGGCCGAATCGCGCGGGAGGCGAAACCCACCGGACGAATTCCGCCCCGAGGAAGGGCCGCCCGCATGGAACTCGTTGAAAGATAAGGAGTAAGAGGGGCGCGAATGAGAGCGCGGGGCTGCTCCTGCGTCTCTGCCTGAGCCCTTGACGGAGATTCCGGGACGGTTTCCCGCGCGGCGGTCTGCACGCCCGAAGTCCGCTTGGCGCTGCAATATGCAGCATGGGCCTCTTTGTACTGCGGCAGAATGCTTCAGAAGGCGGCCGTCCGGGGCGCGCTGACGGTTAGATTCACGGCCCGCCCGGACGGCTTTTGAGGGGGCGTGCGCGGCCTCTCTGCTTCGGCCGCCGCTGCAAGCCGCAAGCTGCGCGATTCGATTCGGCGTCAACAATTCGACTATCTTAGCGGCGGGGCGGGCCGCGCGGGGCCTCGGTTTGCGCGGGCTGCGGGTGAGCGCCGTCCAGTTGGCACGACTCTTGCCATCATCTCGGTCCCCGACCCGAGGTGTTACCGCTCCAGAATTTGCGATCAGACGGCGACGGGCCGTCAGGAAACTTTTCAAAGAGGCGTCAGGATTCCCGAGAGAGAGCCTCTTTCTCTTCGTTGAGATGACCAGAATGGGGTGCGGCCATGTCCGATATGCACAGCAGCAAAGCGCGGGTTCTGATTGCCGACGACGAACCGGAGATTCGGGACGTGCTCAAGGATTTCCTGTGCGGGCGTTACGACTGCTCTGCGGTCGGCTCGGCCGAAGAGGCGCTCGCGCTGCTCTCGACTGAAGAGTTCGACCTGATTATCTCCGACATTACGATGGCCGGGATGAGCGGGCTGGAGATGGTCCCGCACGTCCTCAGGCTCGCGCCCGAAACCGTCATCATCATGATTAGCGGCACGCAGACCATCGAGAATGCCATCGAAGCGTTGCGCGCGGGCGCTTTCGATTACATGATGAAGCCCTTCGACCTTCAGCACGTCGAGGTCGCCGTCGGCCGCGCGCTCGAACACAGGGAGCTGCTGCGCGCCAAGCGCCGCTATGAGACTTACCTGGAAGAGTTAATCAGGCAGCGAACGGCCGAGCTTGACCAGGCGCTGGACTCGCTCGAAGGCGCTTACCGGACGACGCTCAAGGCGCTGGCCGCCGCGCTTGAGACGCGCGACAGCGAGACGCACGGCCACTCGGAGCGCGTCGTCAGCTTCAGCCTGCAACTGGGTCGTGAGCTGGGCTTGAGCAAAGATGAGCTGCGCTCGCTCGAATTCGGCGCGCTGCTCCACGACATAGGCAAGATCGGCATCCCCGACGCCATCCTGCGCAAGCCCGCCAAGCTGACCGACGAGGAATGGAAAAAGATGCGCCAGCACCCGGCGCTCGGCCAGCAAATCCTGAGCGGGATAGAATTTCTGGACGGCGCGGCCCGCATCGTCGGCCAGCATCACGAAAAGTGGGACGGCTCGGGCTATCCGCTCGGCCTGCGCGGCTCTCAGATTGATCTCAACGCGCGCATCTTCGCCGTCGCCGACGCCTTCGACGCGATGATTAGCAACCGCGTCTACAGGCTCGGCAAGTCCTACGAAGTGGCCGCCGCAGAGTTGAGCCAGCACGCCGGACGGCAGTTCGACCCGCGGGTGGTCGCGGCCTTCCGCCGCATCCCGAAGCGGGTCTGGGAGCAACTGCAAGCCGACTCTGTAAGCGGGGAACGGGACGCGGACAGGTCGAATCCTCCGGCCGTCGAGCTGACGCCTACGGCCGTCGAAAATTATCTGCGCAACAGGGGCGGCGAGCGGGCCGGGGAACTGCGCGAAGCGGCCACGGCCAACCGGCAGACGCGCGCCGCTTGATTGCACGCAGAGACACGCAGCCACTCAAGCAGCCCTGTCAGGCACGGACCGCGGGCTCAACCTTACAACACGCCGACGCAACTCGGAGCCTGGCGGCTCAAAGCGCCCGGCCGCTTAATCTAAATTCAGCTTCTCACTTCTCCTGACAGGTGACGACGGAGCGTTGCTGCTCGACCCTGAAGCGGAGCGGAGCCGAGGCGACGGCGTCTGTGCGCAGCAGGCCGTTGCGCTGCCAGAGCCTGCGGAGCTTTTCGGCCAGTTCTTTAGAGCCGTACCAGGTGGAGACGACGAGTTGTAAGGTGTACTCGCCCGCGTCTAGGACGCGCGGGAGGCTCGCGGAACCTGCGCGCCGGACCGGCACTGTCACGGGCTGCACCGTTTCGTAGGCGCTGCCCGGAGAGAGAATCGTGAAGACCCTGCCGGGCGCGGCGCGGTCCAGCTGTTCGGGCTGCTCGTCGAAATAGCGCGAGCTGGTCATGTAAAGCTCCGGCTTTCTGCTCCAGGTCCCATCGGCAGCGCGGCTCACCCTGAGCTGGTAGAAGAGATTATTGCCCCTGTAAAGAATCAGCTTCCGGCTGCCCTTGTTCAGATAGCGCAGGCGCAGTTTCAGTTGAAGCGCGTCCGTCTGCGCGTTGACGGCGCAGTAGCGTTCTCCGAGCACTTCCATGGTCAGTTCGAGCGCTTGCGCATCGTCGCCCGCTTCTGCCCGCCGCGCGGCCGGACTCCCCAACAGCAACAGTATCGAGATGGAGACGGATAAGAATTTCATCTAGGGTCGGGCCCGGCTAAATAGTTGTGCCTGCGCACCTGCGGCGGCGGATTTTGAAACCGGCTCTTAATTCTAAGGGAAACCAGGCTGCGGGCAAATAGCGGCCGCAGACTGGACGTTAAAAAGCAATTTGCCGTATAACCAGTCGAACAGTTATACGGCAACTAAAATTTTGGAGCCACCTTCCGGATTTGAACCGGAGACCTACTGATTACGAATCAGTCGCTCTACCAACTGAGCTAAGGTGGCCGCCTGCGAAGTAAAGCGAATATAAGGATGCTCGGCGCTCACTGTCAAGCAGCGGCGCTCTGATGCGATGAAACAAGGAGGAGACTAGAAAAAAATGCCCAAAGATAAGAATCTGGCGAAGCACAAGAGCCGCTACGAGGTTCGCGGCGGCGTCGTCAACGAGTTCGAGTACGCGCTTAATCAGGAGGCGCTGGCCGAGGCAAACCCGCAGCCCTTTCCCCAGCCGGAAGATGAGAGCGCCGAGCAGCCGCCGCAATCAGAGGCCGAGAGAATCCACCGGATGATGGATGAGGCGCGCGAGGAAGCAGAACACAGGCTCGGTCGTCCGAATCACCCGACCGTCTCCGGCGCAACGCGCCAGCCCGGCGCGCAGAAAGCCGGTGCGCGGAAAGCTGCCGCGAACTCTTCGCAGAAGGGCGGCAGGAAAGCTGCCAAGGCTGTACCCGCTGCCGCAGGAGCCGGGAGTAAAAAGGGCGCTGCGGGCGGCGCGAAGAAGGGAGCCGCCGGGAAAGCAGCGGGCAAAAAGGGCGCGGCCAAAGGAGCGGCGCGGACGGCCGCCAAGCGTGCGCGCTAGCACATCGAACCATCACACAGAGGAGCTAAACGGATGCCGGAACAGATGAAGAGCGAGGGCCGGACGCCAGGGCCGGAAGACACGCAGGGCGCAGGCGCGACCCGCGATAATGAGCAGGAGGACGAACTTGAAGCCGAACAGGAATCGGCGGCGGCAATGGATTCGGACGTGCCGCAGCCCCCGGGGGCTGATTCGACCACAGAAGGCCAGCCTTCCTGATTAAGCCCGCCCGGAATGCGGGACCGATGGACGGACGCGGCGGCACGCTTGTAAACCGAGAGCGTGTCGCCGCATTCTCGTCTTTGCGCTGGCCGACTCATCTTTGCGCGGGCTGATTTCTCCACCCGGATTCCCTTGTGCCGGATGTTCAATCTCTATTTTCCGGTTTGGCGAAAATCGGTTAGGATGTGTGCGTCGTTCAGCTTGTTTCGGACTCTCCCCGGATTCCCATTCATTCATCATGAAAATAGAGCGCCTCTTATTGCCGCAACGTGTTCCCGCCGTTTCGTCTTTCGCCCTGCGCCGCCTGCTCGCCGCGTGCTTGCTCGGGCTACTGCTGATGACGGCGATGGCAGGCTGCGCGCCCGCGCTCGCGCAGCAGAAGGCCGCGGCTCGTCCGCAAAAGCTGCCCTCGCCGGAAAGGGTGATCGGCGATTACCTGAAGGCGCTGGGCGGCAAGAAGCGGCAGGCCGAGATCAGGGACGCGCTCTATGAATGGACGATTCAGTCTGCGGGGCAGACTAAGGGAAGCGCGCGCACGCGGATGAGAGCGCCCGGCTCGGCCCGCCTGGATATAAGGCTCGGCCGGGAAGAGACGAGCAGCGCCGTCAGCCCGCGCTCGGCCTGGACGCGCAGCGCCGAGGGCAGCGTTCGCACCCTGACCGACGCCGAAGCCGGTGCGGCCAAATTGCAGGCGGCGCTCGATGCGAGCCGCCTCGTTGAGCTCAAAAAGTCGAACGTCATGGCCCGCACGGTCGCCCTGGACCAGACGGCGGCGGGCGAGCCCGCATACGTGCTGGAGTTTTCGACGCGGGCGGGCGCGCGGCTGCGCTACTGGTTCGGCGCAAACAGCAAGCTGCTCTTGAAAGCCGTTGACGACGCACGGCGCTTAACCCTGCGCTTGGACGATTACCGGAGGCAGCAGGGCGGCCCGCTTGAGCCGCACCGGGTGGAGATTACGCGCGGCAGCGGCGAGACCCTGACGCTGCTTTTGCAGGCGGCGCGGTACAACACCGGATTGAGCGATGCGCTCTTTGACCCGCCCGCCGCCGAGACGCTCGACATCGCGACACTGCTGCGCGAGGTCGAAGCGAACCAGAAGAAGATTGACGAGCGCGTCACGGAGTATGCCTTCACGCAGAAGGTGACGGAGCGCAACATCAATGATCGCGGCGAAGTGACGAAGGAGAAGGTCAGCGTCTACGAGATATACCCGCTGCCGGGAGGCACGACCATCGCCAAACTCATCAGCGAAAACGGCGTGGCGCTGACGCCCGAGAAGGCAGCCAAACAGCAGAAGTCGATCGAAGAGTTTCTGGCCAAGTATGAGAAGGAGCGCGAGGAGCGGCAGCGCAAGGAAGAGGCTGCGAAAAATAGCGGCCAGGCGAAGAAAGAGAAGGACGACGACGATGTGACGGTCGCACAGTTTCTGCGCGCCTGCGAATTCGTCTCGCCGCGCCGCGAGCGCCTGCGCGACCGCGAGGCGATAGTCTTCGATTTCCGGCCGCGCCAGGGCTTTCGTCCCAAAACCCGCGCCGAAGAGATCATCACGAAGCTGACGGGCGTCGTCTGGATTGACCCGGCCGATAAGACCGTGATTCGCCTGGAAGCGAAGCTGGCCGAGGGCTACAAGATGGGCGGCGGGCTGGTGGCCTCGATTCGTCCGGGCTCGGCCTTCGCGTTCGAGCAGACGCGGATGGCCGACGGCGTCTGGCTGCCGCGGGGCGCGCAGATCAACATCGCGGCCAGGGTCTTCTTATTCAAGGGCATCGAAGCCAACCAGACGTTCGAGTTCAGCGACTACCGCCGCTTCGACGCCGAGGCCAGCGATTACAAGCTGACCCCGCCCGTGTCCAACGCTCCCATTCCGCTCCGGCCGTAAGTCTGACGGCTGGCCACGGCCGATTCCGGCGGGCGAGAGCGCGGCTCTGCTCAATCGCTCTCGAAGGATGAACGCTCGCCGCGGCGCAGCCTCTTCAAGCCCGCGGCAGCCGCGAAAAGCCCGGCGCGACAATGACTTAACCGGACCGCCCAGTCAATAATCCGGTGTCGCTGCGGGCCGGACCGGCCGCTGGCAGCCTGCGCGAAACCCGCCGCTCAGTGCTATAAAGAGAGGCACGAAAGGGACGGGGTGACGCATCCCGGCCGGGCCGTAAATCATCACAGTCTGTACACGAGCATCCGGGCATCCAAAGTATATGAATGAAGTGATAGTCATCGGCGGCGGCTTTGCGGGCGTAGAGGCTGCCTGGCAGGCGGCGCGCGTGGGCGCGCGAGTCCGGCTCTATGAGATGCGCCCTGTGCGCTCGACGCCCGCTCACCGGACGGACAAGCTCTGCGAGATCGTCTGCTCCAACTCGCTCAAATCGGACGAGCCTGGGACGGCTCCTTACTTGCTCAAGGAAGAGCTGCGCCGCGCGGGCTCGCTCGTCCTGGAAGCGGCTGCGGCCACGCGCGTCCCGGCAGGCGCGGCGCTCGCCGTTGACCGTCACAGGTTCGCCGAGTTCGTCACCGAGCGCATCGAGGCGCACCCGCGGATTACGGTCGTCCGCGAGGAGATGACGCGGATTCCGAATGACGCCGTCACGGTCATCGCTACGGGGCCGCTGACCTCCGAGGCGCTGACGGCCGAGATCATGCGCCTGACGGGCGACGACCAGCTCTACTTCTACGACGCGATTGCGCCCATCGTCGCCGCCGATTCGGTCAACGAAGAGGTGGCCTTTCGCGCCGCGCGCTACGACAAGGGCGGCGATGATTATCTCAACTGCCCTTTTGACGAAGAGCAGTACGCGCGCTTTTACGAGGCGCTCTCGGGCGCGAAGAGTGTGCCGCTGCATCGCTTCGAGGAGACCAAGTGGTTCGAGGCCTGCCTGCCGATTGAAGAGCTGGCGCGGCGCGGCTTCGACACCCTGCGTTACGGGCCGATGAAGCCCGTCGGGCTCTCTGACCCGCGAACCGGACGCCAGCCCTACGCCGCCGTTCAACTGCGCCAGGAGAACCTGATGGCCGACGCCTACAGCCTCGTCGGTTTCCAGAATCACCTGCGCTACGGCGAGCAGGCTCGCGTCCTGCGTCTGATCCCCGGGCTCGAAGAGGCGGAGTTCTTGCAGTTCGGCCAGATTCATCGTAATACTTATATCCGTGCGCCGCGCGTCATTGCTCCCACATTGCAGATGCGCGAGCGCCCTGCGATCTTTTTCGCAGGTCAGATTACGGGCGTCGAAGGTTATGTCGAGTCGGTCGCGTCGGGTTGGCTGGCGGGGCTCAACGCCGGACGCCTGGCAGCCGGGCTCGAACTGAAAGTCGCGCCGCCAAAGAGCGCGATGGGCGGCCTGGCCCGTTACGTCTCCGGGGCCGAGACGAAAAACTATCAGCCGGTCAATATCACTTTCGCCCTCCTTGAGCCGCTGGCGGAAGAACAGCGCCGCTCCGTCCGGCGCAAGCGCGAACGCCATCAACTACAGGTCGAACTGGCATTGAAAGAATGGGACACTTGGCTTTACACCATCTCCAACGAAGACGCAGCCGTTCACGCGCCGCTCGCCTGACGCAGCACATGCTGCGGCACGCGCCGTCCGAACGTGTTTCTCCGGGCGCGTTCGTCGCCGCGCTCCTGCTCGCGCTCCTGCTCCCGTCCGCGGGCCTCTTCGCACAGTCCGGGCGGCACAAGCCGCAGCCCGCCCCCGGCTCTAAGCCCGCTGCGCCCTCGACGACGCGCCCCAAACGAGCCAGCACCGGCAACAACACGCCGCGAGAGAGCCCCGCACCGGCTCCTTCACCGGCCGCAACCGTGCAGAGCGGCACGGTCTTGATAGACGAGCCGCCGCCGCCCGCGCCCGCGCTCCCGAAAAAGGCGGACCCCAACCCGCCGCAGACGGGGGCCGGGGAGGAGGTCGGCGAAGAGGATGTCGTGCGCATCAACTCGAACCTGGTGACAGTGCCCGCTTCGGTCATTGATGCCCAGGGCCGCGCCGTGACGGACCTCAAGCTGGAGGATTTCGAGCTGCGCGTTGACGGCCAGCCGAGGGCCATCAGCGAGATCAGCTTCAGCGACACACCCGTGCGCATCGTGATGCTCTTCGACAACAGCATGAGCCTCATCGCCGGGCGCGAATTCGAGAAACACGCCGCCGTCAACTTCTTTCGCCGCGTCCTGCGCCCGATAGACCAGGCGGCCATCTATTCCATCTACACCTACCCGATTCTGATTCTGCCCTTCACTAACGACGTGCAGACGCTCGTGCGGACCATCGAGCGTTTCGGCAAGCCCGAGGACGGCACGACCTCTCTCTTCGACACCATTGCGGAGGCCGCCGAATACCTGCGCCCGTTTCCAGGACGCAAAGTGATCGTCATCGTCTCGGACGGCGCGGACACGACCAGCAATCTCGATTTCGATACGACGCTGCGCCGCGCACAGTCCGCCGACTGCCAGATTTACTCCGTCCAGACGGGGCAGTTTCAGGGCAACGCCAACCTTTACGACCTGACCGCCCAGCGGCGCTTGCAGTCCTTCTCGGAGCAGACGGGCGGCGCGCTCTACATCCCGCAGGGGACGGCCGACATCGAAAAGGCTTTCGCGCAGATTGCGACCGACCTCTCGCAGCAGTACGTCTTGAGCTATTACCCTTCGGAAGACCAGCGCGACGGGCGATTTCGCACCATCTCGCTGCGGGTCACAACGCGCCCGAACATGCGCGTCCGGGCGCGGCGCGGCTACTACCCGCGACGACCCGGCCAGCGTCTGAGCTTTAACGCCCTGCCGCCCGCCGCGAGCGATCCGGCAGGCGGCGCGGATAAGTCCGCCCAGATCGCGGGCTTTATTCCGCAGGCGACCGCGCCGTCCAGGGCCGACAGTGCCCCGGCGCTGGCTTCAAACGCCGCGCTGAGATCGAGCGCCGCCCCCGTCAGGCCCAGGCAGGCCGGGCCTTCCGACATCGAGACCGAGAGCCTCAATGTCTCCGACACGGTCACCGGCGCGAAGGAAGAGAAGGAAAACCCGAAGGCCGAACAACCGAAGCCCGCGGAGCCGGTCGCACGCACGGGCGAAAAGCCCGGCACGACGAGCGAGCCGCCCGCGTCGCAGCCGCCCGCGACTCGCACTCCGTCGCCGCCCGCGCCGGGGACGCGCGCAACACCGACGCCGCAGCCGACGCCGCCCGCGCAGAAAGCGACCGTCTCGGGCGGCGTGCTCAACGCGAGGGCGGTCAATTTGCCGAAGCCGCAGTATCCGCTGCCCGCCAGGACGGCCCGCGTCTCCGGCATTGTGACGGTCGAAGTTCTGCTGGACGAAAACGGGAAGGTGACTGCGGCGCGCGCCGTAGACGGTCCTCCGCTGCTGCGGCAGGCCGCCGTAGAGGCCGCACGCCAGGCCGAGTTTACGGCGACGATGCTCTCGGGCCAGCCCGTCAAGGTCATCGGCGTCATCAAGTACAGCTTCAATCTCGCGCCTTAACAGCTTCAATCTCGCACCTTATAGAGGAGCGCGGCTTCAAACCGGGACGCCCTATGATCGAACAACTACTCGGACAGTTCTTCGAGCACCTGCGTTACGAGCGCAACGTCAGCGAGCACACCCTGCGCAACTACGCCAGCGACCTCGGCCAGTTCTACGACTATCTTGCGCCCGCAGACCCGCACAATCCGGGCGCGCGCCGCCAGGTCGAGATCAAGCAGATAGACCACATCACGATTCGTGAATGGCTGTCGAGCCTGCACGCTGCGCAGAAGAAGAAGACCTCGGTTGCGCGCAAGCTGGCGGCGCTGCGCACCTTCTTCCAGTTCCTCGTCCGCGAGGGCGTCGTCGAATTAAACCCGGCCAAGCTGGTCTCCACTCCGCGCCTCGAAAAGAAGCTGCCCAATCATCTCTCCATCGAAGACGCCATCCGCTTCATCGAGACGCCCGACATCGAGACGGACCTCGGCAAGCGCGACCGCGCCATCCTCGAATTCCTCTACGGCACGGGCATCCGCGTCTCGGAGCTGACGAAACTCGACCTCGGCGATGTTGATTTCAGGAATAAGCTGATTCGCGTGACGGGCAAGCGGCGCAAGCAGCGCATCGTCCCCTTCGGCGACCCGGCGCTGCACGCCCTGATGGGCTATCTCTCCGTCCGCAACGCTTTCTTACAGAATGCGCCGCCGCCCGAGCGCGACTCGCAGGCGCTCTTTCTCAATTACCAGGGAACGCGCATCACGACGCGCTCGGTCGGCCGGATGGTGGACAAGTACATCACTATCTGCGCGGGGATTCACAACATCAGCCCGCACAGCCTGCGCCACAGCTTCGCCACGCACCTGCTCGACAGCGGCGCGGACCTGCGCGACATCCAGGAGCTGCTCGGGCACGCGCGGCTCTCGACCACCCAAATCTACACACACGTCTCGATGGAAAAGCTGATTGAGGTCTACGACAAGACGCACCCGAAAGCATAAGATGAATTGACGGATAACGAGCTACGGGTGGCGGGAAAGAGTATCTCTTCTCCCGCCACCCGTAGCTCGTTATCCGTCGCCTGTCGCTTCTGATGCTTTCGCGGCCGTTAGAGCGTCGGAGCGCCGCCCATGCCCTCTCTGGCTTCCAGCTCCGTCTGGCAGGCGGCGTCGTAGCGCGCGGTCGGCACGGCTTCCAGGCGGCGCTCGTCTATCGGTTTGCCGCAGTGTGCGCACGTCCCGTAGCTGCCTTCCTCGATTCTCAACAGCGCCTGGTCTATGTCGGCGACCATCTGCGATTCGCGCTCGCCGAGCCGCAGCGCCAGTTCCTGGTTAACGTCTTGCAGCGACATGTCAACGCTGTCTTTGACGCCGTCGTCCGCCGAGACGAAGTCGAGCGCGGCGGCCTGGTCGTCACGCACGTTCTCAGTGTGCTGGCGCAACTGCGCCTCCAATATGCTCCGAAAGTGCTCCAACTTCTGTGCATCCATTTAGCGTTCTCTACCCTCTGTTAAGTTTTATCCTTCGACCATCAATTAAGCAGGCGCGGATTATAACCCAACGGCCGACTCAGGGCACAATGCCGGAGAAGCCGCGCGGCCTGCTGGCCGAAGCTCGCCCGGTCCGAGCGTGCCGGATGATGTGCTTCGACGGCCTTCAAAAGATGAGGCGCGCGCCGAATTGAAATTGCCGCCCCGGGTCCGAGTTCGAGATGCCCGCGACCGGCGTCAGGAAATCCTTTAAGGGCGTCGGCCCGTTGCCGTAGATGTTGTTGAGCTTGATGAAATTGGAGCGGTTGAAGAGATTGAAGCCCTCCGCGCGCAGTTCAAGCCGCACGCCCTCGCCGAGCTTCACTCGCTTGGCGAGCGAGGCATCGAAGCTGGCCTGCGCGGGCGTGCGAAAGGAGTTGCGCGCGAACGCGGCGGGCCTGTCCACACGGTAACCGTCGCCGTTCGTGTCGTCTCCGGTCAGCGGATTGACGGGCAGGCCCGAGGCGAGCGTGGCGACGAAAGAGAGCTGCGAATCGAAAGGCAGCTCGACGAGCCCGTGCGAGATGAGCCTGTGCCGCTGGTGAAAATCGCTCGGCCCGCGCTCAAGCCTCTCGCTCGTCCCGAAGTTGTTCGGGATTCCGGTATCAGGCTCGCCGAAGAACATCGCCAGCGTCAGCGCCGACGAGTAAACGTAGTGCGCCTCGAACTGAAAACGGTCCGCGAAGCGTTTCGTCAAGCCGACATCGAGCGCATCGTAGCTGCTCGCAGAACTGTTTTCGACGACCGCTATTTTGTTGACCGGAACGCCCGCGTAGCTCTGAAACGGGCGCGTCCGATTGAAAGGCGTGATGGCGTTGATGTCGTTGACGCGCATCTGCTTGAGAGTGCGCGAGTGCAGCGCATCGGCGCTCAAAGTCCAGTCTCCGAACAGCGTGCGCTGAAGCCCGAGCGAGAATTGCATGCTGTAGGGATTGAGCAGCCGGGCGGCGGGCAGGTAGATGAAGTCGCGCTTCAGAGGCCGTGCCGTCGAGGGCGGCGCGACCAGCGAGTTCGGGAATGCGGGGAACCCGGCCTCGCCGTACTTGAGCCTGTAGGTCGCGGTCGGCGAATCCACTCCCTGCAAGAGAAAGCGCCGCGTGATGTACATGTAATATTGATCGTAGAAGACGCCCGCGCCGCCGCGGATAACGGTCTTGCCGTCGCCCGCCACGTCGAGCGCGAACCCCAGGCGCGGCGCAAAGTTGTTGCGATCATCCGTGATGGATTGATAGTCGTAGCGCAAGCCCAGATTGACAGTCAGGCGCGAAGCCAAACGCCAGTTATCCTGGACGAAGGCGGAAGCGAGCGTCTGCCCGTAGCGGACGAAGCCCGTCCCGAAGGTCTGCGTGTATTCGGTCTTCGGCCCCGGCACGCTCTCGCCCAGGCCCAGGCGGTATTCGCCGAACTGCGTCACGCTGAAGTCGCGCACCTTCTGCCGCGTGTAATCAAGGCCGAGCTTCAGTTCATGCCGCCCGCTCTGGAAGGCCAGTTGATCGGCGAACTGCCAGCTCTGTGCGCGCACCCAGGAGTAAGCGGAGTTGCCTGCCGTGCTGATGTTCGGGCGCGTGATCGTGACCTGCGGGAAAGCGGCCGCGCTCGCCGATGGAATCCAGTTGACATAGCCGAAACGCGCTTCATTGAGCGCCGTCCCCCACACGACTCGATCCGTCAACTGCACGCCCGTGCCCTGCGTCCTGCTCAACTGCGCCGCGCTCGGCTGCGTCAATCCGCTCACCCTATCGTTCGGATTGTCGTTGGTCTCGCGGTTGCCGTTTAGCCGCAGGGCAAGCGTGTGCGTGTTGCTCAAGCGGTAATCGGCGCGCACCAGTGCCAAGTGGTTGCGAAAATGGCCCGTGTAGACGAGCGGGGCGGGCGATTGAACGAAGGCCCCGCGCTCCTGCCTGGTCCCTTCATAGCTCATGAAGAACGTCGCGCGCTCATTCCAGAGCGGACCGCCGAGCGCACCCCCGAACTGCAACAGTTGGTTGGGCACGCTCAAGGGAGAGACGGGCGGCGCGGCCTGAATGCCGCTCGGGCGCAGGAAGAAGAAGCCCTGGCCGTGAAAGGCCGCCGTCCCGGCTTTCGTCACGGTGCTGACGATGCCCGCAGACGAGCCGCCGTGCTCGGCCGAATATTGATTGGTTAAGACCTTGAACTCCTCTACGGCCGAGAGCGAGACCTGCTGCTGCGGCGCGTTGGCGAAGACCGAATCGTAATTGGTATTGCCGTCGAGCCGGTAAAAAGTCTGGCGGTAGGAATTGGCGTTGATCGAGAGCCGCGCCGAAGTCGAGCCGTCGGCCCCTAGTCCGCCAGTGTTGCGCACGTGCGGGTCCAGCAGCGCCAGCCGGTTGACGCTCCGCCCGTTCGAGGGCAGCTCGTTGGCTCGCCTCGCATCTACGACCTGGCTGATCTCCGGCGCGTTGCTGACGACCGCCGCCGCCGTCTCGTCAATAATCGTCACGGACTCCTTGATCGCACGGATTTCGAGCGCGGCGTCGAGCCGGACCGCATCGCCCGAAACCAGCCTGACATTTCGATTGATTGCCGGGCGAAAACCTTCCGCCTCGATGCTCACTTCATAGTCCTCGCCGGGAGGCAGCCCGTAGAGCACGAAGCGGCCCTCCTCATCCGTCGAGCCCTCCCGCTGCACACGCAAACTCCGGCTCCGGGCCGTAATGCGCGCGCCCGCGATGACGCTCCCGTTGCCTTCGGTCGTGACAGTGCCGCGAATGCCCGTCGTCGTTTCAGTTTGAGCGAAGGCGGGGGATTGAAAAAGGAGTCCGAGCGCAATCAGTAGGAATACCAGGTGAAGGCGTGGCGCATCTTTGCGCGCACCGTTGACAGACATCCGAATATGCTCCAGGTGAAAATTAAAGCCCGCGCGCTGCCCAAAACGGGCGAGCCGCAAGCTCTCTCTACTCGTTGAAACGGGCCCTCTCGCCGCTCCGCGGGATACTTTGCCGTGAGAGGAGCCCCTGGATGTTTTCAAGTCCCGCTTTCCGCATGCGCTTTCTTTTAAAATGAAAACGGTTTTCATTTTCAAGTGTTGGAGTTTATACAGGAAGCCCGGAGGTGTCAACAGGGATTCGCCGCAGGGGTTTTTATGGCCGGTTTATGGCCGCGAAAGGGCCGGGTCCAACGTGGCCCGGCGCTGACGGGAGCGCGCGTGTTGTCTGGAGAGCAGGGTTTGGAGGGCGGGGCCCGCTGGAGCCGTGCGCTGGCGGCCGTCTACTCTTCGGAGTTGTCGCAGAGGATCGCGGCTGCGAGCAGCGGGATGGTTAATTCATGGTGGCCAGTGATGGCGTAGCCCTGGCCCGCGCCGTCTGCTACGGGGCGGCGGACGACATTAGTCAGCGGGCGGTAGGATTGGATGAAATCGAAGTTGGCCGTCGTGATGTCCGCGAGCGGGTGGCCCAGGTTGCGCACGAGCGTGACGGCCTTGAGGAATATCTCCGGCAGAATGACGGCCGAGCCGACGTTAAGATAAACGCCGCCGCCGTTCATGCGCCTGACCAGCTCGGCGAGCAGGCGGAAATCCGTGTGCGTCGTCGCGCCGAGAGCCGCGCCGTCCGCGCTCGGGTGAAAATGAGCTATGTCCGCGCCGATGGTGACGTGTGCGGTGAAGGGCACGCGCTGGCCGTAGGCAGCGCAGAGCAGGGAATAATCCCCGTACTGCGGGTCGCCTTCGCTGAGCGCACGGCCCATCGCTTCGCCCAGGCCAATCCCGTTCCGTGCGCCTTCGCGCGCTGCCCTGTTCAGCAGCTTTCCGGTCTCGTCGGCCGCGCCGAATGCTCCTGCGCCGAGCGTCGCGTCCACATCTTCGGAGGTCGAGCCGACCAGGGCTATCTCCGCATCATGGATGAGCACCGAGCCGTTGGCGGCAATCGCGCTGACGAAGCCGCGGCGCATCAGGTCAATGATGACGGGCGCAAGGCCGGTCTTGACGACGTGGCCGCCGATGCCCCAGATGATCGGCTTACCCAGGCTCTGCGCGCGACGGATGCGGGCAGAGAGCTGGCGCAGGGAGCGGACGGCGAGAATGTCCGGGAGCGAATTCAGAAAATCACGGAGCGAAGAGTCTGCTGTGAGAGGCCTGGCGAAATCGTCGGCGGTGACCTTGCTCGGGCGAGACGCGAGCGGATAGGTTGTGACTTTATCCAGGTCCAGAGGCCGCACGTCGTCTTCGTAGATTGACACGGATTAGCGTCGCTCCTTTCCCTCTCCGTCCGGCGTGAAGAGGGCCAGCTCGACCAGCTCGCAGATGACGTGGCCGATCAGGTTGTGCGTCTCCTGTATGCGCTGCGTGTCATCGCTGGCGACGACCAGCGCGAGGTCGCAGAGCGGTGCGCAGAGCCCGCCGTCCTTCCCCAGCAGCCCGATGACTTTCATTCCGGCGGCGCGCGCCCGCTCGATGGCCGCGACGATATTCCGAGACTGGCCGGAAGTGGAGATGGCGAGGCAGATGTCGCCCGGCGCGCCGAGCGCTTCCACCTGCCGCGCAAAGATGTTGTCAAAACCCGTGTCGTTGGCGATGCAGGTCAGGACGCCGCCGTCGGTCGAGAGCGCGATGGCCGGGAGCGCGCGGCGATTCTGCGGCAGGAAGCGATTGATGAACTCGCCCGCGATGTGCTGTGCGTCGCAGCTTGAGCCGCCGTTGCCGAAGAGCAGCAGCTTGCCGCCCGCCGCGAAGGCCTCGGCAATCATCCCGGCCGCACGCTCGACCTCGCCCGAGTGCTCTGCAAAGTAGCGACGCTTAACGTCGAGACTGTCGGCGACGATTGCTGAAATATGATTGTTCATTACTGATGGCGACCGCGCTCATGGCCCGCCCGGCACGGCCCGGCAGCGAGAGTATATCACGCGATCTTTTTCGAGCGCTCATGGCCTGTCGCGGGCTGGGGTTGAGCGCCGTTGCCGCGCGCGGCGTGGCCGTTGAGATGAAGCAGGGCTTTGAGCGCGTGGCCGGTGTGCGATTTGCGCGTGCGTGCGACCTCTTCGGGCGTCCCGGAGGCGACGAGGCGTCCGCCGTGCGCGCCGCCCTCCGGCCCGAGGTCAACGATGTAATCGGCGCTCTTGATAACGTCCAGGTTATGCTCGATGACGATCACCGTGTTGCCGAGCGAGACGATGCGTTGCAGCACGTCGAGGAGCTTGTGAACGTCCGCGAAGTGCAAGCCCGTCGTCGGCTCGTCGAGAATGTAGATGGTGCGGCCCGTTGCGCGTTTCGAGAGCTCCTTGGCGAGCTTGATGCGCTGCGCCTCGCCGCCGGAGAGCGTCGTCGCCGACTGGCCGAGCTTGATGTAGCCGAGGCCAACGTCGAGCAGCGTCTGGAGCTTGAGCTTAATCTGCGGGATGTTTTCGAGAATCGGCAGCGCCTCTTCGACCGTCGTGTCGAGCAGCTCCGCGATGGACTTGCCCTTGTACTTGACCGAGAGCGTTTCGCGGTTGTAGCGCGCGCCGCGGCAAACGTCGCAGAGCACGTAAACGTCCGGCAGAAAATTCATCTCGATGCGCTTCATCCCGTCGCCCTCGCAGGCTTCGCAGCGCCCGCCCTTGACGTTGAAGGAGAAGCGGCCGGGCTTGTAACCGCGCTCGCGCGATTCCGGCAGCATGCTGTAAAGCTCTCGAATCGGCGTGAAGAGTCCCGTGTAGGTCGCCGGGTTCGAGCGCGGCGTGCGACCGATGGGCGACTGGTCAATCTCGATCACCTTGTCCACGTGTTCGAGTCCCTCTATGGCGGCGTACTCGCCCGGCTCCGTCATCGAGCCGTAGAGATGGCGCGCCAGCGCGCGGTAGAGAATATCGTCAACGAGAGTTGATTTGCCGGAACCCGAAACGCCCGTCACGACCGTCAGCAGTCCGAGCGGGAAAGTCACGTCAATCTCTTTGAGGTTATTGGCGCTTGCGCCGCGGACGACGATTGACTTGCCGTTAGCGGAGCGTCTCTCCGCGGGGACGGCTATCTCACGCGCGCCGCAGATGTAGAGGCCCGTCACCGAGTCAGGATTGCAGGCGACCTCTTCGGGCGTCCCCGCAGCGACCATCTCTCCGCCGTGCGCGCCGGCGCCCGGCCCGAGGTCCACGACGTAGTCGGCGCGGCGGATAGTCTCTTCGTCGTGTTCGACGACAAGCACCGTGTTGCCCAGGTCGCGCAGGGCGCAGAGGGTTTCCAGCAGCTTCTGGTTGTCGCGCGGGTGCAGCCCGATGGAGGGCTCGTCCAGGACGTAGAGCACGCCGCGAAGCTGCGAGCCGATCTGTGTGGCGAGACGAATGCGCTGGCCTTCGCCGCCCGAGAGCGTGGCCGATGCGCGGTCGAGCGTCAGGTAGCCGAGCCCGACCGTCTCCAGAAAGCGCAGGCGCGCCCTGATTTCGCGCAGGACCAGTCCGGCAATCTGCTCTTCGCGCTTGTTGAGCTTGATGCGCTCGAAGGCCGCGATGGCATCCTCTATCGGCAGGGCCGTGTAGTCGGCGATACCGCGCCCGCCGAGCCGCACGGCCAGCGATTCGGGTTGCAGGCGGCGGCCCTCGCAGTCCGGGCAGGCGACGGGCGAAACCAGCTCTTCGAGCGCCAGCCTGACCTTTTCGGAGGGCGCTTCGTTGATGCGCTCGCGCAGGTGACGGACAGCGCCCCGCCATTCGCTCTGATAGGTGTAAGCTCCCTGGTGAAAGGTCAGCTCGCCGCTCAAACCGTGAAAGAAGGCGTCGCGCGCCTCCTTCGGCAGTTGGCTGAAGGGCGCGCGCGGGTCCGCGTCGAAATGCCTGATGATGGAGATTAAGGCGCTGCGCAGGTAGGCGGAGCCCTGCTTGTCGGCCGCGCCCATGAACTCCAGCTTGTCCGATTCGACGCTTGCGTCCGCGATGATCTTGGCCGGGTCCACCTCTAAAATCGTGCCCAGGCCGTGACAGCGTTTGCACGCGCCGTAGGCCGAGTTGAAGGAGAAGGAGCGCGGTTCGAGCGGCGGGACGTTGATGCCGCAATTGACGCAGGCCATCCGCTCCGAGTAGAGCTTCTCTTCGCCGTCAACGACCGAGACGAGCACGGCTCCGCCCGTCAGCTTCAGGGCCGTGCGGACCGACTCCGCGAGACGCTCGTTGATGCCGGGCTTAATCAAAAGGCGGTCAATGACGGCCTCAATCGTGTGGTTGCGCCGCTTGTCGAGCTTGATCTCTTCATCGAGCGAGAGCAGCTCGCCGTCAACGCGTGCGCGCAGGAACCCGTCCTTGGCCAGCTTCTCAAGCTCTTTCTTGAACTCGCCCTTGCGCCCGCGGACGATGGGCGCGAGAATCATCACGCGCTCGCCCTCGGGCAGCGAGAGCACGTTGCCGACAATCTGCTCGACGCTCTGCCTGGTAATGGGCGCGCCGCAGATGTGGCAGTGCGGCTGGCCGATGGAGGAGAAGAGCAGCCGCAGGTAGTCGTAAATCTCCGTCACCGTGCCGACCGTCGAGCGCGGGCTGCGCGCCGTCGTCTTCTGCTCGATGGAGATGGCGGGCGAGAGGCCGTCAACCGAATCCACGTCCGGCTTCTCAAGCTGGTCCAGGAACTGGCGGGCGTAGGCCGAGAGCGATTCGACGTAGCGGCGCTGCCCCTCGGCGTAAATCGTGTCGAAGGCCAGAGACGATTTGCCGGAGCCCGAGAGCCCTGTGATGACGGTCAGGCGGTCACGCGGAATCTCTACGTTGATGTTTTTGAGATTGTGCTGGCGCGCGCCGCGCACCGTGATTCGATCAATTGCCATGATAAGAAAATAGAGTGCGCCCCCGATAGCGACGACCCGGACAGGACGCAGAACCATCAATTGTAGCCGACCATCGGGTGGCGAGCAAGCCAGCAGGAAGTGAGCAGTAAGCGGTAAGCTGTGAACAGTTAAAAGCAAGGAAGAACTGCTTACTGCTCACAGCTTACTGCTCACTTTTCTTGACACTGCTTGCGGGCCGGTCCTACACTTCGCTGGAAACGTGTAAAAGCCTTTCATCACGATTGCCGCTACTGAAACGGCGTGCCTGGACTGGCAGGGCTGGAGATGGTGTGAATCTTCCTAACTCATTGACGTTGTCCCGCATCTTCATCGTGCCGCTGTTGGTCGTGGTGCTGCTGACGCCTTTTTCGGAGAACTGGTTCGGCGTGCCGCGCCACCTGCTCGGCGTCTCGATATTCCTGGCCGCAGCCTTTACGGACTACCTGGACGGCCATTTCGCCAGGCGTCGCCACCAGGTCTCGCGGCTCGGCAAGCTGCTCGACCCCATCGCGGACAAGCTGCTCATTTCGGCGGCGCTGATTTCACTGGTCGAAAATAGGCTGGCCCCGGCATGGGCCGTCGTGATTATCGTCGGCAGGGAGTTTGCCGTGACGGGCCTGCGCTCGATTGCGGCCGAGGACGGAGTGATTATCGCGGCCTCGAAGATGGGCAAGTTCAAGATGTTGTCGCAGGTCGTGGCCGTCTCGCTGCTGATCGTTTCGAGCGTTTCCGGCCAGCCGCCCGTCGCCAACTTCGGCTACGCTTTCCCGGCCGTCCAGTTCTGGACCGTTCCCGAACTGCGCGCAGCCCTGCATCACCTCTTCGGCGAGGGGCGAACGAGTGTCACGGACTGGCAGGTGCTGCTCTATTCGGCGGGGCGCGCGATGCTCTGGATCGTCGTGCTCTCGGCCTGCTACTCGATGTACGACTACTTCCGCGAGTTCTATCAATCGGTGGTCGAGCGCGCTCAATCGAAGCGCAAGGCCAAGGGCGTCGTCGTCGGAGCCGCGGCCATCACCCCGTCGCGCTCGCCGCAGGAGAGATAAAAACAGTCCGGCGTCTGAAATCAGGTCTCAAGACAAAGCGGCGGGCGCTTTTCCCTTGAGACCTGACTTCAGACGCCGGACTGTCTGTTGATTG
>DASVWH010000180.1:0-14022 GCA_036389715.1 Pyrinomonadaceae bacterium | reverse complement strand
CTCGAAGGATTGTCCGCGCTCTCAAGTTCAAGCTCTTCAAGGGCGACTGAGACATCAACGATTTTCGCGCCCGTCGCGCCGGGCGTCGCCGGTGCGCTGCCGTCCGTTAAGAGGACTCCGGCCTGGCTGTCGTCGAGCATGAAGGCGATGCGCTCCTGCGGGTAAGCCTTGTCCAGAGGGACGTAGACGCCCCCGGCCTTGAGGATGCCGAGCAGCGAGACGACCAGCTCGACGGAGCGCCCCATCAGGACCCCGACGCGCACTTCCGGCCCGACCCCTAGCCTTTGCAGGTAACGGGCCACCCGGTTCGCACTCCGGTTCAACTCATCGTAGGTGACCTGCCTGTCGCCGAAAATCAAGGCCGTCCTGCCGGGCGTTTTGGCCGCCTGTGCTTCAAAGAGCCGGTGGATACAGTCGTGCCGGAAATCCCTCGCCGTGTCGTTCCACCCGACCAGAAGCTGATGCTCTTCGCGCCCGGTCAGCAAGGGCAGCCGGGAGATTCTCTGCGCGGGCTCGGCCGCGATGCCCGACAGCAGCGTGAAGAAATGGTCGAGCATCCGCGCGGCGGTCTCTGCGTCGAATAAATCCGTGTTGTATTCGAGTGAGCAGGCCAGCCCGCTCTCGACTTCGGCAACCATCAGGGTCAGGTCGAATTGGGCCACACGCTGTTCGAGCGCCATTGATTCGAGTTTGAGACCGCCCAGCTCCAGGCGCGCGCCCGTCTCGCGCAGGGCGAAGGCCGCCAGGTCCTCGCCCTCTCCGAACTGCGGCGTCTTTTGCAGCGCGAACATGACCTGAAAGAGCGGCGAGCGGCTCGGGTCGCGCTCGGGCTGCAAGCGTTCGACCAGCAAAGAGAAGGGATAGTCCTGGTGCTCGAAGGCCGCGAGCACGGTGCGCCGCACCTGTCCGAGAAACTCTTCAAACGTCGGGTCGCCTGTGAAGTCCGCCCGCAGCGCCAGGGGATTGATGAAGTATCCGACGAGCCCGGCCAGCGCAGCCCAGTTGCGGCTCGCCGTCGGCGAACCGACGACTATCTCCCGCTGGTTCGTGTAACGATAGAGCAGCGCCTGGAAGGCCGCGAGCAGCGTCATGTAGAGCGTTGCGCCCTGGCTGCGGCCGACGGCCTTGATGCGCGCGACGAGGTCTTCATCAATCGTCAGGCGCTGCGAGGCCCCGCTGTATGTCTGGACGGGCGGGCGCGGCCGGTCGGTCGGCAGATTCAGGACGGGCGGCGCGTCCGCCAACTGCTCCTGCCAGTAAGCCCAGAGATTCTCGCCCTCCGAGCCCGCCAGCATCTCTTCCTGCCAGCGAACATAGTCCGTGTACTGTAAAGCCAGCGGCGGAAGGACACTCGAAGCGCCCGCCAGCTCTTCCTGATAGAGAATGCCCATCTCGTGCATCAGCACGGCGAGCGACCAGAAATCGGCGACGATGTGATGCACAGCGAGCAGCAGCACGTGCTCACTGGCCGAGCGCGAGAAGAGGTTGACCCTGAGCAGCGATTCTTCTTCCAGGTCGAACGGGCGGTGTGCGTATTCGACCAGACGCTGGTTGAGCTGTGCGTCGTCCAGCTGAGAGGCGTCCTCGTGCTGGAAGTTGACGCTCATGTAATGGATGCGCTGGACGGGCTCGGCGGAAGACGCGCTAAAAGTCGTGCGCAGGGACGGATGCCTGTCTACGAGCGCCTGAAAAGTGCGCTGCAAGGCCTGCGGGTCAACCTCCGAGAGCAGACGCACGGCGGCGGACAGGTTGTAGGCGGCGCTTTCCGGCGCGAGCTGGTGCAGAAACCAGAGAGCCTTCTGGCCGTGTGAGAGCGGGTGTTCGGAGATGGCCTCCGAAGCCGCATTGGGAGTCGCAGCCGCACGGGTAGTGGCCGATAACTGCGCGAAAGCATTGGCCGCCAATTCGATGATGCTCGGGCTGCGGAAAAAGCTCGTCAGCGGGAGAACTGTGCCGAGGCCCGATTCTATTTTGTGCATCAATTCGATGGCCATCATCGAATCCAGGCCGTAGCGCGCGATGGGCTGGTTGACATCAATCTCGCTCCGGGCAATCCCGAGCCTGGCGGCCAAATGCGTGACCAGCCAATCCCTGATTGACTCGACGCTGTGCAAAGCGGGCGCGGCGTCAATCGCCTGCGTCTCGCTCTCGGGCGCGACGGCTGCGCGCCATTCGAGCAGGAGGTCCAGGCTCTTCTCCAAAAAGCCGCTCCGGCAGATGTGCCGCTGGATTTTGCCGCTCGATGTTTTCGGAATCGTCCCGGCCCTGATGAGGGCCACCGCATAGACTTGAACCTCTTCCTCTTCGGCGACCCTGTGCCTGATTAAATCTATCAGGGCTTCCAGGTCCGCTCCCCTGCGCTGGTCAACTTCCTGCACGATGACCAGACGTTCTTCGCCCTCGACCTCGACCGAGACGGCCGCGCCGCAGCCGGGCCTGAGCGCCGGGTCGCACTGCTCGACCGTCATCTCTATGTCCTGCGGGTAGTGATTGAGGCCGCGAATGATAATCAGGTCTTTGAGCCGCCCCGTGACGAAAAGCTCGCCGTCCTGCAAGAAACCGCAATCGCCCGTGCGCAGGAACGGGCCCTCGCCCGTGTCCGCCAGATAGGCGTTGAAGGTCTGCTCCGTCTCCTTCGGGTGATTCCAGTATCCCTGCCCGACGCTCGGCCCCGCCACCCAGATTTCCCCCACCTCGCAAGGCTCGCAGGTCGTCAGCGAATCCGCGTGCACGACCACGATCTTCTGTCCGGGCATCGTCCGCCCGCAGCCGACGAGCGAGCGCGCGTCTTCGTCTTCCTCCCCCGTCTCGACGACGACGTTATTGGCCAGCGCCCGCGCGGCGACCGCTTTGACGACGGGCGGCTCCGACTTGCGGCTGCCCGAAACCATCAGCGTCGCCTCCGCCAGCCCGTAACACGGATAGAAGGCTTCAGGTCGAAAGCCGGAGGATGAAAAGGCATCAATGAAGGCCGCGATAGTTCCGCTGCGGATGGGCTCCGCGCCGTTGAAGGCCACGCTCCAGGAGCTAAGATCGAGCGCCTCGCGCTGCGCGGGGGTGCTCTTGCGCAGGCACAGGTCGTAAGCGAAGTTAGGCCCGCCGCTCGTCGTCCCGCGGTACTTCGTGATGGCTTCGAGCCAGCGCAGCGGGCGTTGAAGGAAGGCAGCGGGCGACATCAGGACGGCCGGGAAACCGCCGTAGAGCGGCTGTAGGATTCCCGCCATGAATCCCATGTCGTGAAAGGTCGGCAGCCAGGAGACGTATCTTTCGTCGGGCGTGTGCTCGCACGCCTGGTAAACGAGCGCGGCGTTGTGCAGCAGATTTTGATGCGTCAGCCGGACGCCCTTGGGCTGTCCCGTGGAGCCCGAGGTGTATTGAAGAAAAGCCAGGTCTTCGCCCGCGATGGCCGTCTCGGACCAGTCCGCGCCCGCTTCCGCCGCCAGGTTATCGGTCGCCAGCCAGCGCAAAGGCTTCAGGTAAGGATTCTGCGCAAAGAGCGGAGCGACCCTGGAAAGAATGGGCGAAGTGGCGAGCGCGACTGCGGCTTCCGCGTCGGCGACGATGGCCTGTAAACGGAGCAGCGTCCGGTTGCGCTTGGGCGGATATGCCGGAATGGCCACCGCGCCGACATAGAGACAGCCGAAGAAAGCCGCGATGTATTCCAGCCCCGGCGGGTACAGCAGCAGGATTCTGTCCCCGGTCACGACCAGCGGCTTGAGCATCGCGGCGATGGCGCAAGCCTGCCGGTCCAGCTCGCCGTAGGTCAGACGAACTTCCGCCTTCTCTCCGTCTACGAGGAAAGTGTAAGCGGGAAGGTCCGGCTGACTGCGCGCACGCTGGCGCAGCAGCTCAACCAGCGAGAGAGGCTTCGATGTTGGCTCGAACATAGTGTCTGAAGATGTGTTGATTCTGCCGTGCGGACAGGGACCGGCCAGCACAGGCTTCTTCGTCTGCCGGGCGCGGCCTCCCGGCTTAGAAGGCGAAGGATTTGCCGACCAGGGTTGAATCGCCGTAAGGGCTAAAGGCGAAGGGCGCGGGCATGAAGTTCTCCGGCCTGGCCTGGAAGGGCGCGAGCAGTTCGGCCGGAAGCCCGTAGGTTTGATCTACGACTTTCAAGCGCACGGGCTGCGATGCCCTGACATCCAGCGCGACTTCGATTCCCTCGGCCGGCAGCCCGTAATAGCGCAGCCCCCAGGGATTCCTCCCGCCCGCAGCGGCGGCTTGCTGTCTCTGTCCGCCCCTGGGGTCAATCCGTTTGCCGTTGACCACGGAGCCGAGAACCTCCGTCTCCGAATCCATCTGAATCGAGACCACCGGCGCTTGACGCGGAGAGGTGATGCGAAAGCGCAGCGACCTCACATCGTTGTTCGTCTGATCGTCGAGCAGCGCCACTTGCGGCGCTTCCAGCTGCGCGGACGCCGCCTGGTCCTTGAGAAACGTCCGGCGGCTGAGAGGGAAGAAATCGCCCAGCGGGCCTCGCTCGGCTTTCGTCGTCAGGAATTGCCTGGTCCATTCGTCGGGCCTCACGTCCGAAGTGGCCCAGAGCGATTTGCCCGTGTCCGAGTTCAAGGCGTAGAAGAGGTCGCTCGGTTCCTGGCGGCTGCGATCGAAGCCCGCCGTCAGGCCGCCCGCCAGCAGAAAACCGACCGCCAGCAACAGCGCCGCCCCAGGCAGCAGCCATCTCCTGGAAGTGGCCGCCAGGCCGAAGAAAGGAACCAACAGGACCAGCAACAGCACCAGCAGGATCATCACGAAGCTCGCCGCTGCGACCGGCACGGCGATGAGCGTCAGGTAGATGGACGGGACGAACAGGAGAATGCCCGGAATCGCAAAAAGTGAAAGGACGACGAGCCTTCCGGCCGACGGCGGCTCGCTCTCTTTGGAAGCGAAGAGCCAGCCGAGCCCGGCGCTCATGAAGAGCAGAGGCCAGGTCAGAAGATAGCTTCCCCCGGGCATAAACAGGCTGCACACGACGAGCAGGACGGCCCACCAGAGCAGTCCGCCGACCAGCAGGTTGAGCAGGTCGCTTTTCCGGCGAAAGAGGATGAGGACCGCGCTCGTCAGCGCGACCGTTAGGGCCGCGAAGCTGACCAGGTAGAGCCCGCTGTTGTAAGTATCGCCCTGCGGAATTCTCATGTAGCCCGGATGCAGCATCCTGACGACGGACCAGACGGCCATGACCAGCAGCGGTGCGGCGACCAAGCTCAAAAGAAAGGCCCCGAATCCCAGCGCGACCTGCGTCGCGTTGAGCCGTCCGCGCCTGAAGCCGAGCAGGAGCACTCCCGCAAATAAAAGGAGCGTCAGGAGGGTCAGAGGAAGCACGAGCGCCGCGGGATAATGCACTACGAAGAGGCTCAGCACGTCGAAATAGACCGCGTCGCCCTGCTTCGGATTCGACAAATCAAGCGCGCCGAAATGGCGCGTCAGGGCCAGCGCATACGAGCCCTGATGGCCCAGGCTGCGTTCGTCAATGTTGCCGATGCTGTCCAGTTGCGTGTGGTAATGCGTCAGGCCGTTGATGTAGGCGAAGTTGAGTCCGGCAAACCCGGCCGCCTTGAAGACGCTCAGGTCCGTATCATTGGGCAGGCGTTTGTAGGTCTCATAAGAGAGCGAGCTGGCGACCGGGTGCGGGGCATTGCGCGCGAACTCTTTGATGAGCCAGCCGTTGCCGTTGCTCGTCTCGAACATGACGGCCGCGCCGCTGTTTCCACGCGCCTCGAAATTAAGCGCGACCCGGACATCCTTCGCCCAGGGGTGCTCGTCCGCAAAGGCTTTCGCGCCGAGCAGTCCGACCTCTTCACCGTCCGTGAAGAGAAAGATCACGTCATTCTTCAATGGCGCGGCGGCCTTTAAGGCTCTCGCCGTTTCGAGGAGCGCCGCGACGGCAGCGCCGTCATCGCTCGCGCCGGGGCCGCTCGGCACAGAGTCGTAGTGTGCCGAGAGCAGGACGGCAGCCGCGCCGCCGCCTGTGCCCCGCAACCGCGCGAGGACGTTCGAGACCGTCCCGGCGAAAAAGGGCGCGCCCCTCATCTGATTGACGACGGCCGCCTGCTGTAGTTCCGCCTCAAGGCCCAGAGCGCCGAGCTCCTTTACCAGGTAATCGCGCACGGCGGCGTGTTCCGCAGTGCCGAGCGGGTGCGGGGCTCTGGCTATCGAGGACAGGTGTTTCAGGGCGCGTCCCGAAGAGAACTCGGACGGCGATGCGCTCTCAGCGACGGCGCTCGGCGGGCTCAGCCTGTACAAGGCCAGCCAGACGAATGCCATGATAAGCAGAAAAAGCGCGACGCTCGGGACGACCGCGCTGCCCAATTTCGTCTCGTAGGAGATCGGCCGCGATTCTTCGAGCACGTCTGTTTTAGACACGATTCATCTCCACTGTCTCATGCTCATCGTGAGCACCCGGAGCCAGCAGTAAATTCCGCTCGACTCTCTCCCCGGAGAGAGAAAATTCGTAGAGCGGATAGCGCACGGGCTCAAGACTATGGTCTGGGTGATAAATCATTCCGCCGCCCGCGGGTATGCCGATGCCCCTTTGAAAATCGCCCGCGCTCCGCAAACTGCTCTTCAAAGACTCCCACCCGGTTCTCTCTTCATGCACTCCGATGATGAAGGGAACGAGCATCAACGTCTGGAAGAGATTCGGCGCGGCTGCGTCTTGCGCCCGCCCGTAGAGCCCCATTTGAACCGCTCCGGCCGAGCTGCCGATCAACAGCGCGCCTTCGTAATATCTCCGCGTAATCGCCTCTTTGAGACCCGTTTTCTCAAAGACCCTCCACCCGCGCTCCACGCTGCCGCCAGCTAAAAGAATCAGGTCCGCGCGGTCCAGAAAGAGCGCATCATCCTCATCGAAAGATGAGCGAATCATTCGACGGCGATTGATCCCGACGTTGGCCATCGCCGCTTCAAAGAGACTATAAAAGACCGGCTCGTCTCCATTTGAAGCGCCGATGTAGGCGGCGCTCGGCGCTTCACTTTCGAGCGCCTCTCTGACTCTGGAGAGAAATAGGCCGCCCTCCTGCTTCCACCAGAGAAGCTGGCTGTCGGCGAAGAGATAGATGGGCTGGAGCGGTAGGTTCAAAGAAGAGACTCCCGCGGCTCGCCTGGCCCCGGCGCACTGACCGGCAGCTATCCTCAAAGGCTCTGCGAAGCCGAGCGCTGCAAAAATCTACTGAAGAAGGAACGAACAAATTTTGGATCGAGGTGAAACTTTCGAGGTTGCTCTGCCCACATACTTTGCAGACGAGCCGTCGTCCCGAGACGAGCTATCAGACAGAGAAGGTTTTTACAAATCCATTCTGGAAGGCCGCGCGAAAGAGGCGCTCGGCTGCGCGCGAGCGATGTTGTTAAGAGATGTTAGAGAGACAAAGCTACCGCATGTCGCAGCAGCGATCCATTTCAATTATTTGAGATGTTAGAAGGCAGACGGGCCGCAGGGCTCCCTCACGACAGAGGGGCCGAACGCTCTTGCGGGCCGCGCTTTACCCTGTAGCCGAAACCGCTTTTCTGACCTGGCCTCTTTCCACCACCATGCGCCCTTGATAGCTCACGGCCTCCAGCAGAATCGAAACCCGGTCGGAATCCTTAACCCCGCCCTCGAAGATTCCGCTCAGGTTTTTCAGCGGCCCTTCTTTGATGATGACCCTGTCGCCGACCTTGAAATCGTCGCCGATTCTGACAAAGCCGTCGGCCGAAATCCTCGATTGAATGAGCGCGATAATATCGTCTTCAATGGGAGCGGGAGTCGAATTGAAGCTGACGACGCTGTGAACGCCACGCGTAAAACTGATCTTATGTAACAGGCAACTGGCGTCGAAGCGGGCGAATATATATCTGGGGAATAAGGGTTTAGAGAAGAAAATGGGGATGCCTGTGAAGGGATTGGGCCGGCGCTCTCTGAACTTCGGGCTCAGGGATTCGACGCCCCAGGCTTGCAGGTTACAGTACGCACGCTCTTCCTGCTTCGGGTGAGTGTGCACCGCATACCAGTGAGGCTGATCGAGCACTTCGTTATCCACCGGACACCTCCAATCGGGCCAAAGACAAATTACTGCCGAGGAGTAATGGCCACGACGGCCCGCCCTTGGAGACCGGCGCACGCGTGGCGACTGTGTCGCTATTCTTTAGGGTGTGCTCGACGTTCGGAAGGGCCGCTACAGCGAGATGAAGCAGCAGTGAAGCCCGGAGATGGCAGCACACATCTTGAAGAATAGCACTCAAATTTTGTTGAGCCGTCGCCGCATTTGCGCTATGATGCGTGCTGTCAGGGCGATGCATCCATTGCGCAGAAATGCGACAAAGGCTGTGTTGTCGGATCCAGCGCCGGTCGCTACCTGCAAGTAGCGGCGGCGCTGTATTTTTCAAACGAGTTCCTCACAGCGTCAGCAGAGGAATAGCTAAATTCGGGCGATGATAGTATTGCATAGAGCGGAAGAGAGTTCCCCTCTACGGATTCGATTACAAGTTGACCGGATAGGTTGCTGTCCCACCACCAGCGTCCATCTTTATCATAACGAAAAAGAGTGGGCTGGAAGTTTCCACAATATGAGTTAGCATTGTGAGGGACAGGAATTTGATTTCATTTATTTCCCCAAATCTTACTCCGATTATTTCTCACTCAGGGGACGAGAGAGATTGCCTTATACCAAACTCGCCGAGATGTCGTCTGTCTGTTTTCAGACACTGTCTATTTTCAGACAATGTCTGAAAACAGACCTTGACGGCGGCGCACGATACGGCCCTCTCTGAACCCTGCTATGGTCCGAGAAGATTGTTGAACTCCTCTTTGATAACCCTGTAGCATTCGCAGGATGCGTCGCTCAATCGCTGGCGGTCGAGGATCACGATCTTGCCCCGGCTGTAGCGAATGAGGCCCGATTGTTGGAGGACTCCGGCGGCCATCGTGACGCCCGTGCGCGGGCTGCCGAGCATGTGCGCGATGTTCTCCTGCGTCAGGTCAATGGTATTGGAGTTGACGCGGTCGCGGGCAATCAGCAGCCAGCGACAGAGCCTTTCTTCTACTGTATGAAAGCGGTTACAGACGGCCGACTGCATGATCTGCGCAATCAGGACGTGCGTATAGCGGAGCATGAAATCCTGAAGTCTCCCGCCGCGGTCAAACTCTTCCTTGAGCACTTCGGCCTTGATCCTGACGGTATCGGCCGCGATGTGAATCATCGCCTCGTAGGGCGATTTATTGATGCTCATGACGACGGGCAGGCCGAGGATGCCCTCGTTACCCACCATCGCAACCTCGACGGTCGAGCCGCTCTCGGTAGTCGAAAGCAGTGAAATCATTCCGGTGAGCGGGAAATGAGCATACCGAATCCGGTCACCGCTCATGTAGATGAGTTCACCCTTTTCGAGGTGTGCCAGCTCAATGTTAGGAAGCAGACGTTCGTACTCTTGCTCCGTTAGTGCAGCGAGAAGCCTATTTCCGCTCCTAATCGCTTTCGATAGAATAGACATATAGGATCAGGGTTTAGGAACCGCAGTAATACCATTCTGTTTTTTCGCTGGGCTTTTAATAAATTGCACGAAGAGATGTGTCATGAGGTCTGCGTGGGGACATCATACTAGGTTTGAAGACTGTGTCAACTCAAACTTTCCCGGCGCAATCTTTGCCGCTAAGCGAAGCGCAGGGCCTGGCCAGAGCGCCGGACGGCTCTCACGCGCACTCGTGCGGAACCCGGCCCGGCCGCCAGCCTCCGCACGTCCTCTTAGTTTGCGCAGACGGCTGACGGCACGGCCTCTGCTTAGGCCGGGTTAATCAATTACAGGCACGGGCGAAGGGTTATCGTTAATCGTCCGGGAATAGAGGAAGGGTCGTGTGAATGCTATGGGATTATCAACCGGCAGTTCGACCGTGTCTTCGACGGATGGCCCGAGCGCGGCGGCGCATAAACTGATTCTCACGCTCTCAAACGAGAGGCCGCCGGAGAATTAGCAGACCCGCAGGCCGCTCTCTGGAAAGAGCTTATCTCCGCTGCGGCTTCTATCTGCTCCGCCTTCTAAGTGCTCTCGCCCGGACGCGCCATCCTGCCTTCGAGACTAATCCGGCGATCGCTCTCCGACAGGAAATTTTCACTGAAGGCCAGCCGCCCGTCGCGTACGAGGCAGCGCCCCTGCGCAATCACATCCTTAATCTCCAGAGAGTCTTTGCGCAGCACGAGTGCGTCGGCATGGCGGCCCACTTCGAGCTGTCCCTTAGCGGCGAGTTTGAGGACTGAGGCCGTGTTCGCGGTCGCGCAGGCGAGCACCTGTTCGAGCGGGAAGCCGTGTTCGAGGACGCAGGCGCGCATCTGCTCGAAGAGGCTCTGCGTGCTGTTGATGGAGGCGTCCGAGGAGACCGTCAGGCGTGCCGGTTCGCCGCCGTTGTCGAGATAGAAGCGCAGCCATTCGGGGAGGTCATGCTCGACCGTGTCAATGTCCACGTATGAGCCGCGCCCGGCAAGCTCGATGGCTTCGAGCATCAAGGTCTCGTTGCGTTCGACGTGCGTCGGGTAGAGCAGCTCGGGCTTGATCTCGTAATCATCAATCAGGGCGCGCAGCACCTTGAGCCCGGCCTTCTCATCTCCGACGTGAAAATGTGTGACGCCGCACTTGCGGCTGAGCAGGCCGCCAACGTAGGCATCCTTGACGAGCCTGGCAAGCTCAAGCGGGTCTTGATTGGTCGAGCGCGCGTCGGAGATGGCGATCTCTCCCGCGCCGAGCACCTCCGCGATGAAGAGAATGTCTTCGCGGACAGAGCGCATGATCGTCGCCGGGGGCAGGCTGTAGCCGCCCGACCAGAGGTAAGCCGTGAGACCTTCTTCATTGAGACCCTTGGCCTTCGCCAGGAGTCCGGCCATGGTCTTGGTCGTCGTGTCTACGCCGAGACAGCCGACGACCGTCGTGATTCCGGCCAGCGCCAGCTCGCTCGCATAGATTTCGGGCGTCTGCGTGCTGAAACCCTTTTCGCCGCTCCCGCCGAGCAGGTGCTGGTGCGGGTCTATCAGGCCCGGAACGACGAGGCAGCCGCGCGCATCAACGGTCTCGATTTCAAGCCCCAGCGAGAGGAGGGCGCGGCGATCCACCTCGCCGATTTTCACTATCAGGTTGTTCAGAATCAACACGTCGCCCGGCCCGAGCGGAGACGGCGCGTAGACTTCCCCGTTCTCAATGAGCGTCAGCATCGAGGTTTCTCAGCCCGTCACGGCGCTCAGCTGCGGAGCGATCTCACCGATGCTTGTGGCCGGGACGGCCCCTTCCCCGGCCAGCACTTCGAGGACGGGTTCGAGCTTGTCGTAGAAGATAATAATCACGTCGCCCTGCTTCATCTCCTTGAGTTCGCGCGAGAAGGCTTCGATTTCGTCGAGCACCGTCAGGCACTCCCTGTCGGGCGACGCCTCGTTGACGGCGCGACACAGCAGGCCCGCCACTTCGCCCTTCTGTCTCCCCCGCAAGTCCTTGTCTTCCTTAATTATAATTCGGTTAAAGCCCTTCGCGGCGATGCGCCCCGCGGCTTCAATCAGGCGGTCGTCCCTGTCGCCCGGAACGCCGAGCACGGCCGTCACGCGCCGCCCGCTCCAACGCGCGGCCATCCGGCTGATCGCCTCGAAGGCGTCAGGGTTATGGCCGTAGTCAACTATCACGTAGCCCTCGCCGACCTGATAGAGATTGGCGCGTCCGGGATTGTGCTCGTCGTTGCGGAAAGTCCGTAACGCGGCGGCAACGTTCTCTCTCGTCACGCCGTGAGCGCGGCAGGCGGCGATTGCCGCGAGCACATTGGCGACCTGAAAATAGGCCGTCCCGCCCATCGTCACGGGGATGGCCGCGACCTCGACCACAGGCCACTCGTCGTGCCCCTTGGCTTCGATAATCCACCCGTCCCTGATGAAGAACGCGGCCCCGCCGATGTCCAGATACTTTCTGACCAGCAAGTGATTATCGCTCAGCGAGAAGTAGATGAACTGCTTGTTCACGCGCCTGATGCGCTCGTTCTCGATGAGCCTGACGGACTGCTCGTCGTCGGCGTTGAGAATCAGCGTGCCGCCTTCGCGCACACGCTCCGCAATGAGCGATTTGATGTGGACCAGGTCTTCGATGTCGCGAATGCCATCCTGTCCGATGTGGTCCTCCCTGATGTTAGTGATAACGGAGATATCGGACCAATCGTAGCCGAGGCCGCGCCGTGTGATGCCGCCGCGCGCCGTCTCAAGGACGGCGATTTCGACGGACTGGTCCGAGAGGACGACGCGTGCGGAGTGCGGGCCGGTCGTGTCGCCGCGCGAGACCACATCGCCGCCGATGTGAATGCCGTCGGTCGTCGTCATCCCGACGCACCAGTTCATCTCCCGCAGGACGTGGCCGATCATCCGTGCGACGGTCGTCTTACCGTTGGTCCCCGTGATCGAAATGATGGGGATGCGGGCCTCCGTTCCGGGCGGGTAGAGCATGTCTATGATCGCACCGCCGACATCGCGCGGCTGCCCTTGCGTCGGCGAAGTGTGCATCCGCAGCCCCGGCGCGGCGTTGGCTTCGATGAAGCCGTTGCCCTTCTCCAGGGGGCGCGAGATGTCGGCCGCGATGAGGTCTAGGCCGCAGATGTCCAGGCCGACGACGCGCGCGGCGCGTTCGCAGAGCCGCCTGATTTCGGGATGAACCTGGTCGGTCACGTCCAGGGCCGTGCCGCCCGTCGAGAGGTTTCCGTTCTCGCGCAGGAAGACGCGCTCGCCCGCGGCCGGGACGGACTCCAAACTCAGGCCGCGTTTGTGCAGGCAGTGGAGCATCACCTGGTCAACGACTATCCGGGTCAAAGCATTATCGTGGCTCAGACCACGCAGGGGGTCCCGGTTGGCTATTTCAATCAGCTCGTCGAGCGTGCGCAGGCCGTCGCCCAGGACGTGACAGGGCAGGCGCTCGCTGGCGGCGATGAGCCTGCCGCCCACGACCAGCACACGGTAATCGCGCCCCGTCAAGTGTTCTTCGACGAGCACGTAGTGCGAATGCTCGCGCGCAATCAAGAAGGCTTCCGTGACCTCTTCCGGCGTCATCAGGTTGAGCGAGACGCCCTTGCCCTGATGCCCGTCCATCGGTTTGAGGACGACCGGCGGCCCAAGCTCGTACATGGCACTGACGGCTTCGTCCGCCGTCTCGACGACGCGCCCGCGCGGGACGGGCAGGTCCGCCTGCTCAAGCATCGTCTTGGTCAACTCCTTGTCGCCCGCGATCTCGACGGCGATGCCGCTGGTCCGGTCCGTCATGGCGGCCTGGATGAACTTGCGATTCTTGCCGTAGCCGAGCTGGACCAGGCTGTCGTCGTTGACGCGAAAGGTCGGGATTCCCCTGCGCCTTGCCGCTTCGACGATGGCGCGCGTGCTCGGGCCAAGCTCCGTGCGGGCGATCAGGCGGCGGGCCTCTTCCAGCTTCTCTGCCAGGGGATACGGTTCGTCTCCGACGAGCGCGTCAACCAGCTCGACCGCCACGCCCAGCAGAAAACGCATCCCGCGCTCGGCCTTGTAAGCGACGACGACGTTGTAATAGCCGGGCTCGTCCGCGTAGAGCGTTTTGCCGTAATAAACCGGCACGCCCGCCATCTCGGACAGTTCGAGGGCGACGTGTTCGACCGTGTGGCCGAAATAGGTCCCGTCGGCCAGCCGCTCGATGAAGCCGCCGGGGCGGCCCTTACTGCAATGATGCTCTTGCAGGCCGGGCAGGAGCGCTAAGAGCCGCTCGTTAAAGCCCGGAACCTGGCTGCTCTCGGTCTCGGCCAGCTGGCCCAGGTCCAGCCTCATCACCAGCACAGGCTTGTGATTATAGATATTGGGCCCGGCCAGCGTCCTGATCTTATCTACCCTCATGATCGTATCCCTCTTTAAAGCGTTAATCCTTGTTCGCCGCTGCGTAATAGCTTTTCCTTGAACTCTTCTTCGAGTCCTTCTTCGAGTTTCCGTTGCCGCTCTTCTTCGAGCTTTTTTTCGTGGCCGAAGGGGTTTTCGGTTTCGCCGTTCGCCGGACGCTCGTCGTTTCTATCTCTTCGCGCGA
>DASVWH010000179.1:0-45211 GCA_036389715.1 Pyrinomonadaceae bacterium | reverse complement strand
CAATAGCGGAAGCGTTTACAGTAGCGGCCATTGAATCCTTCCCATAGTGCGTCTGTGCGGCGGTTGCGGACCGGCAACTCCCGAGTTATAGCTGCGAGGCTGAAGTTATGAGACAGGCTCAAGACTTCCGGGCGGCCATTGTCGTAATCGAGCGCCGGACGCCCCGTCGAAGAATCGCGGAGATTATAGACTCAAGCGGGCCATCGGCAAACATCCCTGCGCGCCACCGCACCTGCCGCGAAAACCGCCCCGGCCCAGAACCGGGCAGGCCGCCTCCGTCCCCGGAAGCCAGCGCCTTGAGTTCACGCGCGGCTTTGCATCGTCATGACATTTTGGGTCATCATAATGTTCGAGGGGAGGTGAGAGATGGCCAAGATTGCCGAGCGGCTGGCCGAGAACGTGGGCGGCGATTTTTACGTGGACGCTTCCTGCATAGACTGTGATGCCTGTCGCCAGATAGCGCCCGCGACCTTTCGCGATCATGGCAACCAATCGAGCGTCTATCGCCAGCCCTCGACGCCGGAGGAGACGCGCCGCGCCCTGATGGCCCTGACGGCCTGCCCGACGGCCTCGATAGGAGTGGCCGCAAAAGGCAGGTACGACATGCGCGCGGGCATTGACGCCTTCCCGTCTCTCATCGCGGAAAACGTCTATTTCTGCGGGTTTACGTCGGAATCTAGCTTCGGCGCCTGGAGTTACCTGATCGTGCGCCCGGCGTCCGAGGGCGGGAACGTCCTGGTAGACTCGCCGCGCCTGGCCTCGACGCTGGTCAAAAAGATTGCGGCGCTGGGCGGCATCAGGACCATCTTTCTGACGCACCGGGACGACATCGCCGAGCACGCCGCTTTCGCCGCAAAGTTCGGGGCCAAGCGCATCATGCACGCGGCCGACGGCGCGGCGCGTCACGGCGTCGAGCAGGTCGTGGAGGGCGAGCGGGCCGTGCGCCTCGACGACGACCTGACCCTGATTCCGACGCCCGGCCATACGCGCGGGCACATGGTCCTGCTCTACAAAGACAGGTTTCTCTTCACGGGCGATCACCTCGCATGGTCGCCCTCCAGGCAGACGCTGACGGCCTTTCGCAACGCCAACTGGTACTCATGGCCCGAGCAGACGCGCTCGATGAAGAGACTCCTCGGCTACGATTTCGAGTGGGTGCTGCCCGGCCACGGTCGTATCCGCCACGAGACGAAAGAGGAGATGCGCTCGCATCTGGTGCGCTGCATAGAGTGGATGCGCACGGTCTGAAAGAAGAGCCTCGAAGAGCCTCTGGACGGCCCTCCTGCGGGCTGGCCTGGCCTCCCTTGTGGCCCGCGCAGGCCGCCGTCCCGGCGCTTCCAACCCGGCCCCGCTCTTCCCTGCCAGGCTAAAGAAATCGGGTAATGCTAAAAAAGTGCGGCTCTGAGAACTTTTCTCTTTACTCAAGCCGCGAATTCGGTTAATTATGCACGGGCGGTTTTCAAAGCCCCGTTAAAATTCCCTCGGCTGAAAGATTAGACACAAACAATATGATCTCCCTGAAGCGCATCCCCCTGCTGTTCGCTCTTATTCTGACCTGCACCGGCATCGGCTCCGCCCAAAAATTCTGTGAAGCGGCCCCGCCTTCACCCTTCAAGCACAGCGCCTTGATCGTGACGAGCTATGATCCGGTAGTCCGCCGGATGAAAACGACGCTCGAACACCCGCGCGCCATCAGCAAACAGGACGGCGGGCTTTATCTTTACGCCTCCTTCTTCTACCAGGACCGGAGGGTCCGCCAGCCGCCCTCGATAGACCTCTATTTCATCGCCGTCTCCAAGCGTCCGCACTACCGCGAGGCGCACGAACTGAGCATCCTGGCCGACGGTCAGTCGTGGCCTTTCACGGGCCTCGCGCAGTACGCGACCGAGCCCGGCGAAAAGGGCCTGACCCTGGAAAAAATCAAGGTCACGCTCTCTTATCCGAGCTTCGTCAACCTGCTCCGGGCCAGGAAGGTCCAGGCACGGCTCGGCGGCAGCGAGTTTGAGCTGACCAACAACCATCTCGAATCCCTGCGCGAGATAGCCAGCCTGATGATGCCCTCAGGCAACAGTAAACTGGCGATGAGATAAGCGGGCGGGCACAATCCTGATTTTCAGCAGACGGGCGCGCGTGCGGTTTCGCGCCCGTTTTGTTATAAATGAAGGGTTCGGAACTGTGAGGACTCAAGGTTCAGAAGCAAAGCGGGCCGTTCTTATTCTGAACCCTGAGTCCTCCAATTCTGAGTCCTTTTTTTATGAATCCCCAACGCATACGAAATTTCTCGATCATCGCGCACATTGACCACGGCAAATCCACGCTGGCCGACCGCCTGCTGGAACAGACCGGGGCCGTGACGGGGCGCGACATGGCCGCACAGGTCCTCGACGACATGGACCTGGAGCGCGAGCGCGGCATTACCATCAAGGCGCACGCCGTCCGTCTGGACTACAAGGCGCAGGACGGCGAGGCTTACGTCCTGAACCTGATCGACACGCCCGGCCACGTCGATTTCTCTTACGAAGTCTCGCGCTCGCTCTCGGCCTGCGAAGGCGCGCTGCTCGTCGTAGACGCTTCGCAGGGCGTCGAAGCGCAGACGCTCGCCAATACCTATCTCGCCATCGAGAACAATCTGGAGCTGATTCCGGTCATCAACAAGATAGACCTCCCCGGCGCGGAACCTGACCGCGCCATCGAGCAGATCGAGCAGGTTATCGGCCTCGACACGCACAACGCCGTCCTGACGAGCGCCAAGACGGGCGTCGGCGTCGCCCAAGTGCTCGAAGCCATCGTCCGCGACGTGCCGCCGCCGCGGGGCAACGCCGACGGGCCGCTCAAGGCTCTCATCTTCGATTCCTGGTACGACTCCTATCGCGGCGTGATCGTCCTCTTCCGCGTCATTGACGGCGCGATTACGAAGGGGATGAAGATTCGCTTCTTCAATACGGGGCGCGATTACCAGGTGGAAACCATCGGCGTCAATCGCCCGCGCCCGACGCCCATCGAGCGCCTCGGCGTCGGCGAAGTGGGCTTCCTGACGGCTTCCATCAAGGAGGTCGCGGACGTGCAGATCGGCGACACCATTACGGAAGCGCAGCGCCCGACCAAAGAGCCCTTCCCGGGCTTTCAGGAGATCAAGCCGATGGTCTTCGCCGGGCTCTACCCGGTGGACACGAACCAGTACGAAGAGCTGCGCGACGCCCTCGACAAGCTGCGCTTGAACGACGCGTCCTTCTTCTACGAGCCTGAGTCCTCGACGGCGCTCGGCTTCGGCTTTCGCTGCGGCTTTCTCGGACTGCTCCACATGGAGATCGTGCAGGAGCGCCTCGAACGCGAGTTCAATCTGGACCTGATTACGACCGCGCCCGGCGTCCGTTACTCCGTGACGACGACCGACGGCGAGACCGTTGAGATTGATTCGCCCGCCAAGATGCCGGACCCTGGCCGCATCACCAGGATCGAAGAGCCCGTCATCATGGCGACGATTCTTACCTCCGACGATTACCTCGGCGGCATCCTCCCGCTCCTCGAAGAGAAGCGCGGCGTCCAGAAAAAGTTTGAATACATCGCGGCCAATCGCGTGATGCTGACCTACGAAGTGCCCTTAAACGAGATCGTGCTAGATTTTTATGATCGCCTGAAGTCCGTCTCGCGCGGTTACGCTTCGCTCGACTATCACTTTTCCGGGCATTGGGAGTCCGACTTAGTCAAGCTCGACGTGCTGGTCGCGGGCGAGCCGGTTGACGCGCTCTCGCTGATTCTTCATCGCAGCACGGCGCAGGCCAAGGGCCGCGCCCTCGCCGAAAAGATGAAGGAGCTGATTCCGCGCCAGCTCTTTGAAGTGCCCATCCAGGCCGCCATCGGCAACAAGGTGGTCGCACGCGAGACGGTCAAGGCGCTCGGCAAAAACGTCATCGCCAAATGCTACGGCGGCGACATCTCGCGCAAACGCAAGCTGCTCGAAAAACAGAAAGAGGGCAAGAAGCGGATGAAGAAGGTCGGGCGCGTCGAGATTCCGCAGGAGGCTTTCCTCGCCGTGCTGAAAGTGAATGAATAACTTGAGGCAAGGAACAGTCAAGGAGCATTAAGGAGAGGAAGATGCGCTTAACGCTGGAAGAACGTATTGCACGGCTGCCGCTAGCCAGCGACCCTGAAGTGTTGAGCGGCGCGACCGTCTTTCGCGGGACGCGTGTGCCGGTGGCGGCGTTACTGGATAATCTCGCGGCGGGCCAGACGCTCGATCAGTTTCTCGACAATTTCCCGACGGTCACACGCGAGCAGGCGCTACAGGTTTTGGAATTCTCCAAGGACGCGCGGATGAAGAAGGCCGGGCGCGGCGAGATTCCGCAGGAGGCTTTTCTTGCGGTACTGAAAGTGAATGAATAGAGCCGGAGAACCTGTCGCGGCAGCAGCTGCGTCCCGCAACCTCAGTGCTATCAGCCGTTTGGTCTTCGGATTGATTGGCCGCCTAAGATTGAAGGGACGCTTTTATCCCCGAAACGGAACCTTTCGCAGGTGAACTTCCTGAGTAGATTCTTGAAAATTCTGATCGTCGCCCTGCTGTTTTCCGCGCTCGGCGCGCTGGCATTTTACCTGGTCGTTATCCAGGGCAGTAAGCTCAGGGAGGATGTCAGTAACGCCGAGTACGTCTCGACCATCTATAGGGCTGTCGGCGGATGGCTCGGCTTTATCACGTTCCTCAGCCTGCTGCTGGCCTTCACGGGCATGAAGAGGAGTATCACCTTTCGGGTTGACGATAGGGAGGCTTTTCTCGGGAGGGTCACACAGGTCATCTCGGACTTGCGCTACCGGCCCTCGCTGCGAGACGGGAATCAACTGACCTTTAAGCCGCCTGCCCTGGGCGGGCTGATGGCCGAGAAGATTTCCGTGCATCTCGAAGAGGGCGCGGCGACCATCACGGGGCCGCGCGCGCTGCTGACGAAGATTCAGAGAAAGCTGTAGTTAGAGGTGCTCAAGGTAAGAGGGTAAGAGCCGCAAGCCTGACCGAAAAGCGATGCACGTCACACGGGTCGAACTCGACAACATCAAATCTTACGAGCGCGCGGAGTTCAGCTTCGAGCGCGGCATCACGGCCATCACGGGCGAGAACGGGGCCGGGAAGACGACCATTCTCGAAGCGGTCGCCTGGGCGCTCTTCGATACGCTCGACTACCGGAAAGAGGATTTTCTGCGGCGCGGGGCCAGGAAGGGCTCCGTCCGCGTGACCTTCGAGAGCGACGTTGACGAGCGGCTCTACACCGTCTACAGGGACACGGCGCAGGGCTACTACGTTTACGATAACGGTCTGGCTATCCGCATCGCCGAGAAGAAGACGGACGTTTCCGCCACCCTGCGCAAGCTCTTAGGCATCGAGCCCGGAACCGACCTCGAAGCGCTCTTTCGTTCGGCGATAGGCGTCCCGCAGGGCACTTTCACTGCCGACTTTCTGCGCCCGGCGACCCAGCGCAAAGCCTCTTTCGATAAGCTCCTCAAGGTCGAAGAATACAGGGACGGGGCCGAGCGGCTGCGCGAGACGGTCAATCTCATCCACGCGCGGACGGCCGAAATCAGGGGGCGCATCTCCGGGGCCGAAAGCCAGCTCGCGCGCTATGAGGAGCTGGCCGAGGAGCACAGGGCCATCTCCGCCCGCGCGGCCGCGCTCGGGTCCGAGCTGGACAGCTTGCAGCTGGAGATTACGGCGCGCGACGAGCGCGTGCGTGCGCTGGACCAGGCGCTGCGGCGCGTCGAAGAGGCACACGCCCTGAAGGTTCGCCGCGAGGTCGAGGCTGAAGCGTCCGCGAACCGGCTGCCCGCTCTGCGGCTCGAACGCGACGCCGCGCAGGGAGCGCTCGAACGCAGGCTGCGCGCGGAGGCAGGACACCTGGCGCACCTGGCCGCAGACAAACTCCTGCGCGGCCTGGAGACAGAGCGCGCCGCGCGCGACCGTCTACGCGCCGAGGCTGCGAAGCTCGAAGGGCTGCTGGCGTCGGCCGCGGCTCACGTCAGAAGGCTCGAAGAAGCGGTTGAGCGTACCGTCCAGGCCGCGGTCGCCCTCGCCGCGCTGGAGCCGGAGACGGCCGCGCAAGAGGAGTTGGAACGAGAACGCGAGCGCCTGCGCGACCTGCGCGCCCAGGCCATCAGCGCGCGCGAACGCTTGGTGCTGCTCGACGCCGAACTCGCCGAACTACGCAGGCAGCACGCGCAGACCCGCGAGAGCGCCAGGGAGGCCGAGAAGGGCCGCGGCGCGCCGGAGCGCCTGGCCCAGCTCGAAAGCGACCGCCTGCACACCGAGACCTCTCTGAGCAAGGCCGAGCGCGCCGCGACGAGCCTCAAGCACCTGACCAACCAGCAGCGCGACGCCGCGCGCGAGGTCCAACGGTTGCAGCGCGAAGTCTCTGCGGGCGAAAGGGAGACGGCCGAGCTTGAGCGGCGTGCCGCGCGTGCCGCGGAAGCCCCGCAGCTGATGACGCGCGAAGGCGAGTTAACAGAGCAGCTCGCGCACCTCCGGGCCGAGATCGCGCGCGACGAAAAATTCCGCGCCGAGGTCAAGAACGGTCTCTGCCCGATTCTCTCCGAGCGTTGTCTGAACATCGGCGAGGACCAGACGCTCGAAGACTATTTCAAGGGCCAGTTCGCCAGTAACAGTTCGCAGTTAAAAGCGCTCGAAGGTGAGCGCGCGAGCGTCGCGGTTGCGGTGCGCGAGGCGCGCGAGGCGGAGAAGCATTCTTCCAGGCTCGACAGCATCCGCACGCAACTGGCGACGGCACGCGCTCTGCTCGCCGAGCGCGAAGAGACGCTCGCGCGGCTCAATCGTGAGATAGCCGCGCTACCTCCCGCGGGCAGAGAGCATCTTAACCAATTGAGCGCGCAACTGTCGGGCATTGACGGCGAGTTAATCCTCCTGCGCGAAGCCGCGCTGCGCTACGCAGAGCTGAAGCCGCTCCAACAGCGTCTCAAAGAGATCGAGCAGGAAGGCATTCGCCGCAAGGACGAGCGCGCCGGGGTCGCGGCAGCGGCCGAGGCGGTCGCCAGTCTCGAACGGGAGGTCGCGGAGACCGAGCAGAAGCTGCGCGTGCTCAACGACCCGCGCGCGCGGGCCAGGGTGCTGCGCCAGGAAGCGGCCACGGAAGCAGCACGGCGCAGTGAGCTTGGCGGGGCGCTCGATGCGCAGGGCGCGCTCGAAGCGCAACTGCGCGAGCTTTCGTCCGGCTTGGAGCAGTACGCCGGGCTGGACGCGCGTTGGGAGGCAGCGCGCGCCGAGCGCGACCTGACCGTCGAAGCGCACCGCGAATACCTGGCCAGCGAAGCCCTCGCGGCGACGCTGCCCGCGCGCCGGGCCGAACTTGAGAAAGCGGAAGAGGAGGCCGCCCGCGCGGCCCTCGAAGCCGAAACCGCGAGTCGTCAATACGAGCATGCGGCGGGCGCTTACAGCCGCCAAGAGCATGATGCCGAGCGGGCGCGGCTCTCTGCGGCGCGCGAGCAGGCGGCGGCTTCCGCGGCGAAGCTCGAAGAGGCGCGCAAGAGCGAGGCATATCTGGCGACGGAGTTGACGCGCCTCCAGGAAGTGCGCGAGCAGATGCGCGAGCAGTTTCGTGAAAAGGAGCGGCTCGAAGGCTTGGACGAGGCGACGGAGTTTATCAGGGACACGCTCAAGCAGGCCGGGCCGCTCGTCACGGAGAGCTATCTTTACAACATCTCCCTTGAGGCCAACCAGCTCTTCCGGGAGATCACGGGCGAGGCTGGCCGCGCCCTGCGCTGGTCGCGCGATTACGAAATCATGCTCGAAGAGGAGGGCCACGAGCGCTCTTTCGCAAACCTCTCGGGCGGCGAGCAGATGGCCGCCGCCCTGAGCGTTCGCCTCGCCCTGCTCAAACAGCTCTCCGACATTCGCCTGGCCTTCTTTGACGAGCCGACCGTCAACATGGACGCGGAGCGACGCGAGCGTCTCGCCCAGCAGATCGGGCAGGTCCAGCATTTCGACCAACTCTTCGTCATCTCGCACGACGATACGTTTGAAGAGAACGTGGACCATATCATTCACGTCGAGCGCCAGAACAGGAACGAGGCCAGGGGGCTGCTCGATGAAGGATAAAACGGGCGAAGACGTGAAGACGCGTGCAGCGGAAGAGGCCGCGACAGGCTCGTCCAAAGAGGTGACGATTTTTTGCGACGGTTCGAGCCTCGGCAACGGGCAGAAGGAGACGCGCGCGGCCGCCGTCGCGCTGCTCGGTTATCGCGGCATCTGGCGCGGCGTCGGCACTTTCCTCGGCCAGGCGACCAACCAGCAGGCGGAGATAGCCGCGGCTGCCGTCGGCCTCGAAGCCCTGCGCGAGCCCTGCCGCGTGCGCCTCGTGACCGATTCGCGCTACGTCGTCGAGACGATGTCGGGCCGCTTTCGTCGCAAGTCCAACCCGGAATGGTGGGCGCGGCTCGACGCGGCCGCACGCCCGCACAGGGTCGCCTGGGAATGGGCCAAGGGCCACGCCGGGCACGTCATACAGGAAGCGACCGACCGCGCCGCCCGTCGCATCGCCGCACTCGGCCGCGTGGACCAGAGCATCCTGCGTGATGCCGTTGACAGCATCGGCGTCGCGGAAGCAACCGACTAGGCGCGTCAAGCGTGCTCGCAAACGAGCATCGCTGTTAGTTGAATGAAATAAGATGCAAGACAATGAATCCTTCCATCCGTCGTTAGACGCGGGCCAGCCGCTGGTCTCGGAGCTGCGCGAATATCAACGGCAGATCGAAGCCGTCAACCGGGAGGCGCGCGAGTTGGTAGCGGGCCTCGACGACGCGCAATTCAACTGGCATCCGTCCGCGGGGCAGTGGTCTATCGCCGAGTGCCTGGACCATCTCGTCGTGACGGGACGCGTGACGGCTGTGAACATCCGCCGGACGGCCGGTGAGGCACGCGCGAAAGGCTTACTTGGCGACGGGCCTTTCCGCTACGGGAGGCTCGGGAACTGGCTCGTGCAGACGATAGAGCCGCCGCCCAGGTTCAGGACCAGAGCGCCGAAGGCTTATGCGCCCGGCCCGCAGCGCCCCGTCGCGGAAGTAACGCGCGATTTCTTTGCCCTTCAGGATGAGCTGCTCGATCTGGCCCCGGAAGTGAACGGCCTGGACCTGGCGCGCGTGAAGATCGCTTCGCCCGTGACGAGGTTTCTCAAGCTCAGTCTGGGGCAGTGGTTCGCCCTGCTCGCCGCGCACGAGCGGCGGCATCTCTGGCAGGCGCGGCAGATCACGGCGCAACCCGGCTTCGCTCGCGCGGGAGAGCAGGCGGGCTGAGAAGGTTTCCAGCCCTCGCAGGCCCCGCCCGCGGCCCGCGCGGTTCGCTTTCGCTCCCTATCGCCTTTATAATCCACTATCCCGACCAGCGTGAGGCACTCCCTTAGTCGAGTCCTCAATTTAAGCCTTCGAGCAAAGTTGTCATTAGACGTGTTTCTGTTCTCTTCAAATCCGAGCCGCGCGGGCATCGCGCAGAGCTGGCGGCGGTGGCTGCGGGCGGCTCTTCTGCGACGTTGCGCGCCGACGCTCGTGCTCGCGGCGCTCTGCTTTGTTTCGGCGGGCGGGCAATCGCGCGGCTGGCTCTGGCAGAACCCTCTGCCGCAGGGCAACCCGATTTACGCCATCCGTTTTGCCAAGGACAAAGCGCACGGCTGGGCCGTCGGCTCGGACGGAGCGATTCTGCGCACAGATAACGGCGGCTTCGACTGGGAGGCGCAAAGGTCGTCCGCGGTCACGACGCTCTACGGGCTTTACGTCAAGGACAAGCAGCGGGCAGTGGCGGTCGGCGCGCGCGGCGCTGTGCTGCTGACGACCAACGGCGGCGATAAGTGGACGCACAGGGAGATCGGCAAGGACCATCTCTACGGCGTCACTTTCGTCGAAGACAATCTGCACGGCTGGGCGGTGGGGACATACGGGCGAATCATTGCGACGGGCGACGGCGGCCTGACCTGGCAGCCGCAGTACAGCGGCGTCGGGACGCACCTCTTCGCCGTCTCCTTCGCCGACAAGAAAAGGGGCGCGGCCGTTGGCGACCGCGGCACGCTGCTCGTCACGGAGGACGGCGGCGGGACGTGGAAGCGGCAGCCCGGCCTCGGCGAGCTGCCTTTGACGGGAGTGGCCTTTATCTCTCAGCAGCGCGCGGTCGCGGTCGGCTACGGCGGGCTGGTCCTGCGCACGGAGGACGGAGGCGCGACCTGGACGCCCGTAGACGTTTTTCGGCGCACGGACTTGCTTTCGGTCTACTTCGCGGACGAGCGGCGCGGTTGGGCTGCGGGCGACGGCGGCGTCGTGCTGACGACGGGCGACGGCGGGACGACCTGGATTCCCGTCAACATCCGCACCAACCCGAAGCTCGTGACGCTCTATTTCTCGGACTTCGAGACGGGATGGGCGGCGGGCAGCGAAGGGTTAGTGCTGCGCACGGATGACGGCGGCATGAGCTGGCGGCGCCTGACGGAGGGCGGGCGTGACGACCTGTCAGACATCTTCTTTCTCAACGGCTCGAAGGGCTGGGCCGTCGGCTCGCGCGGCAAAATCCTCTCGACCAGCTCGGGCGGAAACAACTGGACGGTGCGGCCGACGGGGATTACCGCGCGGCTCAACTCCGTCTTTTTCATCAACGAAGCGCAGGGCTGGATTGCCGGTGAGAAAGGAACGATCCTGCGTTCGACGACCGGCGGCGTGACCTGGGCCACGATGCCTTCGGGCGTCAGAGAAGACCTCTTCAGCATCAACTTCGTGACGCCCGAGCGCGGCTGGGCCGTCGGCGCGCGCGGGACCATTATCTACACGGAAGACGGCGGCGAGACCTGGCATCAGCAGCGCAGCAACACCTTCGCCTGGCTCGAAGACGTGCGCTTCACGGACTTGAAGCACGGCGTGGCCGTCGGTTCGCAGGGCACAATCCTGCGGACGGCCGACGGCGGCGAGAGCTGGCAGCCGGTCGAGCTCAACGCCAAGGAATGGCTCTACAGCGTGGCCTTCGCAGATGCGCAGAGGGGCTACGCGGTCGGAGCTGACGGGATTATCCTGCGCACGGATGACGGCGGCGCGGCCTGGAAAGACCAGGAGAGCGGCATCAAGGCTAATCTCTTCTCGGTCGCCGTTGCGGGGCGCGACGACGCGCTCGTGACGGGAGACCAGGGCCGTGTGCTGCGAACCAAGGACGGCGGCGAGACCTGGGAAGCACAGCCGACGATTACCAGCGCGGCGCTCTTCTCGGTCGCTTATCGCGGCGGGACGGATGCCTGGGTGGCGGGGCGCGGCGGCGCTATCCTGCGTCGCACGAGCGGCGTCGCAACCCTTAAAATCCCGCTTCCGAAGATGACGCCGACGCTGCGCACAGTGCCCAGGCTCAAGACGCAGGAGGTGACGGAGACTCCCGTCGTTCTGGACGACGGAGACATCCCGCGCGCCGTCCCCCCGGAGAAGCGTCCCTCGCAGCCCTAAAGGCTCGAAGGCCCGGGCCGACTGGGGATGAGCGCGCAGCTTCGGCTCGACGTTTTAGCTCTTTGGTCTCTTCGCTTCAACCCTCACGGGTCTTTGCAACGGCCTCTTCCCACTTCGTATGAATCGCTCCCTGTCCGGGCTTATCTATGCGTTCGTAGGTGTGCGCGCCGAAGTAATCACGCTGCGCCTGCGTCAGGTTCTGCGGGAGACCGGCCGTCCGGTAAGAGTCGAAGTAGGCGAGGCTGGCCGCCATCGCCAGGCAGGGCACGCCGTGCTGCTGTGCGACGCCGATGCAGCTTCGCCAGTTCCCCTGGGCCTCCTGCATCCAGGCGTTAAAGTCTTCATCCAGTAAGAGATTCGGCAGATTCGGCTGGCGCTCGTAGGCGGCCTTGATGCGATTCAGGAAACGCGCGCGGATAATGCAGCCGCCCTTCCAGATGCGCGCCATCTCGGCGAGGTCTATGTTCCACTTGCGCTCGTCCGAGCCCGCGCGGATGAGGTTGAAGCCCTGCGCGTAAGAGCAAATCTTGGAGGCGTAAAGGGCATCACGGACGGCCGCGACGAGGGCGCGCTCGTCGCCGCTCCACTGCGAGACCTGCGGGCCGCGAATGACGCGGCTGGCGGCGACACGCTCATCTTTGAGCGCGGAGACGAAGCGCGCCTCGATGGCCGCGTTGATCGTCGGGATCACCACGCCCAGGTCGAGCGCGACCTGCGCCGTCCACTTCCCGGTCCCCTTCTGCCCGGCCTTGTCGAGCACCAGGTCAACGAGCGGCTGGCCCGTCTCTTCATCGCTCACGCGAAAAATCTCGGACGTGATCTGAATCAGGTAGGAGTCTAGTTCGCCCTTGTTCCACTCGGCGAAGATGTCTGCCAGCCGCCCGGCCTCTATCCGGGCCACGCGGCGCAGAATATCGTAGGCTTCGGCGATCAACTGCATGTCGCCGTACTCGATGCCGTTATGCACCATCTTGACGAAATGGCCCGCCCCGTTCGGCCCGACGTAGGTCGTGCATGCGCCGTCCTCCGTCTTGGCCGAGATGGCTTCCCAGATCGGGCGTATCTCTTCGTAGGCGTCGCGCGCCCCGCCCGGCATCAGCGAAGGCCCGTGCAGAGCGCCCTCTTCACCGCCGGAGACGCCCGACCCGATGAAGCGCAGGCCCTCGGCGGCGAGCGCCGCTTCGCGCCTGACCGTGTCTTCAAACCAGGAGTTGCCGCCGTCAATCAGGATGTCGCCCGCTTCGAGGTACGGCTTGAACTGTTCGATGGTCCAATCAATGGGGGGCCCGGCCTTGACCATCATCATGATCTTGCGCGGGCGCTTGATGGCTTTGACAAACTGTTCCGGCGTGCTGGTCGCAACGATGCGCTTGCCGCTGCCCTCGCCCGCGACGAACGCGTCCGTGGCCTCCTGCTCGCGATTCCAGACGGCAACCGTGTGGCCGTTGCGCTCGATGTTGAGCGCCAGGTTCAAACCCATCACGCCCAGTCCCGCCATCCCGATGTCAGCATCCGCCATCTATGTAGACTCCTTCAGAACAAGTAGGAAGTAGGAAGTAAGGAGCATCAGGGCCGAGAGCGTAAGAGCGCAGCCTTCGGGTGCGTACTCTGTCCGCCTTCGCCCTTTATCTTTAAAGAGCCGCCGGAGCGAGCCGCCCGCGGATTCTCTTCCTTCGCGGCCCAGAGCATAGCACGGACCGCTGCTCTGGAATGAGCACGCGCGCCACTTCCCTTCTGATGCCCGGTCATTTTCGATGGCGGAGGGTAACTCTTCGGGCCCTGATGCAGAAAGGCGCAGAGGAGGAAAACGGATTTCTCCGTAGTCTCCTCTGCGCTTTTCCGGGGGGATGAAAGCCTGGGGCGGCCCGAGCCTAGACGCGGACGCGATGCTCCCTGGCGTAACTATAGGCCGTGTAGGCCGAGACGAGATGGCAAACCCAACCGAGCGTGCCGCCCGTCCCGATCCAGAAACCCGGCGTGATGATGAGCCAGAAAATGGCGGCCAGAATCCGCCCGTTGTAGATTTGTCCGACGCCCGGAATCAGTAAGCTGAGAATTCCTGCCAAAGCTGGGTCGCGCATCTTTTACCTCTCACCTCCGCAACTCACTATACGACGACGTGAGCAGGATTGTTCAAGAAAGAAAGTGAGCAGTAAAAATAGAGTGAGCAGTAAGCAGTGAGCAGTAAGCAGTAAAAGCAAGAAGCAGTAAAAGCAAGAAACCGCCGGGCGCTCATCACTTGCCTCTTACGTCATTCACTACTGACTGCTTACAGCTCACTGCTCACTGCTTACTGCTTACTGCTTACTGCTCACTATCAACCCGTCTGACATCGAGAATCTCGCCGCGGAAGGTGCGCAGAAACTCCTGGACGGAGGGGTCCTGTTCGGCTATCTCGCGCAGGCGCTGTTTCTCAAGTCGCTCCTCTTCCTGCCTGGAAGACGGCCCGGCGTCCTGATTGCCCGCGCCCGCGGCGTCGCCGATGCTGATGCGCACGCCCATGTCGCGCCCCAGGACTTCGCGGCAGACCTCGCGCAGCAGCTTGGCGTTCTCAGGCTTTGCCAGGCTGTCGCACAGGTGCTTGGCTTCGGGCGCAAATTCCACGAGCAGCTCATCGCCTTCGACGACCGCCCGGCGAGCGCCTTCGAGGGCCACTACGAGGAACATCCGCTTGCGTTGTTCGAGCCCGGCCTTGATCCTCTCGACGGGACCGCCGGAAGCAGTCGCAGCAGCAGCAGCCGCGACGGGCACGCCCATGCCGATGCGGTCGGACGCCTCCGTCGTGCGGCTGCCGAAAGAGGGTTGCGGGACGGACGCCGCGGGCCCGGCCTGCGCAGTTGTCACCGGAGGCACGAGGGTCAGCGGCGGCGACGCGACGGCAGAAGGCTGAGAAGCGGAGGGAGAAGACGAAGAAGAGCCGCCCACTCCGCCGAAGGGCGGCTCTTCGGAAAGTGGCGACGCACCGGCGGCCCTCTCATCATTTCCGGCGGCGCTGCCTGCGCGCGCCGTGAAGGTTCCCGAAGCGCTCTTGACGCCCGGTCCTTTAACGCCCGTCCCTTGCGAGCCGCCCCCGGCTGCGGCGGCGGGCGGCGTCCTCTGCGCGGCCGGAGACTGGCTCGTGCGTAAAGACTCTTCGAGCGCGGTCAGGCGCTCAAGGAGTTGATCGAGGGGGACGACGCGGCCCATCTCCATCAGCTTCACGAGGCCCACTTCGAGCTGGTAACGCGGCTGCGCGGCCGTGCGCAGGTTGTTCTCGGTCTCCGACAGGGAGTGAAAGAAGCGGATCAGGTCCGCTTCCGAAAAGCCGGCGGCCTGGCGAACAAGCTCGCACCGCTCCGTCGCGGAAGATTCGAGCAGCTCGGCCGTCTCGCCGGAGATTTTGGCGACCAGGAGATCGCGCAGGTGCGCCAGCAGGTCGCGGCAGAAGTTGCGCAGGTCGTGGCCGCGCATCACCAGGTCGTCAACGACCGCCAGCGCCTCGGCGGGCTTGCGCGCGGCAATCGCATCAACGACGCGCGCGAGGACCTGTGTTCCGGCGACGCCGAGCGCCGTCTCGACATCCTCCGCCTTAATCTCACTGCCCGAGAAGCTGATGACCTGGTCGAAGGCAGACTGCGCGTCGCGCATGGAGCCCTCGCCCGCACGCGCGATCTCGCGCAGGGCCTCTTCCGAGATGGAGACCTGCTCGGCGTCTGCAATCAGGCGCAGGCGCTCCGCAATCCTGGCCGGGGCAATCGTGCGAAACTCGAACTGCTGGCAGCGCGAGAGAATCGTGTCGGGGAGTTTATGGCTCTCCGTCGTCGCCATGATAAAGACGACGCGCGGCGGCGGCTCTTCCAGCGTCTTCAAAAGCGCGTTGAAGGCCGCCCCGGAGAGCATGTGGACCTCGTCTATGATGAAGACCTTGTAGCGGTCGCGCGCGGGCGAGATGGCGACGTTGCCGATAATCGCGTCGCGCACATTATCAACGCCCGTATTCGAGGCGGCGTCAATCTCCAGCACGTCAATCGAGCGGCTTTCGGCTATCTCGCGGCAGGAATCGCAGGCAGAGGGGTCGTCAATGCGGCAGGGCGTCGCGGTCGGGCTTTGGGACTTGCGGCAGTTGAGCGATTTGGCCAGCAGCCGCGCGGTGGTCGTCTTGCCGACGCCGCGCGCGCCCGAAAAGAGATAGGCGTGATGAAGCCGTTCGTGCTCGATGGCGTTGCGCAGCGTGCGCGTGATCGGCTCCTGGCCCGTGACCTCCTCGAAGGTCTGCGGCCGCCATTTGCGAGCGATGACTTGATAAGACATAAAAGAGGGGTAAATAGTAAATGGTGAATGGTAAATAGAGAAAGAAAGACGGCGGGTTAGTCTGAGGCGCGCGCCGTTTAGCTATTCACTATTGACCATTCACCATTGACCAGCGATGTGGCCAGACTCCGGACTTTCCCGCAACACACGCCGCCGTTGCTACCGTTGCTCCGTTCCCGGCCTGGCGGGGTTCACAAGGCAAGCGTTGTGCGGAGCCCGAAGTCTGATAAGTTGTCAAATCTCTGTCTTGCGGTGCGCGAGCAGCCGGAGCAAGCCGTTGATGCCCGCGTGCAGCAGCGCGTAAACAATCAGCGCGATCACAATCGGCCAGGCCAGCGTGTTGCCGCTCTCGGTCGTCGGACTCGCGACGATGCCCTTGAAGGGCGCGTAGAGCGGGTCGGTCAGGCCGTAGATGAACTGGACGAAACCGGCGCTGCGACGCGCGGCGAGCAGGGCCAGGACGAGCCGGATGACCAGCAGCCCGTAGATCAGAAAGAAGATGTAATCAACGACCTGAGAGATGCGGGCCACGGTCCGCGACCGCTCGACCTCGCGCTCGGTCTCGACGACCTCATCAATGGCCTTGCCGCGAAACTCGCCCGCGACCGATTCCATCTGTGCGGCTTCGGTGCGCGTCGTGCGGTCGGCGCGGGCCGCGATTTCCGCGTTGACATCCGCCTCGACCTGCGCCTTGACCGATCCATGCTGTAACTCTCGACGGGCTTCGTCGGCCACCAGTTTATTATCTTTCATCGTACCCTTTCGGCGTGCCGGGCACGTCTGCCAAAGAACTTCAAACCGGTATGACTCTAACGCTTTCACGGCCAGAAGGCAACAAGACTGCCTCTCGCGCTCCCGGTCCGGGAACGAATGGGGCCCATTTTTAATCGCAGAAAACTGGCGGAGAGGGTGGGATTCGAACCCACGGTACGGTTCCCCGTACACAGCATTTCCAGTGCTGCCAATTCAACCACTCTTGCACCTCTCCGAACCACACTTTCGCCCTTTCCCCTTTGCAAATGTGGCGAAGAGGCCGGGATTTGAGGCCGCGGCGGAGCTCTCCCGCCCCGGTTTTCGAGTCCGCTCTGCCCTATCCACTTAAAAAGGACGCAGTAAGAATTGCCTAGATTTCAAACAACGCGCGGTCGTCAAAGCATAGCCTATCTCAGCAATTCTTGTCACGTCACTAGGCCGACCGCGCGCCGCTTTAAGGACCAGAGGGAGAGAAATGAGCAAAGACGACGGGCGTAAAATCGAACCGCCGCTTCAACGCCATCTTCAACGGCATGGCGCTTTCATGGAGCCGGAATCGTCCGCTGGCTGCCCCGCGCCGAATCACGACCGGGAGAGACGCGAGCTGCCTTCTTCGGCGCAATCCCGTTCAGAGCGTCCATCGCGGCCCGGACCGCTCTTTCGAGCTGCACATCGCGCCCGGAGCGCCAGTCGGCGGCCGTCCACGCCACCTCGATGTCGGGCGTGACCCCTTTGTTCTCTATCTCGAACTCGCCCGTCCGGGGATTGAGGAAAGCCCTGTTGGGTGCGGCCAGGTCTCCGCCGTCCAACAGGTTCGGAACGTTCACGTAGTGACCGATGCCGAACCCCGCGGTCCGTTTACCGACTAAGACTCCGAGCCCTGCCTGCCTGAAGAGCCACGGCAGCGAGTCACCGCCGGAGCCCGCGAACTCGCTCGTCAGCATGACGCGCGGGCCGGGCATCACGTCGGCCGGGAAAGCGATGCGCGCGCCATCACGGAAAGCATAGGCGTTGAGGGGCTGCCGCCTGAGCGCATCAATGATGTGGTCGGAGCCGTAGCCTCCGGCGTTGAACCGCTCGTCAATAATCAGCCCCTGTTTATCGAGCTGCGCGTAGAACTCGCGGTTAAAAATTTCGTAGCCCTCACGCTGAACATTCGGCAGGTAGACGTAGGCCAGTTTGTCTCCCGACAGCTCGCGCACGCGTCGCCGGTTCCCCTCGACGCGCTCGAAATCACGCAACAGGCTATCGCTGGCGACGGGGACGACCGTGAAGGTCCGCGCGCCCGCTCCGCCTGCTTGAGCGGCGACCTTCAACTCGACGGGCTTGCCCGCTTTGCCGCGAAAATATTGATAGAGATTCTCCGCGGCCCTGACCTCATCGCCGTCAACCGCCAGCAGGTAATCTCCCTCCTTGACCTGCACGCCGGGCTGAGACAGAGGGCCCCTGAGCGCGGGGCTGGAATTGTCCCCGCTGTAAATGTGCGTGATGCGGTAGCGTCCCTCTTCGATGCGGTAGTCCGCGCCGAGCACTCCGGTATTCTCGCGGCGGCTCGTCTCAGCCGGTGCGGGCACGTCGCCTCCCGTAATAGAGAGGTGACTGATCGCGACGTGCGAGAGCATCTCGCGGAAAAGCGTGTTCAGGTCATTGCGCGTGACGACGCCCGGCAGGTAGGCCGCATACTTTTCTTTGAGCGCCGCCAGGTTCTGGCCGTGCAGGTCCGGGTAATAGAGATAATCGCGCTCGATCCGCCATGCTTCGTCGAACATCTGTCGCCACTCGGCGCGCGGGTCCAGCTCAAACTCGATGCGGCTCAGGTCCAGCTTGCCCTCTTCCGCTTTCGGCGGGGCATCCGCCGAGACCAGCCAGTAGCTTCCGGCTTTCGGATAGAGCAGGCGACCGCCATCCACCGAGACGCGATACTCCCTGATGTCTTCACCATATTTTTCGTATTTGCGCGTGGCCAGATCGAACTTGTAGAGCGTGCGTGTGGGCGGGGATTCGCCGCCGGAAGTGTCAACCCACTTGCCCAGGATGAAGAGCACGCCGGGCCGCCCCGCCGCCAGGTCCGCGAAATTGTGCGTCGGGAAAGGCAGCGGCAGAATGCGCCGGTCAATGTTTTCCAGATCAATGCCGGAACGCAAGTCTCTGGCCGCGTTCGCCTGGTCTTTGAGCGGAACGAGCGGCGAGTTTCCGTCCTTTTGGAGCACGACGGCGTAGACCTTCTGCGTCACCAGCGGCGCATAGACCAGCGCCGCCGACATGCTCACGCCGTGCAGCTTTGCGGGCGCGGCGTTAGTGCTCGCGTTGAAGTAAAGATACTGGCCGTTGCGGTCGAACACGGGGTTGCCCGCCTCCAGGTTGCGGCCCGTCACGGGCTGGCTTTTCCCCGTCTCTAAAGAATAGAGGTGAATGACGGAGAGGCGATTGGGCATCGTCTTGGAGTAGGCCAGCCAGCGGCTGTCGGGCGACCAGGCAGGTTGAAACGCGCCCTGCCGCGCGAAGGTCGAAGCGTCTATTCTGTGCGCCGCTCCCGTGTCCACATCCACGTACCAGAGGGCCAGGCGTTTGTCCGAGAAAGCTATCTTCCTTGAATCCGGGGACCAGACCGGCTCGTTGTAGAAAGAGGGCTGCGCCTCGATGCTTATTTTCCTGACGCCGCCCTCGCCAACGGCGGCGCGGACGTGCAGGCTGTACTCGCCGGATTCGTCGGAGAAGTAAGCAATCGCTTTTCCGTCGGGCGACCAGACGGGAGAACGCTCGGCCACGCCCGAGGATTGAGTGAGATTGCGAAACGTACCCTTCTCGCCGTCGAAGGTCAGCACCTCTCCGCGCGCTTCAAAGACCACCTGCGTGCCCGCAGGGGAAAGATTGTAGTCGTAGAGCCACCGTTCGGCCTTGAGACGGCGCGGCTTCACTTCGGCGAAATCCCCGCCGATGCGTATCTCCACGGGGCGCGTCTGATCGGTCTGCGGGTCGTAGAGATGAATCGCACCCTCGCGCACAAAGGCGATCACGCCGCCGCCCGCAGAGGCCGAGCGAATGTCGTATTTCTCATAGCGCGTCAACTGGCTCATCTTCCTCGTGCGCAGGTCGTAAGCGAAGAGGTTGGCCGTCAGCGTGCGGTCCGAGACGAAATAGATTGTGTCTCCAATCCACATCGGGTAATAGTCGTTAGAATTCCTGCGCGGAATCTCTTCCGTGCTGCTGTCGGAAAGCCTGGCGATCAGGATTGGAGTCGTTCTGCCGCCGCGATAGTTACGCCAGAACTCGCCCAGATTTCGATAGGGCGTGTAAGCGATTGAAGCGCCGTCGGGCGAGAAAGACCCGCTTGCTCCGGTCGGCAGCGGCAGCGCAGTTTCAGAACCGCCCGCGGCGGGCACTGTGTAGAAGCGATAGGTGAAGAGAATCTGTGCGGAGTCACGCGTGGAGCGAAAGAGCACGTTGCGGCCGTCGGGCGTCCAGCCGCCCGCCAAATCTATCTCGGGATGAAACGTGAGGCGGCGCAAATCGCCGCCCGCCACGGGCGCAACGTACACATCCGTATTACCGCCCGTCGTCTTGGAAAAGGCGACGAGCGAGCCGTCAGGCGAGAAAAATGGCGTAGACTCGTCGCCCGCAACCGTCGTCAGCCGCCTCGCCTCTCCGCCGCCGCGGTCTACAACCCAGACGCTTCCGGCGTAGACGAAGGCCAGGTGACTGCGGCTGACTGCGGGTGATTGAAAGGGCATCGGCCCGCGCCCGCGCGGCGTCTGAGCCGGACAGAGAGAGCACATGAGCTGTAAGAAGACGAGCAGGAAAGAGAGGCGAAACATGGTCCTTGGTCCTTTCGCAGATGAGCGGTTTTGGGACAGAACAGTCCCACACCCGCCGATTTCGCGGGCCGGTATCAGGCGCAGTGAATTGTTAAGCTAGCGGGCGCGCCGCAGCTTTACGGAGAGTTTGCGATTATCTAAACGCGGCTTTACGGGCGTTGGCCCTGGCGCGCGATGGCCAGTAGGACGCGCTGCTTTTCACCATCCGAGCTGATGGTTTTCGTCACCCCGGCGATGGCCGAAAGGGCTGACGCATCGTCGGCGTAAACCCTGACGGCAGCCAGCAGCACGTTGGCCTTCTCGCCGTCCGAAGAGATTAGTTCGGCGGAGCGAAGAACGCGCATCAGGTTCTCTCTGTCGAGCGTGCGGCGCTTGAGCAGCGAGGATAAAACCCGCGCGTGCTCCCCGTCCGAGCTGATGGAGTTGATGGTATCGAAGAGGGACGGGAGCGAAGAAGGATGCGAGAGAAAGACCGCGGCGTGCTGGATGAGCAGGGCCGCCTTCTCGCCGTCCGAAGAGATGCGGCGCGCCGACTTGAGCGTGCGCAGAACGTCATCCGTGTCGGGACTCTTCTTCAGGATTGCAGAGAGGACGCGCCGCCGCTCGCCATCCGAGCTGATGCTGTCTACGGCTTCAAAGAAAGCGCGCGAGGCCGCCCCGTTGCCGAGGTAAAGGTCTGCTGTCTCGATTAAGAGGACGGCCTTCTCGCCGTCCGAAGAGATTTCGCGCGCCACCTGTCGCGCCGCCCGGCCCAGGGTCGTCGTATCGAGATTGCCGGTTCCCAGCAATTCGCGAAAGTAGATGCGCTTGGCCCCATCGCTTCTAATCAGGGAGATTTCATCGAGCACGCCAACGGCTCCGCGCTGCCTGTAGATGCGTTGAACTCTGGCACGCGCGCCGATGGCCGTGTTGCGGATTACGTCCGGCAGGACTTCGGCCAACCAGGCGCGCGCCTCCTGGTCGAACGCGTGAGCCTGTCCGCCGACGTAAAAGGAGCGCTGCGGCTCTGCGTTCGCGCCCGGCGAGATTTCCAGCCTCCGCGACATTGACCCGCGCCGTTCTTCAATCAGCAGATAGCCGTCCCGCGCCATGCTCTTAACGTCGGCGTCGCTGTCCGTAAATTCCAGCCCTCCCGTGGCCCTGATCTCCAGACTATGATTTCCGTCGTCGTACCTGACACGGATGTCTGTGCGGTCCGTCCCTGTCTCGTTTATCTGGGTGATACTCGCGTGCCTCTCCTGCTGCGCCGCGAATTTTAGTTGACGGCTTTGACCGGGCGATGCGGGATTCACCTGCGCGCGGAGCGCAACCGTAAAGAGTGACGGAACGAAGATGGCTGCCGACATCAGCGCGAAGCGTCTCAGTGTTAACCCGCCGGTCTTGTAACTTGACATTAGATTGCTCCTCCTAAAATTTCCGTCAATGGTTTCGTCATCAGTTTTCGGTCATCACGCACGGCGCAGAATCGGAGCGGGGCTGGCGAAACATCTTCTCGCGGCCGCTCGGGAGACACACCCGTCCCGCCCCACGCTCTGCGTGGTTAATCAATCCGCCCGTTTTGTCCGGCTCAATCCCTGTCGCCGTTATTCCTGGCGAGCGACATTGTTTGTGTCGTCGTTGTCCGGCTAATCTCTTTTCTCTTCGATATTGCGGAGAGGGCGCGCGCTTGCTCCGCGGAGGAATGGATGGAAGAGGCCGTCGCGAGATAGGCGGAGAGCACCGCGTCGTTAATCGGACAGACCGCCGCGACCCTCTCAAGAAACTCCGCTTTTTCGCCGTCCGAAGAGATGCGGCGCGCGAATCTCACGGTTTGAATGATGGCCTCGCTGCTCGGATTGCCTTGGCGTAAAAGGGCCGTCAGCGCGCGTCGCTGCTCGGCCGACGAACTGATGGCGGAGACCGCGTCGAGGAAGGCGGTGAGCGACGTGTTATCAATCGCGTAAAGGCTCGCCGCCTTGACCAGGAGTTCAGCCTTCTCGCCGTCGGAGCTGATGGCCGCGGCGGCTTTCAAGGTCCGAAACAGGACTGCCTTATCGCGCCCCTTCAACGTCAGGAGCGCAGAGAGCACGCGCCGCCGCTCGCCCGCCGAGCCGATAGTGGAAACGGTGTTAAAGAAAGCGCTGAGAACTTCCGTCTCGCCTGTGCAGAATAGGGCTGCGCCCACCAGAAATTCCGCCTTCTCGCCGTCCGAAGCGATACTCTTGGCCGCGATAAGAGACTGGACCAGATTCTCTTTAGTCAGCCCGCGCCGCTTGAGAAGCGCCGATAGTATCTCTCTCTGCGACGCCGAATTGCCCAATGCCGCGACCACCTGGAAGAAGTCCGAAGGCAGGCGGCCTTCGTCAGAGGAGAGCGTGGACGGCGCGGCGGCAGGCTCCTGAATCACAGGCGAGCCGTTAACCGAAGACCGGGTCAGATGGCCCGAGACATCTGCTTGCCGGTCGCCGGTCGCTAACGTAAAGGCGGCTGGTCCCGCCCCGTCCGGCGAGATACTTGCGCCCGCCTTGACCATCTCAAGCCAGGAACGCGGCCGCGGCATCTCGCCGTCGGATGTTGATGAGCCGGGCGTCTCGCTCGCGGTAGAGCTTTCCCGCGACGACGGATTCATCGCCTCGCTGTCGTTAAGTAAAGGCGTGACGCCTGCGGCGTCAATCCCGCGCGGCGAGTGTCCGGGCAATCTATTGATGACGCCATTCTCAAGCCCTGATTGCTCCCGCAACGCCGCGCGTTCCGGCGCATTATGCCCGGCCGATTCAGCCGCCGGATTTCCGCCGCCGCTGACGGCGACCAGGGGGGAGAGTCGTCCGAGCTGAATCATCATCGCCAGCAGCAAGCAGAGCGGGAGAAAGAATCCGAGGGCGGAAAGACTCGCCGGGAGGCGCTCTTTACTTTTAAGAATCGTTTCAACTCTTCGTGAAAGATGGCTTTTGACCGGCATCACCCCGGAAGCCAGCAGGGCCCGGTCGGGCCTCTTTGTCAGTTCAAACAGCCTGGTTAAGCAAGCGGCATAGGAACGGCGTGCGCCCGTCACGGAGACTACCCACTGGTCACAGGCGCACTCGCGCTCTGCGCAGAGCTGCCGGCCGACCCACAAGACTACCGGGTGAAAAAAGAAGATGGCCTCGACCGACTTTTGCGCGAAATTACCCCAATCATCGCGCCGCCGCACATGCGCCAGCTCGTGCAGTAGAACCTGATCGAACTCATCTTCGCCCAGGCTGGCGATCAGGCTCTCGGGAAAGAGAATGGTCGTCTTCGTCAGCCCGAGCATTAATGGGACGGTTATCTGTTTTGAGCCGCGCAGGAATACTGTTCGCTTGATTCCGCAGACTTTGGCCCAGTGGCCCATCCGTCGTTGATAAGTATCCGCTAATGGCCGGGACGCTCTCTTGAGTCGCCGCAATGAGAGATAGCTGCGAACCAGCCTGACCATCATCAGCGATGCTCCGAACATCCAGAGAACTAAAAAGAGCTGCGGCCATCTCTCGCCTCTCAGCCGAATGCTGAAGCTCTCCGGCTGCGGTCGGGATTCGGATGCCATTTCGGTCGCCGTTTCGGAGACGCTCTGACCGCTTATCCCTTCAGCCTGAATCGCAGCCGACACGGTCTCGTCACCACTCGACGCGCCCGCGCCCTGCTTCGCACCGGCGGAAGCCACGACCGGAGGCTGAAGAGTATCCGGGGCAGCAACCCTTGATAACACAGGTGTTTCCAGGCGAGCGCCGCTGTCTAATCCCGCGTCTTTCATCGCAGTCGCCCGCGAGGAAGTGAGCGCATTGAGAAACGGCAAACAGACAATGGCGACCAGCGTGGCCGACCAGACGCCGTATTTCATAGTCGCGCTGGCACGCTTGAACAGGCGCAGCAGCAGCCAGACGAAGAGCGCGAGCACGGCGCTCTGCCAGATGCTGTTAAGGAAGGCTTCGGCCGCGATGCGGGAGACTGAATCAGGCAGCCCAAATAGAATGTTCACGGCGTTCTACTACTCGCTTTCTTCAATCATCTTCTTTAGCCGTTTTAACTCGCGCCCATCTATCTTCTCTTCCTTGAGCACATTGAGCACGAGCAGTTCGGGCGAGTTATCGAAGAATCGGTTGAGCACGTACTGCAAAACGTTGCGCCGCGCTTGACCTCTATCTATCAATGGATGGTAGACGAAGGCGCGTCCTTCTTTACTGTGCCGGACGTAGCCTTTCTGCTCCAGGATTCTGAGAGTGGTTAGGACAGTGCTATAAGCCAGCGCCGACGCTTTCGGCAGCGCATCAACTACGTCGCCAACCGTCGCCGCACCCTTCTCCCACAACACGTCCATCAACCGCAGCTCGGCTTCCGTCAGTGTAGTTGATCTCTTTCTCGCCAAGTATCAATCCCTCCAAACCAACTATTAAATCTTTAATAATTGGAGGAGAGTAGCGAAGTTTCGCTCGCCTGTCAACTAAGAAATTAATAGTTGTTCTCGCCCGGGCGCAGACGTGAAGTGTCTGGAGGCGAAAAGAGAGTAAAGAGAGCGCATGGCCACGGGCGCGTGTTGCTCGCTGTGTTGTGCGACTTTATCCGTCGCATGTCTGCTTATCGCAGTGCTGACAGTCCAGCTCAACTCCGTTGCGGGATTCTCTTCCTTCAGATGTAACAATCCAAGGGCGGTTCATCCAGGGCGGCTGGTGGCGGACATGCTGCTGATGCCCGCACTCCAAATCCGCGACCCAGTCCTCATGCTCGTCCCTGTGAAAGCCGATGATCTTCCGTTTCAGTGTCTGACGCCCTCCCTTGTTGATGTTTCCGGTATTTACTCAGGCTTGTTGCGGATGTACCCGGTGCTCGTGAAGCGGCGTGAGACGGGTCTCCACCAGAAGATGATGGAGAGCGAGATTAACCAACAGACGGCTGACGACAGCACGAGCGGCAGAAGTACACGGTAATGATGGGCGAGCGTAGCTTCAACCGTGGCCGAGAGAATCCAGAGCTGTGCGACGTTAATCATCACGAGCAGGATGAGCCGCGTCTGCCACACGGCCGCCTGCCCTCCTGAGATTGGCGCTTGCTTCACATTTTTCCCCATCGGGGGTGTCGTCTCAGCCCGGGTGCTCATCGCTTCCTGCCTTTCTTCCTCTTGCCCATACTTCTGCGCCCTCGCGCACTTCGAGTTCTATTGAATCGAGCGGGCGCGGCGGAGGGCCGTATAAAACATTGCCCGTCGTCACGTCGAAGCCCCCTTCATGGCAGGGACATTCAAGCCGCCCGTGGTGCTGCTCGAAGTAGACCGGGCAGGAAAGATGCGTGCATTTTTGACCGTAGGCAAAGTATTGACCATCGCGAGCGCGAACGAGTATCGCCGCGCCCTTCTCGGTCGGGTAACGGAAATTCAAGGACGAGTTCGGAGCGAGTGTTTCAGCCCCATCAATTTTTTTGGCGCGTACTGCGGCTGGCTATTCCTATCAAGCATCGCTTTGCCAGCGAACCCTGCCGCACCGGCGAAGAGTGCGGTCGAGGTCAGGGCTAGGAAGTTGCAGAACTCTCGCCGCGTGACCTGCGCCTCTTCGCCGCGATCATATGGGAAGTCATGCTGATGCGGACGCATCGCCGCCCGCACGTCTGTTTCATCAGACGGGGCATCGGACGCTACATGGGTCATCTCTTCCGAGAGAACTGTTTTAATGGTATTTGATAATTTGGAATTTTCAGAACTCATTGCTCTTGTCCGAACCCTCCACTTGAGTATCAATCCAAGACTCGACGGTCGCTGGCTGCTGCTGCTCCGCGAGCGAGAGTTGTCCTTCGAAGACACCGCAGCCATCCACATTGACGGCGTCCGCGTCGGTCGGGAGCATCAAGTAGACTTTCGTCTCGATGTGCTGATTGCCGAGAACATGGACGTTGACGGGCTTCGTGCGGCGGAGCGGGACGATCTGCTCGTATTTGCCGAAGGAGATTGCGCCCGTCGGACAGACGCTCACGCACATGGGCTTCAAGCCTTCCGAGGAGCGGTCATAACACATGTCGCACTTCATCTGAAGGTGCATCTCCGTGTTGTACTTCGGCACTCCGCAGGGGCAGGCGTTGACGCAGTTGCGGCAATCAAGACAGCGTGGCTTCAAGGCCGACATCACGACACCCTCTTCCGAGACCTTGATCGCGTCCGCCGGGCAGACAAGCGCGCAGGTCGGTTCCGTGCAGTGCATGCAAACGGTCGGCATCGTCGCGGTCGTCTCCGCACGGTCGAGATAGTCCACGAAGATCATCGAGTAGCCTTTATGCGTTGCGCACTCGCGACACGCGGCGACGCACGCGCGGCAGCCGATGCATCGCTGCGGGTCTATAAACATCGTCCCTTCAATCATTTACCCCCTTATCGCTTCGCTCTGCGACGCGCCCTTGCGCTGTGCGCCCATGATCGGCAATTTCCGTGAATGAATCTTCTCGATGCGCGCGGCGCAAGCATTGAACTCGGGAATCTTCGACGTAGGGTCGAGCGCAGGGTTCGTCAACTGGTTTGCCGCGAGCTGCTCGCCCCAGTGATACGGGATGAAGATCGTATCGGGTCGAATGGTGCGCACGACGAGCACCGGGAAGATGCCCTCGCCGCGACGAGAGCGGACGCGCACGTGCTCCCCGTCATTGATCTTGAGCTTCATCGCGGTTTCGGGATGAACCTCGACGTAAGGCTCCGGGCACTGCTGGACGAGAAAGCCGATGCGTCTGGTCTGATTCCCCGAGAGATATTGATAGACGACGCGACCGCTCGTCAGAATTAGCGGATACTCTTCGTCGGGCGTCTCGGCCGGGGGGTTGTATTCGCCCTGCATCAAGGGCATCGGAAAGCCGAAGACGTAGGGACGGCAGCCCTGAGCGCCTTCAAGTTTGAAATGCACCCATCCGAAGACGAGCGGGAAGGTAATCAGCGCGGAGAGGACACAGCCCCACATGATGAGAAAGTGTATCAGCCAACGCGTCGAACCGCGCTTGAAGATGAATTTCTGGGCGATCAAGTTTTTGGTCGCGGTCGCGGTCGCGCTCTTCGTGTTGGCAAGCAGTTTCTTGCGTTCGCGGAACAACTGCCAACCGCGCAGCCAGTAACGGCGGGTCGCCGGGCGCTGTAACCAGATGACGTAACGAAAGATGATTGCGCCGAAGGCGACCACACTTGCCACCGTGTAACCGAAGAGCGCGGCGTCGTAGTGTTCGAGGTTGCGCGAGCCGATAATGATGAGGGCTGTCAGTCCGGCTGAAGCAGTGAGCCCGAGCAGTACCGGGCGGCGATGATTGACTGGCGCAGGCATAAAGGAGTCCCCCGTGTGTCCCCTGGCGCGTGCCTGCGCCAGAAGAAACCGCGCGAGCCGCTGCCCGACTTCCCGCAAGCTGAGCGTCTCGACAAGCTCCGCGCAACGCCTGAGCCTTCCGGCCAGCACTTTGAGTGCGGCAAGGGCAATCTGCGGGTGTTCCAGGCAGAGGCTTCGCACGTCGCGCTTATCAATAAAGAGCAGCACGGAGTCGGTTTCTGCGGCAGCCATCGAGGGGAAAGCGCCGTCGTCAAAGACCGGCACTTCGGCGATTGTTGCTCCGGCACGTTCGACGTGGATGACCTGCTCACGCCCGTCCGCGCTCTCCCGAAAAGCGCGCACCGCACCCTCGACGATCACGTAAAGCCCGTGCGCTTCGTCGCCCGAGACAAACAGCAATTCGTCTTTTTGAAACCGGCGCTCGATGGCCCGTTCTGCCAGCGCACGCAGCGTCTCTTCTTCCAGCTCATTAAAGAGCGCCGTCCGCCGCAACGCGGCGATTTTGTCTGTGCTCATCGAGCCTTATAGTAATGCAGAAAGCTTAATTCCGGCTCCTCTTAATCAGTAAGCTGTGAATCAACCCGACGAACGTAAGAAGCCAGGCTGCGAGGGCGACCAGGATAAAGACGCACGGGATGGGCAAGAGGAAAGCCAGATTAAGCGCCTTCGATAGTTGAAAAGTGCAGACCGTGTACATGCCTAAGGGGAAGACCATCCCCCAGTACTGCGGGTCGTAAACGAGCGGGAAATGCTTGTGCAGATGCCGCCAGGCCCCCAGGATGAAGAGCAACGGAATCCACCAGGTTCCCGCCGCCCAGAAGAACAAAGTAAAGCCTTTGAGGAACGGCAGAATCTCGCCGAGAAAGCTCCATGTGGGGCGGCTATAATCAGCCTGGCTCCGGCGAGCGTCGTGATGGCGACCGCTCCCATGTTAATCCAGTAGGGGGGAGTAAGCATCGCGGTAGTGAGGTTGATGAACGTAAAGCGATAAAAGATGAGCGTGATGAGAATAAGATAGAGCATGCAGCCCAGGAGAAACAGAGAGAGAGTGAAGAAAAGCAAGGGCTCGCGGTATGAGCCGAACTGATCCGCCAGCAGCGTTCCCAGCACGGAAATTGATTGTGTCGCCACCGCCGCTCACGCAGACCCGCCTCTGCCGCTCGCTCTATACGTTCGCGCAGCCGCGTCGGGCTGATGAAAGATCGCACCGCCATGCCCGGCCGCGTTCACCATCATAGCTTTCTCCATCGTCAGGAACTGTGTTTCAGGTGTGGTGGCGAGCCGGAGCGAGACCGGCTCCCCGACATTTCGGCCCCTTCGGGAGAGTTGTTCGATTCATCGCCCCTCATAATTCCCAGGCTTATTTAAACAGTTCGCTTAATTTGTCGCGGAAGAGAGTCAAGGCGATCTTACCGCCTGCGGGCTGGCCTTTGACCAGCGCTTCGCCGAAATGAAGCGCCTGCTCCACACTCACCTTCGGCGGCATCGGCGGCTCGAACGGGTCAACGACCACCTCGACGATTGAGGGTTTGCCGGATGCCAGAGCACGTTCCAGCGCCGGGCGAATCTCTTCAGGACGCTCGACCGTGAAGCCTAAACCACCGCAGGCTTCGGCATACTTGGCGAAATCGGGGTTGTGCAACTCGCACCCGTACTCTGGGTTGCCTAAAAACACGACCTGCTCCCACTTGATCTGGCCGAGCGTGTTGTTCTTGATAATCACGACGACGATGGGCAGGTTGTATTTCACGGCTGTCAGGAACTCTCCCATGAGCATCGTGAAGCCGCCGTCACCGACAAAGGCGATGGACTGTCTTTCCGGGTAAGCTATCTTGGCGGCGATGCTGTAGGGCAGCGCGCAGGCCATCGTCGAGAGCGTGCCTGAGCAACTGAACTTCTGCGTTCCCCTGATTTTGAACTGGCGGGCGACCCAGGTCGTAATCGTCCCGGAATCCGTCGAGATGATGGCGTCACCGGCTGCCGCTTCGGACAACTCCCAGGCCACGCGCTGCGGCTTGATGGGCACATCCGTCTTCATCGCACGCGTGCGCATCAGTTCCCACCAATCTTTCATCCCCTCCTGCGCCTGTTCGAGAAAACTGCGATCCTCTTTGCGCTCGACGAAGCGCGAGAGCGCCGCGACAGTCGGCTTCGCGTCGCCAACAAGGCCGACCTCGATGGGAAAGCGCAAACCGATGCGGTCGGCCTTGTCGTCAATCTGCACGCCCTTGGCTTGATCGGGCTTCGGCAAATATTCCGTGTACGGAAAGGATGAGCCGATAATCAGCAGGGCGTCGGCCTGCTCCATCGCCTCTTGTGAAGGTGTTGTGCCGAGGAGTCCGAGACCGCCTGTGGTCAAAGGATGGTCGTCGGGAACGACCGCTTTGCCGAGCAGGGCTTTGACAATGGGAGCGCCGAGTTTCTCTGCGATCTCGATCACTTCGCTGCCCGCGCCCAGTGCGCCCTGACCGACGAGGATGACCGGCCTCTTCGCCTCGTTGAGAATGAAGCCCGCAAGCCTCAGCTCATCTTCCGGTGGGACGGCGGACGGCGGCGACCAGCGGCTCGTCGTCGCCCCCTTGACCTTATGCATTGAAACACGGCCGGTAGGCTCGGCCTCCTGGTAATCCACCGGAAAGGTGATGTGCGACACTCCGCGATGATTGAGCGCGTGGCGGCACGCCTCATTTATCAGCATCTCGACCTGATTCGGATTGATGACCTCCTGGTTATAGACGGTCACGTCCTCAAAGAGGAGCGTCATGTTCACTTCCTGTTGAAATTTGCTCCCCTTCAGATCGGAGTATGTCTGTCCCGTAATAGCGAGCACGGGCGCTTGATCGAGCTTGGCGTCGTAGAGGCCGTTCAGGAGATGAATACCGCCGGGGCCTGAGGTGGCCAGGCAGCAGCCTAGACGCCCCGTGTACTTGGCATAGGCGCAGGCCATGAACGCTGCGGCCTCTTCGTGGCGCACCTGTATGAAGCGCACGCGATCCTGCCGTGTGCGTAACGCCTCCATAATCCCGTTGATGCCATCGCCGGGGATGCCGAAGACCGTATCCACGCCCCAGTCAATGATGCCTTCGACGAGGACATCCGCTGCCGTCTGAGCCATAGCTACACTCCTTAAACGGCGCGCACCTTCTCTCGCGCTTCAGCCCCACCATCGGATTGCGGGTTGACTGCGACGCCGTGTTTGAAGACTAACTCACCACCGGGATAGCCGTAGATACAGATCAACAAGCCTGGACCGGCGGCCTCCACTTCCAGGACCTCCGGCACACCTTCGCCGCGAGGCTCAGGGCGTCGAACGTCCGCGAGGACGACACCGCCGCCCTGCTGGGCCACTCGACCACGCCGGACAAGAGACGAAATACGAAGGTCACACACGGGTATGCTTATGCCGTCCCGCAAAGACTCCGCGATGCGGTCAACGCATTGGAGCGAGGCAAGCTCCTGACTTTTGGTACACCAACCTTACACCAACAGCAAGAGCAGGGGTCATCGGAAGCGTACGGGGAGCAGTTTTAGGGGTTTGAATCTGAAAGAGATGTGGCGGAGAGGGTGGGATTTGAACCCACGGTGGAGTTTCCCCCACTCCGGTTTTCGAGACCGGTGCACTAAGCCACTATGCGACCTCTCCATAAGCTAGACGGAAAAAGGATCAAGGCGAAAGGGTAAAGTCTGGACGTGCCGCGCGGCGTGATGCCGCAATCCATCAATACATGTTCAAAGTCGAAACATGCTTCAAAGTCGAAGGCTTTGTCCTAACTCTCGTCCTGCGCACCTGGCGCTGGCTCCCTGATTTTTCGTCTCGCCCGAAAAAACTGCTGCATCATCTCGCGGCATTCCGCTTCGAGCAAGCCTGAGCTGATTTCTATTCGGTGATTCAAAGAACGCGAGTCGCAGATGCGAAAGTGCGATTCGACTGCCCCGGCGCGCCCGTCGCGTGCGCCGTAGACTATCCGCCTGACCCTGGCCTGAATCAACGCTCCGGCGCACATCGCGCACGGCTCGATGGTCGAATAAACGACCGCGCCCGTCAACCTGTAGTTACCGAAGCTCTGCGCGGCCTCGCGCAGTGCGAGGATTTCCGCGTGCGCGGTCGGGTCGCAATCGGTGCGCGTCCGGTTGCCCGCGCTCGCCAGCAGCAGTTGCCCGTCGCCCCCGACGACGCAAGCGCCGACGGGCACTTCGCCGCGTGAGCGGGCCTCTTCGGCCGCCGCTAAAGCCTGGCGCATCCAGCGCGCTTCGCCGTCTTGCTCCGCGTCTGGCATAAGGGTGCTCACAAGCTGCTCTCAACGCAAAGCTCAATATATGGGCGGGCTCGGCAGGCTGTCAAGCGAGCAGCCTTTGACGTTTGCATGCTCCTTGGGCCAGACTTGAAAAGGCTTCGAGAGGCATCCGCGTGCAGCCGCCGAAAGCCTTGTCTGGCCGGGCAGGAGACGGGCCGCGCGCCCTCGCCGGGCCACTCGAAGACGATTCTGGCCAAGCCTTCCGTCCGGGTGATTTCTCTGCCCGACGGATGCTGGAATAATCAACCCGGCGGGCGCGCCGCGTGCTATTATCTACAGGGGCCGCCGCCCGCGGGCGCGGCCGTTAGCTCTGTCTTACAGGTCAGGAGAAGCAAACTTCGACGCGATGAGTTCCGATGTGCGGCCAGGAAGAACCGGTCCCTTGCCTGGCAGCGAACGCAATTCAGGCCGCTTGAGAGCCCCCGGCCCGGCCGGGAGTCCACCCGCCGCGACAACCCCCACAGGTCCGACGAGCGCAGTGCCGAAGCTCACCCCGGCGGAGTTCAATGCCGCGATGGTCCATTTCTATCGCGGCGAGGTGCAGCGTTCGAACACCTGGCGCAACCGTCTGGACACGACGACCAACTGGGCCGTCATCACGGCGGGCGCAACGCTCTCTTTCGCCTTCAGCTCGGTCAATAATCCGCACTTCGTGATTCTCATCAACTCCATTCTGGTGGCCTTTTTTCTCTTCATGGAAGCGCGGCGTTATCGTTACTACGAAATCTGGTCGAGCCGCGTCCGCGTGCTGGAGACCGGATACTTCGCGCAGCTTCTGAGGGTCGGGGGATTGATGGACAAGGGCTGGGCCGCGCACCTGGCCGACGATCTGATTACGCCGCATTTCACCATCAGCGAGTGGGAAGCGGTCGGGCGACGATTGCGCCGCAACTATCTCTGGATATTCATCCTGCTGGCGCTGAGCTGGAATTTGAAGGTTTATCTTCATCCGAAGCCCGCGCTCTCTTTCGGCGAATTCCTGGGGCGCGCCTCGGTCGGAGTCGTGCCGGGCTCGGCCATCTTTTTCATCGGGGTCATCTTCAACCTGGGGCTGCTGGTCTTCGCCGTCGCGACCGTCAGATTGCGCGAAGCCACGGGCGAAGTCCTCCCGCGTCACGAATTTTCGTTGAGCCGTTTGACGCGCATCCCGCGCCTCGGCCGCGAAGTGGCCAGCGCGCGCAACGCCACCGAGCGCCGCGCCAAGCGAGCGCGCCAGCGCGTGCGGACCACCAGCACGGGCGAGTTCAAAAGGCTCGACACGACCGAGACGCCCGACAGAACGCCGGTCACGGAAGAGACGATAAATAGATAGTCAAATAGATAGTTTTCAGTTTTCGGTTTTCAGTTTTCAGTTAAAAACAGCGCGCCTCTTAACTGAAAACTGAAAACCGAAAACTGAAAACCGATTACTGCTTATGCTTGAACTTGACGGCCAGAGGCTGTCGCTCGAACAGATTTTCGATGTCTCGCGGGGCGCGCAGCAGGTAGCTCTGGGGGCGGAGGCGCGTGCGCGCGTAGAGGCGTCGCGCCTCGCGGTCGAGCGGATCATCGCTTCGGGGCGCATCGTTTACGGCGTTAACACGGGCTTCGGCAAGCTCTCGGATGTTCACATCATCGCGTCGGAGTTAAGGGACCTGCAACTGAACCTGGTGCGCAGCCATGCGTGCGGGGTGGGGCGTGCTCTATCCGAGGCGGAGACCCGCACGATGCTCCTGCTGCGGGCAAACGTGCTGGCGCTCGGCTACAGCGGCGCGCGTTCGGTCGTCCTCGAAACGCTGCTCGCGATGCTGGAGCGCGGCGTTCATCCTCTGATTCCCGAGAAGGGCTCGGTCGGTGCGAGCGGCGACCTGGCCCCGCTGGCACACCTGGCGCTGGTGGTCATCGGCGAAGGCGAAGCCTTTTACCGGGGAGAAAGATTGCCGGGCGCGGAGGCCATGCGCCGCGCCGCGCTGGAGCCCCTGCAACTGGAAGCCAAGGAGGGCCTGGCCCTTTTGAACGGGACGCAGGCGATGGGGGCCGTCGGCGGGCTGGCGCTTTACAGGGCGCTGCGGCTGGCGCGCCTGGCGGACGTGGCGGGCGCGATGACGCTCGAAGCCCTGCGCGGGACGCCCGTCGCCTTCGACGAACGGATACACTCCGCGCGCCCGCATCCGGGCCAGGTCGAAGCGGCGGCGCACCTGCGCGAGTTGCTGGCCGAGAGCGAGATCAGGGAGTCGCACCTGTTGGACGACCCGCGCGTGCAGGATGCTTACAGCCTGCGTTGTATGCCGCAGGTGCACGGCGCTGTGCGCGGCGCACTGGCTCACGCGCGCGAGGTCATAGAGACCGAGACGGGCTCTGCGACGGACAATCCGCTGGTCTTCGCTCCCGGCGAAGAGGTCTTGTCGGGCGGCAATTTTCACGGCGCTCCGCTGGCGCTCGTGCTCGACTACGCGGCCTTTGCGCTGACGGACCTGGCGAGCATCAGCGAGCGCCGCATCGAACGGCTCGTCAACCCGGACATGAACGAAGGCTTGCCGCCCTTCCTGACGGCGCAGGCGGGCACGTCCTCCGGCTTCATGATCGCGCAGGTCACGGCCGTCGCCCTGCTCAACGAGATGAAGGTCCTGGCGCACCCGGCTTCAGTTGACAACCTGCCGACCTCGGGTGGCAAAGAGGACCACGTTTCGATGGGGATGACCGCCGCCCTCAAGCTGCGCACGATTGTCGAGAATGCGGAGTCCATGCTGGCCATAGAGCTGCTGGCCGCGGCCGAAGGGCTCGAATACCGCGCGCCGCTGCGGCCGGGCAAGGGAGTGCTCCGCGCTTACGAAATCGTTCGCTCTCACGCCCCGCGCCTGACGCGCGACCGCGCGCTCGCTGAAGACATTCAAAAAATCGCGGACTGTATCCGTCGCGGCGAGCTTGAATTCTGAGCGCCGAACGCGCCGCCGCTTCTCGCTTCGCCCCTTTTTCTGTTATTAAATTACGGACTAAGCAGATGACACGCACGAGCCGCAGCGGCCAGGGCCGAGCCCTTGAGCGACGGGCATCGCCCGCTGCTGCCCGTGCCTGAAGATTCAGAGGAGAACACAGCATGTCTGACATTTTTGAGGATCGCAAGAAGGCTCTCGAAGAGGACTATTTTCGGCGCAAGGAGCGCGAGACCATCGAGAAATTGCGCGCGAAGATGACGGCCGAGGAGCAGGCGAGGATTGCCGCGGCCGCCGCGCTGCGCTGCCCGAAGTGCGAAGGCACGCTCGAAGGCGTCGTCGTCGAAGAGGTGGAGATTGATGTCTGCAACGGCTGCGGCGGCGCGTGGCTCGACGCCGGGGAGCTCGAACAGCTTTCCAGGCGCGAGAGCGGCGGCTGGCTGAGCCGTCTCTGGGGAGGCTCCGGCGAGAAGTGAATTTACGGGGCCGCCGTCTCCGGCGACTCTGAAAGATTTGAGAGAGCCATGAGTTCACCTAGAAGGATACGCGCGCCGCGCGGCGCTCGACTCAACTGTAAGGGCTGGCATCAGGAGGCGGCGCTGCGCTGCCTGATGAACAACCTGGACCCGGACGTGGCCGAGCGTCCTGAAGATTTGGTCGTCTACGGCGGGGCCGGCAAGGCCGCGCGCAACTGGGCCGCCTTCGATGCCATCGTCCGCGAGTTGCAGGAGCTTGAGACGGACCAGACGCTGCTCGTCCAGTCGGGCAAACCCGTCGCCGTCTTTCGCACGCACGAGTACGCGCCGCGCGTCCTCATCGCCAACTCGAATCTGGTCGGGGCCTGGGCCAACTGGGAGAACTTCCACGAGCTGGAGCGCAAGGGGCTGATGATGTACGGGCAGATGACCGCGGGCAGTTGGATTTACATCGGCACGCAGGGCATCGTCCAGGGCACGTTCGAGACCTTCGCGGCGATGGCGGACCGCCATTTCGGCGGAGACTTGAGCGGGAGGCTCGTCGTCTCCGGCGGGATGGGCGGGATGGGCGGCGCGCAACCGCTCGCGGCCGTCCTGAACGGCGCGGTCTTTCTCGGCATAGACGTTGACCGCGCGCGCATCGAGCGGCGCGTCCGCGGTGGTTACTGCGACCGGCTGGCGCTTGACCTGGACGACGCGCTCCGCATCTGTGAAGACGCGCTTGAGCACAAGCAGGCCATTTCGGTCGGGCTGGTCGGCAACTGCGCGGAGGTCCTGCCGGAACTCCTCAGGCGCGGCGTCCGTGTTGACGCCCTGACGGACCAGACGAGCGCGCACGACCCGCTCAACGGCTACGTCCCGGCGGGACTCAACCTCGAAGAAGCCGACGGCCTGCGGCGCACGGACCCCGGCGGCTACGTCGAACGCTCCATGCAATCAATGGCGCGGCACGTCGAGGCGATGCTTGAACTCAAGCGCGCGGGCGCTGTCACCTTCGATTACGGCAACAACATCCGCAAGCAGGCCTTTGACGCCGGATGCGCCGACGCCTTCGAGATTCCGGGCTTTGTGCCGGAGTATATCCGCCCGCTCTTCTGCGAGGGCAAAGGCCCTTTCCGCTGGGTCGCGCTCTCCGGCGAGGCCGAGGACATCCGCCGCACGGACGACCTCGCGCTGGAGCTTTTTCCCGCAGACCGGACGCTGAATCGCTGGCTCAGGCTGGCGCGCGAGCGCGTGCGGTTTCAGGGACTCCCGGCGCGCATCTGCTGGCTCGGCTACGGCGAGCGCGCGGAGATGGGCGAGGCCATCAACGACCTGGTCAGGCGCGGCGATTTGAAAGCGCCCATCGCCATCGGGCGCGACCACCTGGACACGGGCTCCGTCGCCTCTCCCTTCCGCGAGACCGAAGCGATGAAGGACGGCTCGGACGCCGTTGCCGACTGGCCCATCCTGAACGCGCTGCTTAACACTGCGAGCGGCGCAAGCTGGGTCTCGTTTCATCATGGCGGCGGCGTTGGCATTGGCTACTCGCTGCACGCCGGGCAGGTCTCCGTGGCGGACGGCACGGAGGAGGCCGCGCGCAGGCTCAATCGCGTCCTGACCAACGATCCGGGCCTCGGCGTCGCCCGCCACGTTGACGCGGGCTACGAGGAAGCCGAAGAGACGGCGCGCGACAAGGGCATCAACATTCCGATGCTCGGGCAGGCGAACGAGACCTAGCCGGAGAATCATCGGCCGGAGAACGAGTTGCTTAATTTTGCCATTCAGACGGCGCGCGACGCCGGGCGGATTCTGTCCGACCGTTTCGGGCGCGCGCTACAGATTTCCAGCAAGGGCGTGATAGACCTCGTCACGGAGGCGGACCTAGCGGCCGAGAAGCTGATCGTCGAGCGCATCAAGTCCTATTACCCGCGGCACGCCGTGCTGGCCGAAGAGTCCGGCGCGACGGCGGGCGCGGCCGGGGACAGAAGCGAGTGGAAGTGGATCATAGACCCGCTCGACGGGACGACCAACTACGCGCACGCTTACCCCTGCTTCTGCGTCTCGATTGCGCTCGAACGCGACGGCACGCTGGAGCTGGGCGTCGTCTACGACCCGACCCGCGACGAGGTCTTCGCCGCCGAGCGCGGGCAGGGCGCGACGCTCAACGGGCTGCCGATTCGCGTCTCCGGCGTGGACGAACTCAACAGCGCGATGCTCTGCACGGGTTTCCCCTACGACGTGCGCGAGCGCGGAGACTTCGCGCGCCACTTTCACAACTTCATCATGCACGCGCAGGCGGTCAGGCGCGACGGCTCGGCGGCGCTCGACCTGGCCTACGTCGCCTGCGGCAGGTTCGACGGCTTCTGGGAAGAGGGCCTGCGCCCCTGGGACGTGGCCGCGGGGGTGCTCCTGGTCGCGGAGGCGGGCGGGCGCGTCTCCTACTACGACGGCTCGCCCTTCAACATCTACAGCCCGCCCATCGTCGCCAGCAACGGACTCGTCCACGACGCGATGATGCGCGTCCTGGCGCTCTGAAATTCCGGCCGCAAGACCGTCATCATTTATACTTTAGAACAGGAGAACGCTGATGAATCGGAAAATCACGTTAACGGCAATCGCAATACTTACCTGCATGGCCCTTTTCGCCGGAGGCGGCAGGCTGAGCAGCGTCCGGGCGGAGGGCTTCGATCTCTGCATAGAGGACGACGCCGACAAGGGCACGGCCCTGAGAATCAATTCCGGCACGGGTGACTATCTCTTCTGTGTCGGCGGCAAGTCCATCTCCGGTAAAGCCACCGTGGTCAAATCCGGCGGCCTCGTCATCCTCGACCAAGTGGCCGCCGACCGTAAGCTGACCGCCAGGATAGACACGGCCGCCAGGAACGGCGTGGCCGCGTTGCAGATGCCCGCCGGGACCGCTCGCGGCGCGATCAGGGACAGCAACACGGCCGACAGCAGTTGCCAGTGTCGCTAAAACCTCGCCGCCCGGCGAAGGTTCAGCTCGGGTCATCCAGTTCAAACTATTTCGCGTGCCGCTCGTAAAGGGTTGAGGACGGTTTATCTGCTACCGGAGGGCTCGGCCGGGTATTTCTCACCGGAGCGTGTGTAGTATATTGAGGGCGGTTGAGCCCGCGGGGGCGATCTACGGCAAGTCCGGTCGCCCGGCGCGCGAGCGTCCCCCCCAGGAGAGGCCCGATGATTGCGCCTGACACCCTTTTGCAGAATCGCTACCTGGTCGTCAAACAGATCGGGCAGGGCGGCATGGGCGCGGTCTACATCGCCACGGACCAGCGCTTCGGCAGCACCGTCGCACTCAAGGAGACCTTCTTCACGGACCCGGCCCTGCGCCGCGCCTTCGAGCGCGAGGCCCGCCTGCTCAACAGCCTGCGCCATTCGGCGCTGCCGCGCGTCAGCGACCATTTCACCGAAGAGGAAGGACAGTTCCTCGTCATGGAGTACATCGCGGGCGACGACCTCTCGGAGATGCTCAAGGCGCAGGGCGGCGCGTTTCCGCTCGCGGAGGTGCTCGACTGGGCCGACCAGCTGCTCGACGCGCTCGATTACCTGCACACGCAGCAACTGCCCATCATTCACCGCGACATCAAGCCGCAGAATCTGAAACTGACGCCGCGCAATCACATCGTCCTGCTCGACTTCGGCTTGGCCAAGGGCACGCTCGAAGAACTCTCGCGCGTGACGGCGACGGCCAGCGTCTTCGGCTTCTCGCGCAACTACGCGCCGCTCGAACAGATTCAGGGCTCCGGGACGGACCCGCGCAGCGACCTCTACAGCCTGGCCGCGACTCTCTACCACCTCGTCACAGGCGCGGCCCCGCCCGACGCGCTCGCCCGCGCAACGGCCGTGCTCAACGGCCAGCCGGACCCGCTGCTGCCCGCCAACGAAGTTCACACGCAGGTAACGGAGGCCGTCGCTCGCGTGCTTTCGAGTGCGCTGGCCCAGAACGCCGGACAACGGCCCGAGAGCGCGGACATGATGCGCCGGGCGCTCCGCGAGGCTGCCGGGCGCGGGCGCTCAGACAAAGAGCAGGCCGTCGTTAAGCCCGCTGCCGCTAATCCCATCTTCGATCAGGAGACGCAGCTAATCTCGCCCCGGACCGGCGTGGCCTCGACCAAATTGGACGAGCCCGCCAAAGCGACGACGCGCATCGGCGCCGCAGAGGGCACAGGGACGGCCGGTGCTGCCGTGACGGAGAATCAGTCGTCGCCCGCGACGCAGGGCCCGGACTCCGATTCGGAGCTGACGAGCGTCGCCGGGGCCGACCGCACCGCCCCGAAACGCTTTCTCTCGACCCGCACGCTCGGCATCGCGGCCAGCATAATAGTGCTCTCGGTCATGGGCTTTGCGGCCTACACCCTGATGAGCAGCAGCACGCAGACCCAGCCCGCGCCGCAGGCTGCGCCGACGACGACGAATAATCCCGTCGTCGAGCAGGCACAGCCGCAGCCGCCAATCATCATCGAGGGTGAAAAAGATGCCGCCCCGAGCGCGTCCGTCCCCGAACCCGGAGCGGGCGCGCCCGAGAGTAAAAGCGGGAAGCGTGTCATCATCATCAAGGGTAAGCCGGAGGCGCAGGGCAAACACACGCGCCCGAATGATTCCGGGGAAGATGAGGCGGACATCCCCGACCCGGACGAAGTGCCGCTGCCTCCCAGGAGGGCTGCGCCGTTTCCGGACGACCCGCGCCTGGCCGGGACGATCTGGGAGAACGAAGTCCGTCGCGCGCGCGAGACACAGCGTAAGGCCCTCGAAGAGAGAAGAAAGGCGCTGCGCATCCAGCGAGACTTCGAGAGACAGCAGCAGATTCAGCGCGACCAGGAACTCAAGAGAATACGTGCCCTCGAAACAGCGCGCCGTAACACACAGGTCACGACGCCGTAAGAAAGAGATTTAGTTATTCAGTCATGCAGTCATTTAATCATTGCATCATTGGTTCATCTCATCACTGAACTGCCGGGTTCGGCAGTAATGAATCAATGACTAGATGATTAAAAGACTAAATTCTTCCCTGTTCTTAGAGGGCCGAGGCGATGATTTCGGCGAGGTGGTTTGTTTCGCGGCGGGCGCAGAGGCGTGCGTCCTCGCCCTCCTGCGGCGTCGGTTGAAGCAGCGGGTGATAGATGATTTCGACGCGGGCGAAGCGCGGGAGGCGGTAGCCCTTCGGCCAGGCTCGATGGCCGCCGCGAATCGTCACGGGCAGGATCGGGACGTTGGCTTCGAGCGCCATTCGGACCGCGCCGTTCTTAAACCTGCTCATCGTCCCGTCCGCCGGGCAGCGCCCGCCCTCCGGGAAGATCACGACCGCGCCGTTATTCTTCAGCATTTGTATGGTGCGGCGGATGGCCGTCGGGTCGCTCTTCTCGACTTGCAGCGGCCAGGCTCCCAGCCAGCCGATAATCCTGCCGATGACGGGCCAGCCGAAGCTCTCGCTCCACGCCAGGTAACGAATCTCCCGCCGGATGGGCAGCGCCACCCAGACCGGGTCGAGGTACGTCTGGTGATTGGCGGCGATGATGACGCCGCCCTCCTGCGGGATATGCTCCATCCCGCTGTAGCGCGTCCGCCAGAAGAGCCTGGAAAACAGTCCGAGGATGGGCCGGATGAAGGCTATCGCCCACTGGGGCATGACAAACGGCTCCGGCCGCGTCTCATTGACGCGGCGGCGCGGCGCGATGCTCGGACTGCTCTGACTCACAATCGGATTCCCCTTCTCATCTCATGATGAAGGCGGCACGATGAAAGGATTTCACGCGCAGGTTCACTCTTTTGAATGAACGGGCGGGCAACTGAAAGCCCATCTCTTTCCTTCATTCCTGGTCGTCACCCTTGCGCGCTGCGAGGCGAAAGTTTTCGCTCATCCGGCCGACGACCTCGCCCGGCTCCTCACGTTCGCGCGGGACCGCCTGGCGCAGCGCGTGCAGGTCCGTCACGGCCAGCCCTTCCCACCATTCCGGAATATCACGCTCGGTCAGGGCGTCCGGCCAGAAATGCTTGCAGCTCTCGCATTCAAAACCACAGTAAGCGCGCGCTTCTTCCTTCGTCAACCCGATGCGGGTCCGCGCATTGCACCGCGCGTCGCGGCAGCGCCGCTCAATCTCGACGAGCAACACTTCGCGCGCAATATTGATATTCTTCGAGCTACTCATTCCAGCATCTCCCCGGCGTCCTCCTCCCTCGAGGAATCAATCACGGCTACTCGACGCCTTCGAGCGGCCACTGCTTATCAACGAACTCCAGGTGCAGGCGTGCGATGCCGTCCGGGCCTTTGCGCCGCGCGCGGACCGCCGCGACGACAGAGATTTGATACTGCCTGCTGGTCAAACGGACGAAGCGCCCGTTGGCGACATCCAGCGTCGTGAAGACGGCAGCGCCGCGTCGGCTGATATTCTCCGTCACGGTCATCTCGCTGACATCCGGCTGGCCCTTTTCGTCCAGCACTTCGACCGTCACCTCGATGGGCATGTAGTGGCGCGTCTCGGGTCGCGGCTGACCGTTCAGGCCCGAGCGGTCAGTCCCCTCCTCCTGCTCCCGTTCGGTCAGTTCCCAGAGGTTGCTCTCGGCCACCGTCGAGGCGATCTCGTAGCGCTGCGCCGGGTCCATTTCATAACTGGACGGAGCGCGCTTGCCGATGAAGGCGACGCCGACCTCGAAGCGCAGCGGGTGCTCGGCGGTCGCGGCGACGGGGACCAGGTTGCGCACCAGCGCCCAGACGCGATACTGCTGCTCGACGAAATCGAAGCAGCGCAGCTGGCGCGGCATCGGCAGCGTCAGGTGCAGGAGGCGGCCCGGCTCGGTCGGGTGCGAGAGGGCGAAGCGCGCGCCGAAGGGCGTCACGTCGAGCAGTCGCGAGACCTCCGACCATTCGTGATCCGCGCTCTCGCGCCCGTGCACGCGGACCGGCAAACTCAGCTCCAGCCGCTCTCTGCGCCTTCTCGATTTGCCATCGAATTTCATACTCGTTTCGGCCCCGGAGGCCGCTTTTTTCCGCCGCCGCGAGGGGGGCTCCGAAAGCCCGCGCAGGCGACCCTAAAAACGCGCTAAACCCCTTATTTTTGTTAGGTTTTTCGTCCGCAGCCGGTTTGCCAAAAAGCGCTTTTCAGGGTACAATATCTCGTACTTCAAACCGACGTCCGAAGCGCGTCAGTCAAGTACCTTTAAGACCTCGCAACGACGAGAGACATTTTATTACGCAAGAAAGAATCCCGAGCGCTCGGAGATGCATCAACAGGCCGGAGCAGGGGCGGCCGCTCTTGACTATCGGGCCAGGGCTCTCAGCGCGCGGATTGTACCGGAAAGGTCTGTTGAATGGAAACTCTTACCGAACGTAATTACATCAATATCGAAGATGAGATGCGGCGCTCCTACCTGGACTACGCCATGTCCGTCATCATCGGCCGCGCGCTGCCGGATGTCCGCGATGGCCTCAAGCCGGTTCATCGCCGCGTCCTCTGGGCGATGAGCGAGCTTGGCAACCAGTACAACAAGGCTTACAAAAAGAGCGCCCGCGTGGTCGGCGACGTGATCGGTAAATATCACCCGCACGGCGACACGGCCGTCTATGACACCATCGTCCGCCTGGCGCAGGATTTCTCCATGCGCTATCCGCTGATTGACGGCCAGGGCAACTTCGGCTCGGTTGACGGCGACGCGGCGGCCGCCATGCGCTACACGGAAGTCCGCATGCACCGCCTGGCCTCGGAAGTCCTGGCCGACATCGAAAAAGAGACGGTTGACTTCACGCCTAACTATGACGAGTCGCTCTCGGAGCCTTCGGTGCTGCCGACGCGCATCCCGAACCTGCTGGTCAACGGCTCGGACGGCATCGCCGTCGGGATGGCGACAAAGATTCCGCCGCACAACCTGACGGAAGTGGTTGACGCGACCATCACGCTCCTGCGTAAGCCCAACGTCCAGATCGAAGAGCTGACGAAGATCGTCACCGGGCCGGACTTCCCGACCGGCGGCTTCATCTACGGCGGCGAAGAGCTTAAACGCTCTTACATCACCGGGCGCGGCGTGATTCAGATGCGCGCGCGCGCCGGGATTGACCACATCGGCCGGGGCGGCTCCGAGCGGCCCGCCATCGTCATCACGGAGATTCCCTTCCAGGTCAACAAGGCCCGCCTCATCGAGCGCATCGCCGAGCTGGTCAACGAGAAGAAGCTAGAAGGGATAGCGGACCTGCGCGACGAGTCCGACCGCGACGGGATGCGTATCGTCGTCGAACTCAAGCGCGACTCGGTCCCGCAGGTCATTCTCAACAAGCTCTACAAGCTGACGCCGATGCAGTCTTCCTTCGGCGTCATCAACCTGGCAATCGTCAACGGCCAGCCGCGCGTCCTTAATCTCAAGCAGATGCTCGAAGCCTTCGTCGATTTCCGGCGCGAGGTCGTGCGCCGCAGGACGGAGTACGAGCTGCGCAAGGCGCGTGCGCGCGCGCACATCCTCGAAGGGTTGACCAAGGCGCTCGACGCGCTCGACTACATCGTGACGCTGATTCGCAACGCCCGCTCCGTAGACGAAGCGCGGCAGTGGATGACGGGCGAGATGAAGACGATGAGCGAGGTCAAGCAGTGGAAGGGCGCGCCCGCCGACCTGACGCTCGCGGGCTATCTCGGCAAGCTGCAAAAGACCATCGCTCGCCTCCAGTTCTCGGAGTTGCAGGCGCAGGCCATCCTGGACCTTCAACTGCGCCGTCTCTCGGCGCTCGAACGCCAGAAGATTCAGGACGAGTACGAGGGCTTGATTCGCCTCATCGCCGAGCTGGAAGAGATTCTCGCCAACGAGAACAGCTTGCGCCGCGTCATCATCAAGGAACTCGAAGACGTGAAGAAGGAGTTCGGCGATAAGCGCCGCACGGAGATTGTAGACGAGGGCGTCGAGCTGTCAATTGAAGACTTGATTGCGGACGAAGACGTGGCGATTACCGTCACCAACAGCGGCTACATCAAGCGGACGCCGATCACCACCTACCAGCGCCAGGGGCGCGGCGGCAAGGGACGCTTCGGCGCTTCGACCGGCAAGAACGGCGACTTTGTAGAGCATCTCTTCATCGCCTCGACGCACGCCTACATCATGGTCTTCACGGACAACGGGCAGGTCTTCAAGCTCAAGGTTCACGAAGTGCCGGACGCGGCGGCCTCTGCGCGCGGCAAGGCCGTGGTCAACCTGATTAACATCCCTTCGACGCGCAAGCTGGCCGGGGTCGTCCCCGTCAGGGAGTTCTCCGAAGGCCGCTACGTCGTGATGGTCACGCGCAAGGGCACTATCAAGAAGACGGCGCTCTCGGAGTTTCAGCACATCCGGGCCAACGGCATCAACGCCATCAACATTGACGACGGCGACGAGCTGCTCGACGTGGTGATGACGGACGGCACTAAGCGCATCTTCATCGCGACGCACAACGGGCTGGCCATTCGCTTCGACGAAAAGGGCGTCAGGCCGATGGGGCGTGCGACGCGCGGCGTGCGCGGGATTGATCTCAGGCCGGATGATTTCGTCGTCTCGCTCTGCGCCGTCTCTGCGGAGGACAACGAGCGGATGCTTTCGGTCTCCGAGCAGGGCTTTGGCAAGCAGACGAAGATCACGGACTATCGCTTCCAGTCGCGCGGCGGCAAGGGCGTCATCAACATGAAGACCAACGACAAGACGGGCAAAGTCGTTGCCGTCTTCCCCGTTGAAGACGAGTCCGAGATCATGATTATCACCCAGCAGGGCAAGCTCATACGCATCGAAGCCGAGAGCATTCGCAAGACCGGCCGCTCGGCCTCTGGCGTTCGCCTGATTAAGACCGACGGCGGCGACAAGGTGACCAGCGCCTCGCTCGTCGAGGCAGCCGCCGATGAGGTCGGGGCTGAAGAAACAACTGTCGGCTGAGTAGCCGTAAAATCAATCCGCTCAAGATGAGAGGGGCGCGCTCGAAGGATAAACCTTCGAGCG
>DASVWH010000178.1:0-27689 GCA_036389715.1 Pyrinomonadaceae bacterium | reverse complement strand
GAAAGTAGACCCCGGCGATGAGCGGCGAATCTACCAGAGTGGTCAGCGAGACGGGCTCGAAATTGATAGCCTGGCGCTCTTCCCTGGCGACGGGCAGCGCCGTGCCGTACTTCCAACCGGCAGGAAGCCGCAGGCTGGCGCGATAGGTCAGCTCGTCCGTCGGGCGGCCCTGCGGGTAAAGCAGGACGTGGTTCCAGAGCAGGACCAAGAGTTGAGCGGTTGCGTTCGGCGATTCGCCGTAGCCGCCCTGAAAGATCGCGCTCGGAGAAAGATAATCGAAAGATACTTCGAGCGAGCGCGCTCCGGCCGGAACCTCGCAGTGAAAAGCGAACATCTCAATCGGGTCACGCCGCCACGCGACCGCTTTCCCGCCCGCCGTAATCTTCAGCCCGACCAGCTGCATAATCGGCCCGGTCGGCCCGTGCTCGCCGGGAATCCACTTCGGGTAAGCGAGCGTCAGGGGGCCGGGTGACGCCGGAATAACCAGGCGCGTATGAAAGACGCCGCGCGGAGCATCCGTCGCGTCCACGGCGACCGTCACCGGCGCGAGCGCAGCGGCAGCCGCGGTCTGCGTCTCGCCCGCGCCGCGGCCCTGCGCGGGGACCGCTGCAACCGGCGCGACCTGTAGCCAGAGCCCCAAGCCGATACCTAAAGATACTTTGAAGAGGTATCTCATCTCTCTCCTTACTGCGAGCCGGTGGGATTTCGGTCAGGGCGGGCGGCAACAGGCGGCAGCCCCTGAAAAGTGGCTCTCAACTCAAGCCCTTCTCAGAGGCTGCCGGAAACAGACTCTTACAGCGAGCCGTCAGGAACGCTTCCCGCCCGATGCCTTGCTCTTCGAGCCTTTGCTCTGCGAACCCTTACTCTGCGATGCCTTGCCGCCGGATGTTCTGCCGCCGCTCTTCTTCCCGCCGCCCGCGCTCTTGTTTCCGCCCCTGCCGGACGAGCCTGTAGATGCGGAGCCGGAACCGGCGGCCGACCTGGTCGTGGCGCGGGCCGTCTTCTCGACGGCTTTAGTGCCGCTGCTGACGGCGCGGTTGGCGGATTTAGTCGCCTGTGACGCAGCCTTCCTCGTCTGCTTGGCAGCACTCTGAACTGTTCTCCGCGCGGAGGTTTGAGCGCTCTGGCCGCTGCCGCTCCCGCTCCGGCGACTGGCAGCGCCGCCGCTGCTCCGGCTGCTGCTGCCGCTGCTCCGGCGGCTACCGCCGCTGCCCGAGCGCCCCGGCCGAATCATCTCGGCCGCAGTCGGGCTGACGTTTTCGAGCATATCGGCCTCCGTGTCCATCGCCGTCCGCCCGAGCCTGGCCGTCGAGTTGACGACCTCCCCGGCGATCTTCGAGGTCTGTTCGAGCGCCGTTCCGGCCAGCTCGCTGGTCTGCTCCGCCACTGCTCCGGCCATGTCCACCACGGCGCTGAGCGGGTTACCTCCCCCGTCACGTTTCTTCTTTGCCATAGTTCGCTTTTGCCTCCCAGGTGATGATTTGCTCGTTCGCTTCAGCTCTAGCTTCCGACCGCTGTAATGCCTGCTCGCTTGCTTTGCTGGCATGCTACACCAAGGAAGCTGTTTAAGGAAAGATTTGTCTCGCGCGTCCCGCGAGGCTGGCCTACGGGCGAGGAACTCTCGGGCCGCTCCTTTCTTGCAGACTAATTCAAGATACCGTGATTAACTCGTAACACATTTGCACCAGCATCGCTGCTTCGCCGGGCGCAGGAGCGAAAGAGCAAAAGATAAAGAGAGAGTAACAGGGGTATTCAACATCAAGGGAGAGATTATGTCGGAAGAAAAGCAGACACTACCGCCGCAGCAGCAGGACCGTCAGCCGGGACTGGAGTCCGAGATGACCCCGCGCCCGATCGCGGACGATAAGCAGTATCGCGGGAGCGGCAAGCTGCGCGGCAAGGTGGCTTTGATTACGGGAGGCGACAGCGGCATCGGTCGCGCGGTCGCCATCGCCTACGCCAAGGAAGGCGCGGACGTGGCCGTCCTCTACCTGAACGAGGAGCAGGATGCGCAGGAGACCAGGCGGCTGGTCGAGGCCGAAGGGCGGCGCTGCCTGACGATTGCGGGCGATGTCGGCGACGAAGCCTTCTGCCGCCAGGCCGTCGAGCGCGCGGTCGCCGAGCTTGGCCGCCTGGACATCCTCGTCAATAATGCCGCCGAGCAACACCCGCAGGAGAGCATCGAAGAGATTACGGCCGAACAGCTCGAACGCACCTTCCAGACCAACATCTTCTCGATGTTCTACCTGACCAAGGCGGCGCTCAAACACCTACAAAAGGGCAGCGCCATCGTCAACACGACCTCCGTGACGGCTTACAAGGGGAGCCCGGAGCTGCTCGATTACTCTTCGACCAAGGGCGCAATCGTCGCCTTCACGCGCTCGCTCTCGCAGTCGCTCGTCGAGCGCGGGATACGCGTCAATGCAGTCGCGCCGGGGCCCATCTGGACGCCGCTCATCCCTTCAACCTTTCCGCCCGAGAAGGTTCAAACGTTCGGAGCGGACGTGCCGATGAAGCGGCCCGGCCAGCCCGAAGAGCTGGCGCCCGCTTACGTCTTTCTCGCCTCGGATGATTCGTCCTACATGGCGGGCCAAGTCCTGCACATCAACGGCGGCGAAATCGTCAACGGCTGACGGCCAAACCTACGCGCGCGCCGCGACGGACCGTAAACCCGTCGCGGCTTAGCTACAGGAGGAACAACGTGTCAAAGGCAGACAAAGCTACAGGTGTGAAGGCCGGGAAGGGGCGCAAATCCCCGGCGAGCAGCGCGGCCGCCGAGCGCGAGAAGAAGAGCACCGCCGGAGCAGCCGACAAGAGCGTCCCGAAGGTCGGCAAGAAGGGAACGGGGAGCGGCAAACGCGGCGGCGCGCTGCATTGAGTTGCTGCTTCGCGGGCAGAGTTCATGCGAGAGGAGTTCAAAAGAGATGGCAGATGAGACGACGAACGAGATGGACTACAAGAAGTGCGCGCACCGGAAATGTACTTGTATGGTCTCGGGCAAGCAGAGGTATTGCAGCCACTACTGCGAAGATGCTGCCGATTCGGACCCGACCAGCGTCTGCACCTGCGATCACCCGGGCTGTAAATCGCGGTAGAGATTGAGAGAGCCGCTCTTTCTCCCTTGAGCCCTACAGCTTCGGGTGACGCGCGACGTATTCGACCAGCGCGCCGACGTATTCCGGGAAAGAGGGGCAGCCGACGCCCTGCTCGGAGAGCAGCGCGCGGGCCAGGGTCGTGTCGTAAGTCTGTTCGAGAAAGAAGTAGGGCACGCCCGAGAGCGGCAGGCCCGTCAGGTATTTAGAGAAGGGGAGCAGGAGCGTTTTCTTGACCAGGCCAGGCGGCGCAGCGATCCGCGAGCCGCGACCGACGAGGGTGCGCGCGATGGTCTCGAAGAGGTCATAGGTCGAGAGCGGCTGTGGGTCGGCCAGTTGCAGCGTCGCCCCGATACTGCGTTCATCCTTCCAGAGCGCGGCCAGCGCCTCGACGACGAAATCAACCGGGACGAGATTCAGGGTCGCATCGCGCGTCCCGATGTTGACGAGCGAGAGCAGCGAGGGCTGCATCCGCAGGTACTGTATCAGGTAATAGATGCCGTCGTATTTCGCCGTCTGGCCCGTGCGCGAGTCGCCGCAGACGACCGCCGGACGGTGAATCGTCACGGGCAGGCTCGATTTGAGCGCCTCGACTTCCATCTCGGCCAGGTACTTCGTCTCCTCGTAGAAGTTGCGGAATCCGGCCGAGTGCTCCAGCTCCGTCTCAAGGATAACGCCTGTCCGCAGGCCCGCCACGTAACAGGTCGAGACGTAATCATAGCGGCGCAGGCCGGGCAGCGCGAGCGCCAGCGCGTTGACGTTACGCGTGCCTTCGACGTTGACGCGCATCGCCGGTTCACGCTTGACCGCCAGGTCGTAAAGCGCCGCCAGGTGAAAGAGCCCCGTCGCTTCGCCCCGCACGCGTTCCAGCTCCGCGGCGCAGAGCCCCAGGCCCGGCTCCGTAATGTCGCCCTTGATGAGGTGAAAGCTCCCGGCGGGCGTGTTCGTCTCCGTCGAGATGCGCGCCACTTGCGCGCGCGCCTGCTCCATCCACTTCTGCTCCACGAGCAGCAGAAACCGGCTGCCTTCCGCCGCCAGACGCCTGACCAGCCGCGCGGCGATGAAGCCTGGGAATCCCGTCAGAAAAATTGTTTCGTCCAGGGGCATATTCGGTGCGACGAATCGCCGCGTGTGAGTGTCAAAACGCTCGCCCGGCTGCTGCCGACCGGCGGCTACTGCTCTACTGTTGACCGGCTCCGGCCGATTGGCTTTGGCTGAGCTGTAACTGACTGCTGTGACTGAACTTATGCGGCCGCTGTTCGTCTCTTCATTATGCGAGGGGGCCGCAGGCCAGCTCGACGAGTGTGCGGACGCCCGCCCCGGTCGAGCCTTTGGGCGCGTGCGGCAGCTCTTCGTCATTCCAGGCGGTCCCGGCGATGTCCAGGTGAACCCAGGGCGTGCCCGCGGCAAAGCGGCTCAGCAGGAGTGCGGCGGCCGTCGCGTCTGGCCGCCCGCCGTAGTTCTTGAAATCCGCGATGGCGCTCTCGATACGCTTCTCGTAGTCGTCGCTGACAGGCATTGGCCAGGCGGGTTCACCTGCCCGCTCACCTGCCCGGCCGACACGCCCGGCCCATTCGTCATCATTGCTGAAGAGCCCCGCGCGATGGTCGCCGAGCGCGACGATGATCGAGCCTGTCAGGGTCGCCAAGTCCACGATGCGCCGTGCGCCGAGCTGTTTGGCGTAAGCTATCCCGTCGGCCAGCACGAGCCTGCCTTCGGCGTCCGTGTCAACGACTTCGATGGTCTGTCCGGCCAGCGTCCTGACGACATCGCCCGGCTTGATGGCCCGGCCCGAAGGCATGTTCTCGGCCGCGGGAACGATGGCGACGATGCGGCGCCGGGATTTGAGCTGCGCGATGGCGCTGAGCGCCCCGAGGACGGCCGCCCCGCCCGCCATGTCAGTCTTCATCTCGTACATGTCCAGGCCGTGCTTGATGGAGATGCCGCCCGTGTCAAAAGTGATGCCCTTGCCGACGAAAGCCCACAGCTCGTCTTCCTCGCGCGCGCCTTCGGGCTCGTAGCGAACGACGATTAAAGCTGGCTCTTCGTCCGAGCCCTGGCCGACGCCCCAGAGCCCGCCCATCCCGCGCGCCTTAATCTCTGCGCCGCAGAGCGTCTCGACGCCTAGGCCCAGCGTTTTGGCCATCTCGGCCGCACGGCGCGCAAACTCCCGCGGCGGGAGCGCGGCCCCGGGCTCATCCGCCAGCGAGCGCGTCCAGTTGACGGCCCCGCCGACGATTCGACCCCTTTCTATCTCGGCCCGCGACTGCTCGTCATGCTCCGCCGCGATGACCGTCAGTCTTCCGAGAACCGCCTGCTCTTCATCCTTGTTTTGATAGAACCCGTTCTGATAAAGACCCATCACCGCGCCTTCGGCCAGGGCGCGCAGCATGCCCGGCCCGGCGGCCGGGGGCGGGACGAAGCTCAGGCTCTGGCAGCGGCCCGCGCACGCCTCGCGGACGGCGGTGGCGGCTGCGTGATTGAGCGTTCTCAGCTCGAAGTCGGCCTCTGCGCCGAGGCCAAGAAGCAGAAGCCTGCGCGCCGCACCGTCCCCCGCGCCCGCCGCGTGGAGCAGCAGGGAATCGTCCTCGCGCCCGCTGAACTCGCCCGCGTCGAAGAGCCCTTCGATTATCCCCTGAAGCTCGCGGCCGAGGCTTGCCGAAACGCGCGGCCCGTCGCTGAAGAGACAGACGGCCAGGGCTTCGCCGGGCTGCGGCGGCCCCGCGCCAAGCTCTATGTTCAAAGTGCTCTGTTGATTATTCATGAGAACTGTCGCCGCCCCTGATTGCGCTCGTCGCAGATGCGCCCGTGCGCGCCTTCACACGCGATTGGCGCGACCTGCGACGGCTGAGTATAATGCAAGCTCTCAGGTTCGTCCTAACTATCGTCAAGCTCTCTTCGGGGCAGCCGGGCAGGTGCGCCTGCGTGCTTCCTGAGGCCGCGCGGAGGCTCTCGAATTTTGACGGCGGTGGTCGCGGCGGCCTTGAGCTTTCTCTCGCCATTTTCGGAGGACCGATTAATGATTTCCCCTCTTCAAAACGTGCGGCGGGCGGCGCTCTTGCTCACTTTCGCGCTGCTGGCGGCCGCTTCGGCGCTGGCCCAGGCCGCGGCGCAGCGGACCGTCCGCGTGACCCTGCTCCAATTGAACGACGTGTACCAGATTTCGGCTGTTGACAAGGGAACGCGCGGCGGGCTGGCGCGTGTGGCGACGCTGCGGCGGCGCGTCTTGGAGAAATCGCCGAACACGCTCTTTCTGCTCGGCGGCGATACGATTGCGCCCTCCGTGGCCTCGAACATCTTCAAGGGCAGGCAGATGATCGCGGTCTGGAACATGATCGGGCTGGACTTCGCCGTGCTCGGCAATCACGAATTCGACTTCGGCCCGGAGGTGCTCCGCGAGCGGATGAAGGAATCACGCTTTCAGTGGCTCGCGGCCAACGTCGTCGAAAAGAGTACGGGCAAACCCTTCGGCGAGACGCCGCCCTTCGTCATTCGTGAGTTCGAGGGCATCAAGGTCGGCCTCTTCGGCCTCCTGACGCCGGAGACCGCGCAGTTCTCAAGCGTCGGGCCGGGCGTGACCTTCCTGGACCCCTGCGAGACCGCGAAAAGAGTTGTCGCCGAGATGCGCGCGGGCGGCGCACAGGTCGTCATCGCCCTGACGCATCTCTCGATGGCGCAGGACAAGCAGGTCGCGCGTTGCGCCCCGATAGACGTAATCATCGGCGGCCACGAGCACGAGCAGCTCGAATCACTCTCGGGCCGCACGCCCATCTTCAAGTGGGGCTCGGACGCGCGCAACCTAGGGCGCATCGACCTCTTCATCAAGCTGCCGGGCGGCGAGCTGGAGAGCATTGACTGGCAAGCCATCCCCGTTGACAGCGAGGTCCCGGAAGAGCCGCAGGCGGCCGCGCTCATCACGGATTACGAAAAGAGGGTTTCGGCCGATGTCGACAGGCCCATCGGGCGCACCGCAGTTGCGCTCGACGCGCGCGGTGCGATGAACCGCTCGCGCGAGACGAACCTCGGCAGCTTCATCGCGGATGCCTATCGCAAGGCGCTCGGCGCGGACGTGGCGCTCTTTAACGGCGGCTCGATTCGCGCGGGCAAGATTTACCAGCCGGGGCCGCTCACCAAGCGGGACGTGATGGCCATCCTGCCTTACGAAAACCCTGTCGTGAAGCTCGAAGTGACGGGCGCGACGCTGCGCGCGGCGCTCGAACACGGCGTCAGCCGCAGCCGCGAAGAGCAGGAGCCCGGACGTTTTCCGCAGGTCTCCGGCCTGCGCTTCACCTTCGACGCGCGCCGCCCCGCGGGCTCGCGCCTCGTCAGCGTCGAGGTCGGCGGCCAGCCGCTCGATGATAAGAGAACATACACGCTCGCGACCAATACATTTCTGGCCGAGAAGGGCGGGGACGGCTACACGATGTTCGGCGGCGCGCGCTTTCTGGTCAACGCCGAGAACGGCCCCGTCGAGCCCGTCGTCCTCATGAACGCCATCAGCGATGCGCGCGAGATAGCACCGCAAACGGACGGTCGCATTCAACGATTGGATCAATGAAAGAGATTTAAGAATTGATTCATTGATTCATCCAGTCATTGATTCATTGAACTACCGCTTGAGTCGTTAAATGAATCAAAGGAATCAATGACTGGATGATTGAATCTTTCCATCAAGTCTATGTTCAGTGATGATTTTTCGGCGGGGGCGCGGCGCGAAGCGATAGAGCTGTTCCGGCGTGCTTACGAGGCGCAGCAGGGCGGGGATTACGAGGAGGCGATCGAGTTATACAAACGCTCCATCGCGCGCTACCCGACGGCCGAAGCTCACACCTTTCTCGGCTGGGTCTACAGCTTTCAGGAGCGTTACGACGATGCGATCAACGAATGCCTGGAAGCCATCCGCGTTGACGAAACCTTCGGCAATCCCTACAACGACATCGGCAGCTACCTGATTGCCAAAGGAGACCTCTACGGCTGCACGCGCTGGTTCAAGCGCGCCCTGCTCGCGCCGCGTTACGAGTCCTATGCCTTCCCGCACTTTAACCTGGCGCGCGTCTACGAAACACGCGGGCGACTGCTCGAAGCCGCCCGTCATTACGGGCTGGCGCTCGAAGAGCAGCCGGGCTATGCGCAGGCGGCCCTAGCGCTGCGCCGCGTCCAGGCGCGTCTCAATTAACCTTTGAGAGAGAGCCGCCGCGCAAGCTACATGCAGCCTTCCACGAGGTCGTGAATCTTCCCGTTAATCATCCCGCACGAAGCCCACCAGGGACTATCCGTACACTGTAGCTCAAGGGTCTGGGCGTTCGGGTCATAGTTCCACGTCAGGGTGAATCCATCCTTCGACGCCTGGCCCTTGTAATCGCCGATAGTGATGCCGTAACCGGCCGCCTTCTGGATGAGGCAGGTCCAGGCGGACGAACTGACATTATTGAAGGACTGTGTCGCGCACGCGCTCATAAGATATCTCCTTGCACACGTCGTCGGCGAATCTTCAGCCGTTAGCTATGATGTTTGGAGCTTGAGTTGTTTTTTCGCCGGGTCGGCTTCTGCTGGTTGTCGCCGGAGGTGCTCAGTCGAGGTCAGAGGCTCGGCCCGTCGAGAGCACTTATACTCCTAAGCCGCCGCCAAAGTAAATAACCGGAAGGCTCGAAGACCGACGGTCGGCGCTCCTTGTGCCGTCCGTGAATCGCTTTGGCGACGAGCAGCCTGGGCCGTCGGCGCTCCGCTCGTCGCTAACGCTCTTTACTTTGCGCTTCGGCGGGATGGATGTTCATCTTCTTCCGGTTCTCGTCAACGGCGACGTAGACGACTTCCGCCTCTGTGACGCGAACGCGCGGGTCCGTGCCGCCGTGCCGTTCGGCTTCGACGACGACGCGGATGGTGATCGAGGTCGTGCCGGTGCGTACCGTCTCGGCGTAGAAGCTGACGAGGTCGCCGACGAAGACCGGCTGGTGAAAGATGACCTCGCGCATCGCGACCGTCACGAAACGCTCAACCTTCGTCCGGCGGTGCGCTTCGATTGCGCCCGCCATGTCAATGTAGCTCAAAATCACGCCGCCGAAGATCGTGCCCTGCGGGTTAGTGTCGCGCGGCAGCAGCGTGATGCGTATCGCCGGGTCCGTGTAAGAATTCATCGGGTAATGGTAGCTGGTAACTGGTAAATGGTAAATCGTGAATAGTAAATAGTGAATCGTCAATGGTAAATCGCAAATAGATAAAAGCGCGTAACTGAGATCATGTAGCCTGAGATGTAAGCCGCTGCCTCTCTTTTTCTATTTACGATTTACGATTGACCATTGACCAGTCGCTCTTCCATCCATTCGGTGATGGCGCGCTTCATTTCGTCGAGGCGGCCGTCGAAGAAGTGGCCCGCGTGATTGATGATGCGGACGCGCGCGCGGGCTTCGGCCGGGAGCGTGGCGGCCAGCGCCTGTATCTGTTCGGCGCGGCCGAACTCGTCTGCGTCTCCGTGAACGAAGAGGATCGGCTTGCGGCAGGCCCGGAGGAAGGTGAAATCATATTTGTCAACGGGCGTCCCGATGCTAATCAGGCTGGCAACGCGCCGGTCCTCGATGCCGACCTCCATCCCGACGCGCGAGCCGAAGGAGAAACCGGCTATCGTGATGCGCTCTGCGGCGTAGTGTGCGGCCAGATAATCCAGCCCGGAGCGCACGTCGTCCAGCTCGCCGCGCCCTTCGTCGTGCGCGCCCGTGCTCTGCCCGACACCGCGAAAATTGATGCGCAGCGTGACGAGCCCGGCGTCGTTCAAGGCGCTCGCCGCGCGAAAGACCACCTTGTTGTGCATCGTCCCGCCGCCCAGCGGGTGCGGGTGAAGCACGAGCGCCACCCCGCGCCAAGGGCTCGTCCGCGGCTCCTTCAAGATCGCTTCCAGGCGACCGTGCGGGGCGTTGATAAAGAGATTACCGGCAGGATACATAAGTCGGGTGACGGATGACGGATGCCAGGTGTTAGAATCCGGGCGTTTATCGCCTTCGGGGACGGGGCATCTACTATCCGGGTTTTCAGCAGACTAGCAGAAACGGGGCGCTTAAGGCTAATGGACTCCGCCGACAGAGAGCTTTTCGGGGTGCTGGTCGTGATGGGCTTGCTCCTGGTTGCGGGCATCGCCGCGGTCCTGATTTTCGCCCGCGTGTGGCGTCGTGAGCGGGGCCGCGGCCGCCGCCGGTAAACGACCCGAACGGCCCATCCGGGAGCCGTGTGCGCGACCCCGGCGCGCAATCGTGCGCCAATTTGATATTGAAATGGCTCTGGCTTTGGCGTAGTATCCAAGCCTCAAGGCTTTCTCCGTCAGAGACCGGCTGGCCGGGTCTATAGCGCCCACGCTGTTTTCATCATTTCTTCTTCCCATGTTCCTGGCTCGCAAAGGTAATCCGAACAGATGATCGGGCAGACAGTTTCACATTACCGCATTCTGGAAAAGCTCGGAGAGGGCGGGATGGGCATTGTCTACAGTGCGGAAGACACGCACCTGGGCCGCCACGTCGCGATCAAATTCCCGTCCGCATCCCATGACGAGCACCACTTCCGGGCGCGCTTTCTGCGCGAGGCCCGCTCCGTCTCCACTCTCTCGCATCCGCATATCGCGGCCATCTACGATTACGGCGAGGCCGACAACGGCCAGCCCTTCATCGTTATGGAACTGGTCAAGGGGCCGTCGCTCGAAGACCTGATGCACGGGGGCGCGCTGACCATCAAACGCTCCATCAAGATCATCATGGGCGTGGCCGAGGCGCTCGTCGAAGCACACAGCCACGGCATCATCCACCGCGACATCAAGCCCTCGAACGTTCACTTGAATGAGCGCGACGAGGTCAAGGTGCTGGACTTCGGGCTGGCCAAGCAGTTTCAGGAGAGCCAGCTTCCGCTCTCGGCCGACCCGGACGCGCAAACGCTGCTGGCAACGCGCACGCGCAGCGGCACGGTCGTCGGCACGCCGCTCTATCTCTCGCCCGAACAGGCCAAGGGCGGAGAGATAGATGCCCGCAGCGACCTCTTCGCGCTGGGCGCTCTGCTCTACGAGTGCATCACGGGCAGGCATGCCTTCGGCGGCGTGAGCGTCCTGGAGATCGCCGGGCGGGTCCTGCACGTTGACCCGGCCCCGCCGTCAACGGTCAATCCGCTCGTCCCGGCCGAACTCGATCAGGTGACGATGAAGGCGCTGGCCAAGAAGCCGGAAGAGCGTTATCAATCGGCCGAAGAGATGCTCGACGACCTGCGCGCCGTCAGCGCCATGTTCGACGACGATGAAGGGCAATTCACGAAGCGCCTCTCCGTCCGCCAGCCCGCGAGCCCGAGCGCCCTGATGACGCTGACCGACACGCTGCGCCGTCCGAGGCTTTCGCTCGCACTCTTCATCGGCATCCTGCTCGTCGCCGCCCTCGGTGTCTGGGGATTCACGCGCTGGCGCAGTGCCAGGGCATACAGACCTTCGCCCGAGGCCCAGCGCTGGTATGAGATGGGCGGCGCGGCCCTGCGCGACGGAGCGTATTACCAGGCGAGCAAGGCCCTCGAACAGGCCATCATCACGGACGACAGCTTTGCGCTGGCCCACGCGCGCCTGGCCGAAGCCCTGATGGAGCTGGACTATTACGACAAGGCTAAGGACGAGCTGCTGCGCGCGACGACGCTCGTCGCCGACCGCTCCGTGCTGCCGCAGGTGGACGCGCTCTACCTGGACGCCATCACGGCCACGGTCAGGCGCGACTTCGCGCACGCCGTCGAATCCTACGGCCAGATCGCGCGCCTCTCGCCCAACCAGCCGCAGGTCTATGTGGACCTGGGCCGCGCCTACGAAAATAACGAGGAGCCGAAGAAGGCGCTCGAAAGCTACGTCAAGGCGACCAATCTCGACCAGCAGTATGCGACGGCCTTCCTGCGCATCGGCATTCTCTACAGCCGCCAGCAGGAACTGCCGAGCGCCGTCGCCGCCTACGACAAGGCGGACACGGTCTACCAGGCCCAGGGCAATATCGAAGGGCGCGCGGAGGTCTTTTATCAGCGCGGCGCTTTCTTCATCAAACTGGGCAAGACGGCCGAGGCGCGCGAGCAGCTTCAGCAGGCCCTGGACCTGGCGCGGGCCGCCAACAATCAGCTCCAGCAGATTAAGGCGATGTTGCAGTTGGTCTTCGTCTTCCAGAGCACGGGCCAGGCGGCGCAGGCGCAGAAGTTCGCCAGTGACGCCGTCGCCCTGGCCCAGGCCGGTGACATGCTCAACCTGACGGCGCGCGGGCTCGTTGACCTCGGCAGCGTCTTTCTCATCCGCGGCGATTTCAGTGAGGCAGAAAAATATTTCAAGCAGGCGCTGGAGTTCGCGCAGCGCTATAAGGCGCGGCGCAACGAAGCGCGCGCTCTGCTCTCGCTGGCCAGCCTGCGCCAGCAGCAGAACCAGCCCGACGAGGCCCTGCGCTTCGCCGAGCAGTCGCTGCCCTTTTACCAGCAGGGCGGCTATCGCAAGGAGACTTCGCAGGCGCTTCTGATTATCGGCCATGCCAACCGTCAGAAGGGCGACTACGGGGCGGCGATGCACGCCTTCCAGCAGCAGCTCGAACTCTCCGTGCAGACGGGCGATCAGCTTCAGCAGGCCTACTCTCACGAGGCGCTCGGCAACGTCCTGGTCCAGCAGGAGCTTTACCCGGAGGCGCTCGGCCACTATGAGCAGAAATACGCCATCAGCAAATCGCTCGGCGATCAGAAGGGGATGGCCTATGGACAGGTAGAGCGCTGCACGGCCTGGTGGGAGCTGGGCCGCTATGCGGAGGCGAGCGCTGCCCTCGACGAAGTCTTCAGGCTGGCCAACCAGCCCGACGGCGGCTTTAAGGCGCTGCTCCCGGTCGCCTACCAGAACAGCGCCGAGATGGCGCTTAGCCAGCGGCTCTTTCCGCTGGCCCAGGACGAGAGTCACAAGGCCCTCGCGCTGATTGGCGCGCAACAGAGCCCGGACCTCGGCGTTGAAATCGAAGCCAAGCGCATTCTCGGATTAGCGCGGGCCTTCTCGGGCGCGTTGCCCGAAGCAAGGCAGCTGTGCGAAGAGGCGGCCGCGATAGCGGCGCGGGCGAACAATCCCTTCCTGCTCTCGAAGGCACAGTTGGCGCTCGCCGAAGTGCTGCTTGAGAGCCGCGATTTTCAGGGCGCTTTAACAAACGCCCTGCGCTCAGAGGAGAGCTTCGCGCGCTCGGGCCAGCAGTCTTCGGCCTGGCGCGCAGAGCTGTTGGCGGCTCGCGCGAGCCGCCGCGCGGGCGATCAGGCCAGGGCGCGTGAATATGCCGCTCGCGCCGCCGCAACGCTCGCGGGCCTTGAACAGAGATGGGGCGCAGAGGCTTATAACAGCTATCTCAACAGACCCGATGTCCAGCTCGCTCGCAGGCAATTGAGCGAAGAATCGGCCCTCATCAGTCAACCTAAACCTTAACTTCAAAAGGAGTGGCACATGCCAATCACCCCAGTTAATGACCCGATCATCATCACCGGCGGGTCAATGCACGTAGCTTTCCAGCCCGACTTCGACGACGAGTACAACGGCGGTAAGAAGGTCAAGAAGGTCAAGAACCCGGGAGACCTGTCGGCGGTCATCACCGGCCTCGTCGTCAAAGACGAGGCGGGCAATACGATTCACACCTACACCCTGCCGCCCGAACTTGCGGGCAAATGCAAAATCTGCATCAAGGCGGGAATCCAAACTTAAAGCGCCTGCCCGAGAAGCCGCCGAGGGCAGGCCGCCAGTGAAGAGATTGATTCATTCAATCATTGATTCATTGAGTGATGTGGTCATCGATTCATCGCACCGCCGGTTGAATGATGAAATGATGAAATGACTAAATGATGAAATGACTAAATGATTGGACTGCCCACGCTCACTCGTTTTCCAGGCGCGCCCGCGCCATCTCGCATTGCATGTCCGGCGCTGCCGCGGCGCAGCGGCGCGTGGCCAGAAACCTTCTGTATTCGAGCACGGCTTCCGCCGGACGATTGAGCGCGTCGAGCGCTTTGGCCAGGCCGAGCGGCAGGGCGTCGTCCGGCTCTCCGGCGCGCTGGGCGGCACGAAATTCCCACAGCGCCTGCTCCCACTGCCCCGTCTGAGAGAGTTCGACGGCCAGCAGGTAATGCGTGTGCGCGTCGTCTTCGAGCGCGAGCGCCGCGCGGTATTCGCGGATGGTCCTCTCGGGCCGACCCATCAGCCGCGCCTGGTTGGCCCGCGCCAGATGCGCCTCGACGCTCCTGTAATCAAAGTAGAAGGCGACGCCGCGCAGCGAGAGCACCGTCACGAGATAGAGCAGCGGGAGAGCGTATTTCGAGCGCAGGGTTTTGGCTGGCGCGGACGAGGGCGTCTCGTTCTCCCGGCCGTCCGGGCGGGCGGCTGAATCTTCTGCTTTTGAGCCTGCTGCCTTTGAGTCTGCTGTCTTTGAATCTTCGGCCTTTGAATCTTCTGCGGGCGTGTTGAAGTTTTCGCCGGTTTGCTCGCGCCGCCGGACGTAGAGGCGCGCGACGAGGTAGAGCGGGAAGACGATGAGCGGGAAGAAGAGCGTGAGCAGCGTCCAGACGGCGACGATATAGAGATTGAAGCCGAGGCGGCGCGCCCCGGCGAGCACCCAGGCGGAGACGATGGCCGCCAGCGCGAAGGCCGCCGGGCGCATCAGCTCGAAGAACTCACCGGCCGAGATTTGCCATGAGAATCTCACCTGCGGTTACTGCGTGTCGGATGCGCCGACCTCGTGCACCTTGACCGACCGCGATAAGCCGAGGCCGGAGAGCTTGCCCGCCATCAAGACGACCGTTTCGCCCTGCTGCACGATGCCTGCTTCGAGCAGCGCACGTTCGCCCGAGCGAACCATCAGCTCCGTGTTGTCGCTCTTCTGGCAGACCAGCGGCTCGACGCCCCAGATCAGGGCCAGTTCGTTCTGCACGTCCTTTGAATGCGTCAGCGCGATGATTTTCTGGTCGGGCCTGAGAGCCGCCAGCCTGCGCGCCATCAGGCCGGATTCCGTAAAAACCGCGGTCGTCTTCGTCCCCAGCTCTTCGGCGGCGAAGGCGGCGGCCTCGCAGAGCGCGCGGCTCAGACGGCCGGACTGTTTGCCTATCCACTTGCTCACGTCGCTCGAACCCGTCTTTCTGCCCTGCTCGGCCGATTCGATGATGCGCGCCATCGTCGCCGCCGCCGCGACCGGATTCTGGCCCATCGCCGTCTCGTTCGAGAGCATCACGCAATCGGAGCCGTCCCAGACGGCGTTGGCTACGTCGGAGGCTTCGGCGCGCGTCGGGCGCGGGTTGGTAATCATTGATTGCAGCATCTGCGTGGCGGTAATGACGAACTTGCCCGCGGCGTTCGCACGCTCGATGATCTGCTTCTGGTAGACGGGGACGAGCTCGACGCTGGTCTCGACCCCGAGATCGCCGCGCGCGACCATCACCCCGTCGGCGGCGGCGATGATCTCGTCCAGGTGATCTATCGCTTCAGCCTTCTCGACCTTGGCGACGAGCGGCTGGCGGCCCCCTGCGGCCTGAATCAGCGACTTGGCTTCGTTGCAGTCTTCGGCGCGGCGGACGAACGAGAGCGCGATGTAATCAACGCCCTGCCGCACGGCCCACTGTAGATCGCGCCGGTCCTTATCGGTCAGTGACGGGATGGGAAGAATAATGCCCGGCAGGTTGATGCCCTTGCGCTCGCCCAAGGTCCCGCCGTTAATGACGCGCGTGACAACGTCCGTGTCGGTCGTGCGCTCGGCCTTAAGCTCGATCAGCCCGTCGTCCAGGAGCAGCCGCGCTCCCGGCATCACATCGCGCGCCATGCTGGCGTAGTTGGTCGAGACCTCGCGCGAGTCGCCCGCGACCGAGCGCGTCGTGATGGTGAAGAGCGAGTTGGCTTCGAGCTGAACGGGCTGGCCATTCTTGAGCACGCCGGTCCTGATCTTCGGGCCGGAGAGGTCAACGAGGATGGAGAGGGGGCGGCGCATCCGCTCGGCGGCGGCCCGCGCTCTCTGGATATTCTCGGCGTGCTCGTCCTGCGTCCCGTGCGACATGTTGATGCGCACGCCGTTGATGCCCGCCGCCAGCAGCGCCTCGATCAGCACGGGCTCACGCGATGCAGGCCCGAGCGTCGCCAGAATCTTGGCTTTTCTCACAACAGAATCCCCCGCCTTTGTGAATGAAAGTTAAAATAAGAAGGTAAAAGGAAAAGGCGGAAAAAGCAAAATGAAAAATCGTCTGTAGCCCGCCGCGCCCGCTTCCCGTCCGGCTGCTGGCCCTGGCGCTCTATTCCCGGTCGGGGCCAAAATCTCTTGACGCGCCCTTCGGCGTGCAGATAGGATGCGCCCATCCAACGTTGACGGACTTAAGAGCCGCTCTCTCAATATTTCCATCGATCGGAAACACTCTCTTGAAAGAATAAACGTCGCGGCAAAACCCTCCCGCATTAATTGAACTCGACGCTCGTCGTCTGATTAAAGGAGATAAAAGCATGAAGAGGCAGCGGCTCATCCTCCTTTTGGCGCTGATTTTCATTGCGGTCCCTGCCGTCAGAGGCCAGCGGGTTGCCACGCGGCCGGGCGACGTTGACCCGGCCCTGGAGAGGCTTTGGTTAATCTCCGACCTGCAATCGCTTGAGGGAAAAGCTCTGAAGCTGGACGGCTCGCTGGCGCGCGCACTGGCTAAAGCCGAGATTGCGGGTGCGGCCTGGACACTTGATAAGGCATGGGCGGAAAAGCTGCTGCGTGAAGCGTATGAGCTGACTTTGCCGGATGAAGATGAACAGGCCGGGCTTCGCAGTAGACCCATTGGCGCGCCGCCCGTCTTACCGGCTGCCGCCGAGATAACCCGGAGCAGTGTTCGTCGTCGCGTGCTCGAAATTGCCGGACGGGACACGGCTTTGGTCGAACAATTGATACAGTCGGGGGCGGAGCATCTGGGGCCGCTCGAGCAACATTATAGTTATGCGGGCCTCGCAGACATGTCAGTTCAGGCCGGTGATAATGAGAGTGCGGGCAAGTATATCCTTAAAGCCATTGAAGCCGAGCCGACGATTCTCAACGGCGGAACGATAATCATTGACCTGGCGGCGCGAGATCGCAAGGCCGCCGACGAGGTGATTATCCGTTATCTGGAACGGCTGCGCGCGGCTCCGCTCTCAACCGCAGACAGGAGCGCGTGGCGCACCTATCTCTTTCTCAGAGACCTCATCTCCAACAATACCAGCAGCTATATGGCCTTCAACAACAGGGCTCCTGATCCCAGATATCAGCGGATACCACCGCCCGGCCCGGCCGTGATGAAAGCCTACGTCAGCTATGTCATTGAGAGTTTGTCGCGCCTGGAGCAACGCGAGCCCGGCAGCGCGAGCAAATTCCGGGCTTTCCTCCTCTCAACCTGGCAGCCGCTACAGCTCTATGCTGCGGAACTATCCGGGCCGTTTATGCAGTTGGAGAAGTTGAGCAGGCGGCCGGGCGAAGACCCTGCGCTGCCGCCGCAGAAGAGCGCCGCGGAAGATCGCAGAGTCGAATATGAAGACCGGGTGAAGCGCGCACTCGATAGTAGCCAGCCGGACGAGATGACCAGCAGCTTCGCTCTCGGCCGCAGGGATTTCGCCAGGGCTCGCAAAATGGTTGATTCGCTCTCGGATGGAGAATCCAAAACCCGCCTGCTGGAAGATATAGATGCGGGTGAGGCGGCCAGTCTCGCGGCAGAAGGCGAAACCCCTGGAGCCGAGAGTCTGGCAGAGCATCTGCGCACGGCAATATCAATACTGCAAGTCTATCCCTTGATTATCAATAAGTGCGTCGAGTTGAAAGACTCGCCCTGTGCCGCGCGCCTGGTACTTCAGGCCGTCAGACAACTGAAACGTGTCGTGGACCAAGCGTCCCTCCCGCTCGCCCTCTCAAGACTGGCCAGGGCCGTCGCGCCCGCCGACGCAACCCTGGCCTTTGAAGTGCTGAATGATGCGGTCTCGGCGGCCAACAGCAGCAACAGTAGCCTGGAAACCCGGCAGGGCCAGCTCGGGATTGAGCTGGGCGGCTTCAAAATACTGGCGTCCGTAGATGAGAATCAGGCGCGTCAGGCCGCCGCGAACCTGCGCGACCCGCTGCAACAGGTAGCCGCGCTGGCGACAATCTGCCGTTGGAAGGCCGAACTGTTGACTGACAAGCTCAAGGGCAATGCCGGTCGCCCCTCCAAACCATGATTACATTGTCTGAGAAGGCCGCCGCATCAACGTCGCCGTTTACTTGAGACGCATCAAACATTGCCGCTTACTTGATGAGACGTGTCAACAGCGCCGCTTACTTGAAGAGTTCGCCCGGCCTGTAGCGCCCGCGGGACATGTAATCGCGCACCAGCGGGAGGACCGCGTCCACGTCGCCGACCATCAGGAGAATCGCCTCGCCGCTTTGCAGCCGCAGGCGCAGCGCGCGTTCGAGAAAGAGATGCTGCCAGGGACGCGCCACGTCGGAGGCCGCGACGCGCTCGTGCGCGATAATCAGAATGTCGGTCTCCTGCGCCTTGCGCTTGAAGCTCGGCAGCCAGATGAAGCGCTGGTTGGTAAAGACAAGCTGGCCCATCCGCCAGCCCCGCCGGGCCTTGCGCGTGAAGACCTCGAACTCGCCCGGCAGCAGCTCCACCTTGGCCGTCCACCTGCCGCCGATAAATTGTCCTGTCCTGTGCATCGGAAAAATCAGTCGCTGCTTAACTTCAGACTTCGCCCGGCCCCGCTCGCCCCTTCAGCGTTCACTCGTAGACCCGGCGCGCGCGGCGGTCGTGGCGAAAGAGCGGGCGCGCGCACTCGTTGCATGAGAGCAGTGCTTCGAGCTTGCGCAGGTAACCGATCACGGTCGCCACGACGGTCGAGTGCGACCACGTCAGCGGCGAGACCGAGACGGGCGCTCCCGTCAGCGGGTCAACCTGCTCGGCCAGGACGCCCGAAGGCAGTGCGCGCGCCGCCACCCATTCCAGAATCTCGACCGCACGCTCCAGGTCTTCGAGGCTCTGCGCCTGCGCGATGCGATAGTCGGCCAGCCAGAGCGTACAGATGAACCACGGATTGCCCGGCACGCGGGCGACATCATCCGTGACGCGCATGTAGCCGTCCGCCTCGTAGCGCGCGCACCCGCCGATCTCCGTCTTCGCCCAGAGCCGCTCTTCGACGGCCCGCATCGTCTCGCGCACCAGCGGGTCGCCGGGCGCAAACGCCCCGAAGTAGAAGAGGCCAAAGAGCGAGGCGTCAAGCACGGGGTCAACCTCGAAATGACCGTCCGCGCCGGGCGTGATTGACCTGGCAAACCTGCCCAGCTCCGGGCGGTAGAGATAGGCGCGCATCCCCGCGCAGACCTCTGCGGCCGCACGTTCATACTTGGCCGCCAGCTCCTCTTCGCCGAAGAGCCTGGCGAAGTTGGCGGCGGCCCTGAGCCCACCGACCACCGCCGCAGACGTGAAGGTGTGAATCGCGCGGCGGTCTTCCCAGAGATTCCAGGAAGGCTGCGGGAGCCCCGTCTTCGCGTCGCGGAAACGGACCATGAAATCGGCTGCGCGCGTAATCAGCGGATGGTAAAGCTCCTTGGCGAACTCTATGTCCAGAAACTCGTCGTAGTGATTCCAGAGCGCCCAGATGACCAGCGCCGTTTCGTCTTCCTGAATCGGCAGGACGCGCCTTTTATTGACCGAATCCCAGGACGCGTGCCAGCCCGAAGCGACCGAGCCGTCCGCGTTGTACTTCTGCAAAAAGTAGCCGTCGGCCGTGACGATTCTCCCGCACAGCTCGAAAAACGCGCGGGGCAGACTGTTGTAGCCCGCGAGGTCGAGCGCGTAGGCGACGAGCGCGCCGTCGCGCGGCCAGAGATAGCTGTAATGATCGGTCGCGCGCAGGGTCACGTCCGAATCGTTGGCGGCGAGAATCGCGCCGCCCGAATCAATCTGTGTGCGGACGACCAGCAGCGACCGCTTGTAGAGGCTCACGACCTGCGGCGGGAGATTGCCGAAATCCGTCTCGTTCTTATTGACCCAGGCGCGCCAGTAATCCTGCGTCCGCTTCACAAGAGCGCGCGGGTGGCGCTCGCGCACCAGCCCGTTGAGCCGCGTCACCTCGCCGTAGGAAGTGCCGACCGCAATCCAGTAGAACATCTCGGCCGCCGCGCCCGCTTCGACCGCGAGCGTGCGCCCGATGGTCGAATCAACGGAGCCTTCGGTGATTGCGCCTTCGCTCAAAAGGCCGTCTTCGGCGTCGCGCCAGGTTCCTTCGGCTCCCTGAAAAGCCTTGCGCCCGGTAGCAAACGTCTCGATGCCGGTCGGCGCGTCCGTCGAGATTAGAAAGTATCGCTGCCCCTTGTAATGAATCAGCGCCTGCGTCTCCGGGTCGAAGTAGGCGGTGTCGCCGACCTCCGATTCCGAGATGTAGAAATCCTGGTGAAAGAAGAGACGAAACTCGCGCCGCGCTCTTCCGGTGTTGCGCACCGCGAGACGGCGGATGAAGATGTTTTCGTGAAAATCAACCGCGTCGTTCGAGACCAGCTCGACTTGGAGCGCCTCGTTGACGAGCCGCACTTCGGTCACGAGCGTCTCTTCCAGGTAACGCAGCTCCCTGGTCCAGCCCCTGTCGCCGACCCAGGAAAAGGCCCCGTCAACCCAGACGCCGAAGCGAAACGGATGCCCCTCCGAATGATTCTCCTTCCCGACGTAAGGGAAGTAGATGTCACGGATTTGATATTGCTCGTCGAAGGTGACGAGCAGCGAACCGTTGCCTACCGGAATGTCACGCGGCATAAGTCAGAGCAGGTCGGAAGGAAAGAATTTAACCGTTGAATGAATCAATCTCTGAATGAATCAATCTCTTCCCCTTCTCACCTGCTTTTCTCCTCTGTTCCGGCGGCGAGCGAGGTCTGGATGGCGCGTTCAAGCTCGGTCGAGACCGTCTCGTCGTAGCCGACGAAGTGTTTGACGAGGCGTCCCTGGCGGTCGAAGACCAGGGTTTGCGGAATCCGGTCGTCACCGGCCAGGTAAAAGCTCGTCATCTCCGCATCGGGGATGCCGAGCGTGTACTTGATCTTGAACTGTTCGACGAACTCCGGGATTTTCGGGCGGTCGTCAGCCCCGCCGACGTTGAGCCCGACGACGTGCAGACCTTCCGCCCCGTAGCGGCGTTGCAGCGCGTCCAGGTGCGGGGCCTCCTCCAGGCAGGGCGGGCAGTAGGTCGCCCAGAAGTCGAGCACGACGACGTGGCCGAGGTAGTCCGTCAACCTCATCCGCCGATTATCGAGGAGCGTAAAACCCTGCGAGCTTCTGCGGTCGCCGCTTTGCGTCGTCGGCGGCATCGGGAAAGCTGTGCGCGGCGGGGTCTGGCCGCTCGGCGTGCCTGTGTCCGAGACGGTTTGCGGCGGCGGGCCGCCCGCGCAGGCTGCGGCCAAGGAGAGGAGGCAAGCCGCGACCAGGGCCGTCACGGCAGAGCGCATGGACCGGCGGCTGATGAAGGCAGATGGCATCTTTTGACTGCTCCGGCTCAGGTGAAAACGGCAGCGCCATTCTAGCAGGGCACGGCCCCGCCGGGATAGCCTGGCCCGCCCGTGCGGCCCGGCCCTAATCGGCTCTCTCTGCCGGAGCTTCGTCGTGTTCTGCGGGCGGCAGTGGCTCTGCCGGGACGCGGTATTCCTCGTCGGCCCACTTGCCAAAGTCTATCAGCTTGCAGCGTTCGGAGCAGAAGGGGCGGTGCGGATTGTCTTGCCACTCGACGGGCTTGCCACAATTTGGACACTTCATAAGACTAAAGTAAAGTTGAAAGCCGGAAGGGGCGCTGGCGGCGACTTTCGCACTTTTGCTTCGGTCCGTGCGGTCAGGCCGCGGCGAGCGATTCCGGGCGTTTAATCAGAATTTTTCGGTTGACGAAGTCAATAATACCGTCGCGGCGCATGGCATTCAAGCGGACGGTCACGCTCTCGCGCGTCGAGCCGACGATGGAGGCGATTTCGCGGTGCGGCAGCGGGATGTCTATCAGGACGCCGTTGGTCTCGTTGACGCCGTAGCGCTTGGAGAACTCGATCAGCAGTTTCTCCAGCCGCGCCGGGATGGCGTCGAGCGCAAAATCGGCGACGAGCCGCTCGGCACGAGTTAAACGTTGACCAATGAGCCGGAAGGTGTAATCATAAAGCAGGCGGCTTTCCGCCATCCCCTCTTTAAATTCCCCCACAGGAATCCGCAGCAGGCGCGAATTCTCGTAGGTCACGGCGCATTTTTCGCGCGATCCGGCGGCATAGAGCGCCGATTCGCCGAAGAGCGAGCCCGCCGGGAGAATGTCTATCACGGCTTCGCGCCCGGTGACGGCTTCGATGCGGCAGAGCTTAATGCGGCCCCGCGCAATCAGATAGAGCGCGTCGGCCGGGTCGCCCGCCCGGTAGACGAAGCGGCGACGGCCGTAATCAATGGCGCTGGCAACCGCGGCCAGGCGCGCCCGCAGCGGCTCGCTCAGGCTGGCGCTAAAATCGGTCTGGCGGATGATGTTAGAGCGATCTTCGACGGAGAGATCACAGGCGCGTTTAGGTGGCATGGGGCTTCGGGTCCTTTATTTTCTCATGGGGGTTGAGCAAAGGTTTATAATCCGCATCGGGCTTAAGACAGCGTGCTTGTCCTGCCTGTTGAAAAATCGGACGCTGGAAAGATGGCTCGCTGAATTTAACCGGCTAATTGGTAAGGAAATCGCCCTTGGTGTAGTAGCGCGAGGCGGCGCATGTTTTCAGTTCTTGTGTGGATTCGATAAGGGGTTGGCTATTTCAGCGAACTCAGACAACAACTGAAGAAACGACACTCTAGCATGAAGCACAAAGAGCGCGCAAGAATTATCTCGCTCACAGGAATAGTTAGTTTATGCCAGGAAAACCTAATGTTCTCGTCGTTGACGACGAGCCGGACAAACGGACGCTGCTGACGGTAGCCCTCCAGATGGCTGGTTACGAGGTGCGGGCGGCAAACGACGGCGAGGCCGGGCTGGCGGCGGTCGAATCCTACCAGCCCGACCTGATTATCACGGACGTGATGATGCCCAAGATGGACGGCTACGAATTGGCGCGGCGCGTGCGCGCCAATCCGCAGACCAGGTTCGTGCCCATTATCATTCAAACCGCCGCCAGAAACGACGCCCAGGACGCGCGGCGGGGCTCGGAGGTCGGCGCGCTCGGCTACATCACGGACCCGACCGACATTGACCTGCTGCTGGCCAGGGCGCGCACCCTGCTCGACTTCAAGCGTTACCTGGACACCTGCGAGGAAGAGGCTTTTACGGACCACCTGACGGGGCTGGCCAACCGCCGCCGCTTCGAGCGCCAGCTGGAGCGCGAAGTGACGCGCACGCTCCGCTACAGCCGCCCTTTCTGCCTGCTCCTCCTGGACATAGACCATTTCAAGAGGGTCAACGATTCTTACGGCCACGACATCGGAGACGAGACTATCCGGCGGCTGGCGCTAACGCTTCAGGCCGGAACGCGCGGCATTGACCTGGCCGCGCGCATCGGCGGCGAAGAGTTCGCGGTCATCCTGCCAGAGACGGAGTTCGAGGGCGGCGTCGAAGTGGCGGAACGCCTGCGCATCGCCGTCAAGGAGACGGAAATCAACGTCGTCGGGCACATCACGGCCAGTTTCGGGGTGGCGGAATTCCCGCTCTGCGCGCCGACCGGGCGCGAGCTGCTGGCCATCGCCGACGCCGCACTCTACGACGCCAAGCGGCAGGGACGCGACCGCGTCGGCCGCGCCCTCACAACCGAAGTGAACCAGCAGTAGCGTTTGGGCGTATAATCGTGGGGAAGGGGAGTTTTCAGTTTTCAGTTACGAGCAAGAGCTTGTCCTTGAAATTCGATGAGATTCGATGAGAGCTGCCTTACTTAACTCAAAACTGAAAACTGAAAACTGAAAACTCCTTACCCATTAGTTGAAAGAGGCGGAAACGATGGCGGATTACAGGGACAAGCTGGACGAATGGCAGCGGGTGGCGCGGCGCAAGGCGCGCGAGCTGGATGAGAAGTATGGAATTAAGGAGCGCGTCGAAGACGGCGCGCGCGCGGCGCAGGACGCAGCCCGGCGCGGCGCTGAAGCCTTCAGCACCGGGGCCGAGCGTGCGCGCACCGAAGCCGAACGCTTGAGCGAAGAGTATGAAGTGAAAGAGCGTGCGCGCCGTGCGGCCGAAGAGGCTGCGCGCCGTGCGCGCGAGGCTGGCGAGGCCTTTCGTCACGCCGCCGGGGCCGCCGGAGAAAGGGCCGGGGACGTGTTCGACGACGCGAAGAGCTATTACAGGCGCGCCTCGCGTGTCGCCAGCGCCAGCGCGCGCTTTACGCGTGCCTCAATCGTCTCTTCGGCTAGGGTCGTCAAGGCGGGCCGCTGGCTCAAGGATAATCCGGGGAAGGCCGCGACCGTGACCTTCTCTGTGCTGGCCGGGGCGGGCCTCGGTGCGGCCTTCCCGAGCCTCGACGCCGTTCTCCTGGGCTCTCATCCGCACTGGCTGACGCATTCGGCGCTGCCCGTCTACGGCCTGCGCAAGGCCAGCGAGAAGTTTGACGGCTACCTGCGCCGGCAGGAGACGCTCATCGAGAGCGGCCAGCTGGGCGAGGCCGAAAGGGACCGCGTCGAATTCCAGCGCAAGATCGTCAAGCATGTCGGCGCACCGCTGCTCGGCGCATTCAGCTGCGCGGCGGGCTTCGCCATGTGGGCGCAGATTTTTCAGCCTGGCCGGATCACGGGCGCACCCATCAGCTGGCTGCTCGGCGGCAATCCCGTCCTGGACGGCGTCTGGCTCTTCAGTAACGGCGTGCTCTGTTTCCACCAGGGCTACAAGTTCTTTATGATGGCGCTGGCGGGCCAGGAAGAGGTCGCGAGATTCGTCCGCGAAATCAGGGGGCTGCTGCCCGCGGGGGAAGCCGCCTGAGCATCAAGAAAGCTCCGCCCGGTCAACCGCAAGGCTCCGGGCCGCATCTGTCTCCGAGAGAGGTGAAGATTATATGAATACAGGAACCAGACGTTTCATCCTGCGGCTGCTGGTCGGACTGCTGACATTCCTCCTGGGCGTCAGCGCCGCCATCCTGCTCGGCGGCTTTAGCCCCATGGCACGCTTTAATTCGCGCTCCATGCGCTACAGGCATCACGAGTGCGGGCGCGGCTGGACCGCTCCGCCGCCCGCTGTTCTGCCCGGCTCCGTGCACAGCGAACGCTATTTTCTGCGAGGCCCCGCGGGCATCAGGGAAGAGTTGAGGATAACGGAAGAGTCGCTCGAACTGCTGCCGGATGCGCCGCTGCCACCGGACCTGCCGTCGCCGCCGCATCACGCGCCGCACACTTATTACGAGCTTCGTTAAGTTAGAACGGGACGGCGAGTCGAAATCCCTTTTGACCGCCGGAAGCGCCTGGCCCATGTTGGCCGCGCTTCCGGCGGTCAAACTGTTTCAGACCACCTTGATCGGGAAGGGCAGGAACGAGAGGGCGAAGATGACGAGCGTCAGGATGGCGACGACCAGGCGCGAGCGGCCGAGCGGCTCGCGCTCGTCTTCGACGTGCGGGTGGCGCACGCGGAGCATGACGCCGAGCAGCACGGCGTAGAGAAATCCGCTCGGGCTGCTGTTCCAGACCCAGCCGAGAACGGCCAGCACGGACATCACGGCGAAGGCCGCCCGCCCTATCCACTTGTGCGCGCGCACGCCGAACAGGGCGTAAGTCGCGTGTCCGCCGTCGAGCTGCCCGACCGGCATCAGGTTCAGGCTCGTCACCAGGAGGCCGATCCAGGAGGCGAAGTAGAAGGGATTGATCTCGATATTGAGACCCGCGCCGAGGGCGCGCGAGAGCAGTTGCAGGAGCAGCGAATCGCTGAAAATAATCCCGCCCTGGCCTGCCCCCGGCGCGAGCGGCGCGGCTGCCGCCTGCGCCGTGAGCAAGCCGACGACCGCGATGGGCACGGCCACGACGAAGCCTGCGATTGGCCCGGCGACGCCGATGTCGAAGAGCGCGCGGCGCGACGGGATGGGCGACTTGATCTTGATGAACGCGCCGAACGTGCCCGCCAGAAAAATCGGCGGCGCGGGAATAAAGAAGGGCAGTGTCGCCTGGACGCCGTAGCGGCGGCAGGCTATGTAATGCCCCGCCTCGTGTGCGGTCAGGATGGCGAGCAGCGAGAGGGCAAAGGTCGCGCCCTGTGCCAGCACGGAGGGGTGCGTCAACCCGTACTGTAGATAGCCGACCGTCGCCATCAAGAGAAATTCCGGGACGTAGAGCAGATAGTCGAGCCATGAGACCGGGTCCGCGATGATGGGGTCCGCGAGGCCGTTGCTGACGAGCATGATTCCGGCCAGTGTCGCCGTCATGAGCGTCAGGAGAAAGAGCACTGTGTGCTTGCCCCATTCGCGTGCCGTCGGGCGCGCCGAGCGGCGACCGGCGTAAGGCGCGGGCGCATCAACGAAGGGTGGAATGGCGCGGGCTGATTCGGACATGCAGAAGTAAAGCAGAGGCTCGAAAAGGCTGAAGGCCGGGCGCGGTTCGCGGATGGCGGCCTGATGCCGGGCCTCCGGCCTCTGACTCCTATTCAGTAGCTGGCATCGGGCAGGCGCTCGGCGCTCGTCTCGCCCGCCGCGCCCGGCTGCTCGTCGCCGTCATGCGCCTGCAATTCCTTGCCCGGCTTGAAGCGGATGGTCTTGCCCGAAGGGATGGCGACCTCTTCGCCCGTGCGCGGATTGCGGCCCACTCCGCGCTTGCGCGGCTTGACGACGAAGACGCCGAAGCCGCGCAGCTCGATTCTCTCGCCGCGCATGAGCGCCTCTTTCATCGAATGAAAGAGCGCGTCAACGGCCTGCTCGGCCTTCATCTTGGGCACGCCCGTGCGGTCTGCCACACGATTTACTATGTCGAGTTTAATCACGCTGTCGGCCTCCGTCTGCTGAAGATGTTCTGGAAGATGGACACAATAAAGGCTTTAGACTGCTCTGATAGGCGATGATAGAGACGGGCCGCGTGAAAAGCAAGTAGGAAGCCCGAAGAACGAAGCAGGAAAGAATCCTGGCCGAACTCGCCGCGCCGCACTTTCGGCCCCGCGGCCTTCCCGCTCCCTACTTGCTTTTCACGCGGCCAGCCTCCAATATTCGGGTGAAGACGATGTAAACTATGACTGCACCGGGCGTCTAAGAGATGAGAGCTATGTTTGGACTGAAGAAACGGAGCGCGCCGCTCTTTGGCGGGATCGCGGTCGAGGACGACAGGGACATCGAAGTGGAGAAGCCGCGCGATGTCGCGCGCCAATCCTTCTGGATGGAAGCGCGCCTGCTCGGGCGCGACCTCCTCTTTGCGCTGATGTTTGCGGCGCTGCTGGTGGTCTTCGTCGTCCAGCCCGTCAAGGTCGAAGGCACTTCGATGCTCCCGAGGCTGCACGACGGCGAGCGGATTTTCGTCAACAAGCTGGTCTATTACGGGCTGCCGAAGCTCGCGCGCGGCGACGTGATAGTTTTCTGGTATCCGAACGACCCGTCGAAGAGCTACATCAAGCGGATCATCGGCTTGCCGGGCGAGACCATCGAGATTCGTGACGGACGCATCTACATCAAATCGCAGGGGCGAGAACAGTTGCTGGAAGAGCCCTATCTTGACCCG
>DASVWH010000177.1:0-21730 GCA_036389715.1 Pyrinomonadaceae bacterium | reverse complement strand
AGATGAATAACAGTCAGTTACAAGATCCACTCCCTAAATTTCTGGAAGTCAAAGAGGTAGCAGTTCTCCTCCGCATCTCGAAGAGGACTGTTTACGATTGGGTTAGCCAGAGAAAGATCCCCTTTCGCAAGGCCGGCGATCGCACACTCTTTGACCGCGACGAAATTCTTGCCTGGACAAAACCTGAAGTGTAAGATTCATGCCGTTCTCTTCCTTCGAGAATGGCTGCAAGCGCTTGAAGAAGGAGAAACAAGTAATGGCAGTTTATCAACGTCAGTGCAAGCGACGTGAATGTCAGGAAAAGAAATCCTGCAAACATGCTCACTGGTACTATGATTTTTGGATCAGCAACGTGCGTTATCTCGGCGCGATCAAAGAGGCCCGCACCAGGTCTCAGGCCGAGCAAGCTGAGGTTCGGATCAAGAATGATGTTTTCGAGGGCAAATACGGCTCGCACAAGAAGGTAGCTCCAGCCTTCAGCGAATTTGTCGAAGGGGTTTACCTTCCCTGGGCGCGCGCGAATAAACGCTCTTGCAAGACATCGGATGAAACGCGCTGCAAGACTTTGATCAAGCACTTCGGAAATAAGAGGCTGGATCAGATTACCCCGGAAATGATTGAAGGCTTCAAAACACTCCGTCGTAATTCAATCACCGTCCGAGGCACCCGGTTGAGCCATACTTCAGTCAATCGCGAGCTCGAAATCTTGTCCAAGATTTTCACGAAAGCGAAAGATTTCGGGAAGGTTGATCGCAACCCTTGCCGTCAGGTCGAGAGGTTCAAAGGTCGCAAAGTTATACCGCGTTACTTCACTCACGATGAAGAGGATCGTTTGATGGCCGCTATGACGGGCACGCTTGCCCATCTGCGCCCCATCGCGATTGTCGGCATCGGTACGGGACTACGTCCTCCTTCGGAGATTTTCAACCTGCGCCGCTCGGACGTTGACTTCGAGCGTAACGTCCTGCGCGCGGGTACGAAGACTGACGAAGAGAGGGAGATTCCCATGAGCGAGGCTGTGCGGGAGGTCTTGCTCGATCTCTACAACCGGAACAAGGGGAGCGAATTTCTGTTCGTCAGTTGGCGCACCGGCGACCGTTTCAAGGAAGTTAAGAATGGTTTCCGCCGGGCGCTGAAGGACGCCGGTATCAAAGGGGCGAGACTCTACACAATGCGTCACACGTTCGGCACCCGGCTGGGCGAGGCGGGCTATTCGTCTTACGAGATCATGGCGCTCATGGGCCACCGCGATATTAAGACGAGCGCCGGCTATGTTCACGGGACCGATGGAAGGAAGCGGGCGGCGGTTGAAGCGATTCAGCGACTGCGTCCCGTTAAAAATCCCGCAGAAGCAGAAAAACCGGAATTAAGGCTGGCCGTAAACAATTGATGTTTGAAGAGATAGCTTCAGTCAGGCTGCTCGGAGATCGCGGGTTCGAGTCCCGTCGGCTCCGCCATTAACATCAATAAATGGCACACTTGCACCCTTCGGTTTTCGAGGGGTGTTCGTGTTTTTGGTCGTCGTGTAACGGAAAGTGAGGACGCGGCGTGGGATCGTCACAGGTTCGGGAGTGTCGCCCGGCGCAGTGATGAAATTTACGAGCCGGGCGGGAGTTCGTGCACGCGCCACATGTACCAGCTCGCGACTGATCTGAAGGGCCTCCAGCGTTCGCCATACTGCGCCAGCTCTTTCGGTTTCGGCATCTCTTTCATGCCATAGGCGAGCCAGAAGCCTTTGCGCACGGCGAAGTCGCCGACAGGCAGCACGTCCGGCCGCCCCAGGCCGAATATCAGCAGCATCTCGACAGTCCAGCGACCGATGCCGCGCACCTCCGTCAGACGCTCTATGAGCTCTTCGTCATCCATCCGGCGCAATCGCGCCAGGGTCGGGACAGTGCCATCGAGCGTTTTGACGGCCAGGTCTTTCAGCGCGGCCAGCTTAGCCCCCGAGAGCCCCGCAGCACGCAGGCTTTCCTCCGATGCGTCGAAGATGTCCTGCGGATGCAGTTTATCTTTTCCTAAGAGAGCCAGGACACGCCCGTGAATCGCCGCCGCCGCAGCCCCGTGAAGTTGCTGGTAGATGATGTTTCTGGCCAGGGCTTCAAAGGGATTAAGCAGGCGGCGGAGCTGCATATTGAAAGGCCCGGCGCGCTCTATCAGTGCGCCGAGTGTCGAATCAACAGCAGAGAGATACCGCACAGCTTCATCCGGGTCGTAGAGGAAGCCGCCTCTTTCGCTTTTCGCTTTACTTTCTCGGGCCGTCATAAATGTTGATGGCTTGATTGAGCGCGCTGCGCGCCCGACCGGATGCCGGGCGCGAGAGCTAACTTAATGGCCTTATTACCGGCGAGGGATGGCCCGGCCAAGCCGCGCGCTCCCTTAATAGGCCGGTGTCTCGCTCGAACGATGTGAGCGAGATGCTTCTGATGGCTGCGCCGCTACCTGTTCAAGTAGATTGTTCCCTCCTTCATGACGAAGGAGACGCGCTGTGTGGCCCGGATGTCCTCCAGCGGGTTTCCCTTGAAGGCTATCAGGTCGGCGGATTTGCCCGGCTCGATAGTGCCGGTCAGATTGCCCAGGCCCAACAGGGCGGCCGACGTGAGCGTGGCCGAGCGCAGCGCTTCGACCGGGCGCATCCCGTAGCGGACCATCAACTCAAGTTCTTGCGCGTTAGTGCCCGGCAACTCGAAGGTGTCAGTGCCGAAGGCGATCTTGACAGGGGTGGCCAGCGCGCGCTTGAAAGTAGCTGTGTGCTCGCGGACAGTGTTGGTCAGTTTGAGCTTATTTTCCGCAGAGATGCCGCCGAAGATTTTCCCGTCGCGCCAGAGTTCATAGACGAGCAGCGTCGGCACGTAGTAGATGCCCTTCCGGGCCATTAAGCGGAAGGTCTCTTCCTTCAGGTACAGGCCGTGCTCGATGGAATCGGCCCCGGCCGTGATGGCCATGCGCGCTGCCTCGTCCGAGTAAGTGTGTGCCGCCACGCGCACGCCGCCCCTGTGGGCCTCCTCGACCAGGGCATTCAACTCCTCCTGCGAATAATTGAGCGCGCCCGTCAGCAGGTCGCTTCTCATCTGCCGCTTCTCATAGGACTCCATGTAAATCTTGATGACATCGGCCCCCTGCTCGATCAGCCGCCGGACCTCTTTGCGCACCTCCGCGGGGCCGTCCGCGGAAGACGCAAGCGGCGGCAGCGTGTGGTAAGGAGAGTAGCCGACGAGGCGATACGCGCCCGTGCTGGTCACGGGGCGGATGGCGGCGACGATGCGCGGCCCCGGCACTAGGCCCCCGGCGATGGCGTCACGCAGCGCCACGTCCGCGAAGCCCGCGCCCTCATTGCCGAGGTCGCGGATGCTCGTCACGCCCGCTTCCAGGGTCTTTCTCGCATTGACCGTCGCATAGATAGAGCGATACTCGGGCGTCTCACGCAGTATCTGCGCGTCATAGTCGCCCGCGTGCAGGACGATATGCGTATGCGCGTCAATCAAGCCGGGCATCAGAGTGCGCTCGCCCAGGTCAATGACCGTCGCCCCGGCCGGGACGGGCAAATCCCTGCCGACACGCACGATGGTTTTGCCCTGGACCAGCACGGAGACGCTCTCCGTGAGCGTGTCGGACCGGCCGTCGAACAGCCTCGCGGCCCTGATGTAGGTGTAGCCCTCCTGGCCGCGCACCGCACAGGCGAGGCTTAAGATAAGAGCGATCAAGAGGGTGATGTGTCTGCTCTGCATATGCTCCTGATGGGTTTGGAAGAAGGCTTTACAGGGCCCGGCTAGAGATTCTTTTTCCAGAACTCAAGCATGGTTTTGCCCAGGTGAATGCGCGCCGGAACATCGGAGATGCCGTGCTTACGCATCGGATAAATCATCATGTCAAAGGTCTTGCCCGCTTTAATCAGCTCGTCGGCGAAGTGCCAGGCGTTCTGGATATGAACGTTGTCGTCATACGTGCCGTGGACCAGCAGGAGACGCCCGTGTAAATCTTTCGCCGATTTGAGCAGCGAAGACTCGTTGTAGCCCTCCGGGTTAACCGCTGGCCATTTCATAATAGACTCTATCCCCTTGGTGTCGTAGTAGCTCCAGTCCGTGACGGCCGCGATGGCGATGCCCGCTTTGAATTCCCCGGAGCGGGTCATGGCCAGGAGGGTGAAACTGCCGCCGCCGCTGCGGCCCCAGACACCGATTCTTCCGGGGTCCACATAGGGCTGCGACTTCAACCACCTGACGGCCGCGAGAAGATCGTTTAACTGGCTCACGCCGAACATCTGCCCACGGCTCGTCGTCTCAAGCGTGTGGCTGATGGCGGTCGCGCTCCGGTTGTCAACGTAGAGCACCAGGTAGCCTTCGCGCGATAAGAGCTGGTCGAAATAGTTCGAGGGCTTCCAGGCGTTGACGACGGAGGGCGCGGAAGGCCCGCCGTAAACGTAGATGATTACGGGATAACGCCTGGCCGGGTTGAAATCTTTGGGCTTGAGCAGTTGGGCGGGCATCTGGAAATTATCCGCCGCCGGAATCTTTAACAGCTCAGGATACCGCATCTCAAATCGGGCCAGCGACGCTGTCCGGGGCCCGGCCAGCGGCAGCAGGACCTGGCCGACCGCCGCGTGCAGCGTGAGCGACGGCGCGGTCGAGATGCTGGAGTACGCATCGAAATAGTGGAGCGCGTCGGGACTGAAGCTGATCGAGTGCGAGCCGTCCTCCCTGGACAGGCGCTTCATCCCGCTGCCGTCGAATCTAACGCGGTAGAGGTGTCGCTCGACCGAGGATTTTTCGAGCGCGGTGAAATAGACCCAGCCCTCCTTTTCGTCAATCGCCGTCACGGCCTGGCGCAGCCAGAAGACGCCGCCTCCGGCAGAGTGTATCGCCCAATCGCCCTTCGTGATCTGGTTGACCAGCTTGCCTTCGAGCGTGTAGCGGTAGAGGTGCGCGTAGCCCGTGCGCTCCGAGGCCCAGACGAAATGCTTGCCGTCTCGCAGAAAGTAGAGGTCGTCATGGACGTTGACCCAATCCTTATCCTTCTCCTTGAGCACCCGCGCCGCCGCGCCGTTTGAGCGGTCGGCAAGATGTAGGTCCAGCTCCGTTTGCGCGCGGTTCATCGTCTGCACGCTGACCCGGCGATTATCGGGAAGCCATTTGACGCGCACGACGTACTCGTAAGACCTGGGGTCGAGCTTTATCCAGGTCGTCTCGTCCCGGTTGATTTCGGCAATGCCGACGCGCACGGGCGGGTTCGGAGTCCCGGCCTTGGCGTAGCGCTGCTTTATCAGGCGCGGGTACTGCGGCTGAAAATCAACGAAATACGATGTGCCGACAGGGGATTCGTCCGTCTGTAGATAGGCGATGGCCTGCGAATCGTCCGACCACCAGTAGCCTATGTCGCGCCTGCCGAAGACCTCTTCCCAGTAGACCCAGGAGAGCGTTCCGTTGAGCGTGGTCTCTGAGCCGTCGCGCGTCAGGCGCTTCTCCGTCCCGCGCTCGATGTCATAGACGTAGATGTCGTTGTCGCGCACGAAGGCGAGCCTCTTCCCGTCCGGTGAGAAGTTGGCGGACTTCTCCTCGGCCTGTGTCCGCGTCACGCGCACGAACTGCGACTGCCCGACATCGAGCAGGTAGATGTCGCCTTCAAATAGATAGAGCGCGTGCCTTCCCTGTTCGCTGAAGGCAGTGGGCCAGGGCAATGTCTCGGGCGCTTCCGCTTTAGGGAGCAGACGGCGCAGGCTCGTCATGGCCCTTTGAGCATCCAGCAGCGGCGTCCGGCGGCCCGTCTGCGGATTCAGTCGTTCAAAACTTCTTTCTCCGGCCGCACGCCGCGGGTCGTATAAGATCGCCGTCCCGTCTGCCAGCCAGGCGTAAGCGGGGAGCGCGGATATCCCGGCTGCCTCTTCGCCATATATCCACTCAATCGTCAGCTCTCGCTGCTGCTGCGCGATGCCCTGCGCGGCCATGACCAGCAACAGGCAGATAACGGCGGCGCGACACAGCCCGCGCGGAAGGCTTTTCATAGTGATTCCTTTTGCAGAATAGTCCTGGAACTCGAATACGGGACGGACTGCTTCGGCTGGCCCGTTCTGAGCGTGCCCGAGAATTATACCCCAACCCGCGCCCGCTTCCCGCTCTGGCCGCTGTTGCTGTTTTCCCCGGAGACGGATTTGAGATAATCTCTCTCGTCAAAGGAGAGTGTGTTTGAACAGCCTTCTCAATAGCCCGCGCGGGCACTGGTATCGGCTGCTGGAGAGAATTAACGGCGGCGGCGGCGGAGAGGTCTATTCGGCCCTCGACCAGAACGGGCAGGCGCGCGCCATCAAGTTTATCAGGCCCGACCCGCACAGCCGCAGCGGCGGGCTCGACACCTGGATCAACGAGTGCAACCTCTCGCTCAAATGTCTCAGGCATCCGCACATCGTGCAGATCGTCGAATACTTTCAGACGCTTCAGGGCCATCTCGTGATGGTCATGGAAAAGGCCAACTGCTCGCTCGGCGATCTGCTGGCGGCAAACTATCGCTTCAGCACGCGGGCGGTCTGTGCCGTCGGGATGCAGGTCCTCCAGGCCCTGGACTACATCCATTCGCTGCCGGTCATTCACAGGGACGTGACGCCGAAAAACATCCTGGTCTTTCCCGACTGGGTCTACAAGCTCTCCGACTTCGGCATCGCCAAGAACACCATCACCTCCGAGGAGCTGGCCAAGACGTTGATCGGGCACGACTCGTACCTGCCGCCGGAGCTCCTGCGCTACGGGTACTCGAAGCTCCAGTCCGATTTCTACCAGCTCGGGATCGCGCTCCTGACCTTGATGACGGGCGGTTCGCCGCTGACCGAAGGGCTCTCGCGCGAGCAAACCTTTCAACAGATTCTGGACGGCATCCCGCGCATGAGAGCAGAGGCTTTAATCCGTCTCGGCGGAGAGACGGGAGAACTGGCGCGTATCGTCTCCGTCATGCTCAGACGGCGCGAGGCCTATCGCTACCAGTCGGCTTTGGAGATTTATCACGAGCTGGCGAAGCTACAGTCACAACCCGTCGCGTCATTATGATCTCCGTCCCAGAAGCCATTCGTATCGTCCTCAAAGAGACGCGCGCGCTGCCCGCCGAACGGGTCGCGCTCGCCGCAGCGCGCGGGCGCATCCTCGCCGAAGAGATTATCGCGGATTCGGATTTGCCGCCCTTCGACCGCGCACAGATGGACGGCTACGCCGTGCGCGCAGAGGATACGCGGGCCCTCCCTGCCCGCCTGCGCATCGTCGGAGAGTCGGCCGCCGGGCGCGGGTGGCACGAAGAACTGCGCGCGGGCCAGGCCGTGCGGATTATGACGGGCGCGCCAGTGCCTGCGGGCGCTGACAGCGTGCAGAAGGTCGAAGTCACGAGCGAAACGGAGGACGGCGGGACGGTGGAGATAGCGGAGACCTCCGCGCCGGGTCAGTTCATCGTCCGGCGCGCCAGCGAAGTCAGCGCGGGCCAGGTCGTGCTCCGTCCCGGCGAAGAGATTAACGCGGCGATGATGGCCGCGCTCGCTTCCTTCGGCTACGCAAGGCTTTCCGTCGGCGGGCGCCCGCGCGTCGCCGTCCTCGCGACCGGCTCCGAGCTGGTCGCGGTCGAGGAGCGGCCGGGCGCGGACCAGATTCGCGACTCCAACAGCTACTCGCTCGGCGCTTACGCTGAATTGGCTGGCGCGCTCGTCGAACGGCTGCCGCTCGCGGGCGACGATCCCGAGCTGCTCAAACGAGAGATTACGGCGGCGGCGGCGCGCTCCGATGCCTTGATCCTATCGGGCGGCGTCTCGATGGGAGTCTACGATTTTACGAAGACGGCGCTGCGCCAGCTCGGCGCGGAGGTTTTCTTCGAGCGCGTCAGCCTGCGGCCCGGCAAGCCGACCGTCTTCGCACGTCTCGGCGGGGCGCTCGTCTTCGGCTTACCGGGCAATCCGGTCTCCGTCTCCGTCACCTTCAACCTCTTCGCGCGCACGGCCCTGCGCGCCATGCAGGGCTCTGCGCAAGCCCAGATGAGCGAACAATGGGCCGTGCTCGCGCGCTCCGTCAAGGGCTCTCTGGAGCGCGCCAGCTATCTGCCCGCCGAGCTTCGGACGGACGCCGCAGGGCAACTGCTCGCAGAGCCTTTGAAGTGGGGCGGCTCGTCCGACTTCGTGGCCTTTGCCCGCGCCAGCGCCCTCGTCATCGTGCCGCAGGGAGCGGGCTCGCTCGCGGCGGGAGAGTGTGTGCGCGTCGTTCGCCTGCCCGGTTGAGAGCGCGCACGGAGAACCGATGCCGAGCTTGAATAAGCCAGCTTCAGACGTGGGCCGAAGAAGAATCATCGCCATCTGCGCGCTGATTTTTCTCGTCGCGCTCGGCTGTCGGCTGCTTTCCTTACAGGACAACAGGCTCGAAGCGAAGAGGGTGCAATCGGCCGTCACGGAAGGCTACAGGCACACGGCGCGGCTCCTGCTCGAAGGCGGCGTCAACTCTTTCTTCAGCCCCCGCTCGCCGCTCGCAGACGCGAACCACCTGGGCCATCCGCCCGGCTACTCCATCCTCCTGGCCCACACCTTCGCCCTCTTCGGCGATTCCGAGACTTCGAGCCAACTCATTCAAATCCTGGCGGATGCGGCCTCGGCCGTCGTCCTTTTTCTCTTGACTTACGCGCTGCTGCCCCTGCGCGTGGCCGCCGTCGCCGGGCTGCTCGCGGCGCTGGCCCCGCAGTTCACTTACAACTCCGTGCTGCTCTTGCCGGACACGCTCGCGGTGCTCCCCATCCTTCTGGCCGTTTACCTGCTCGCGCGCGCAAGCCTTCAACGGCCGCCGCGTCTCCTGACCCTTGCCGGGGCGGGCGCGCTCGTCGGGCTCTCCTGCTGGCTGCGCGCCAACGCGATGCTGCTCGCCCCCTTGATGGCCGCCGCCGTGCCTCTGCTCTTCGAGCGGGGCAAACGCCTGCGCCCCGCCGCGGCCCTCCTGGCCGGGATGCTGTTCATCGTCGCGCCGCTGACGGTGCGCAATCTCATCGTTTACGATCACTTCGTCCCGGTCTCGCTCGGCGCTGGGCAGACGCTGCTCGAAGGCATCGCCGACTACGACCGCGAAGGGCGCTTCGGGATACCGGCGACCGACATGGGAATCATGCGCTGGGAGGCACAGCGCTACGGGCGGCCGGACTACTACGGCACGCTCTTTAACCCGGACGGCGTCAGCCGCGAGCGCCAGCGCCTGGCCGCCGGTCTCGGAGTGATTCGCGCCCATCCCTTCTGGTTTTTCGGTGTCATGCTGCGCCGCGCCGCTTCGATGCTGAGGCTCGAACGAGTCCGGCTCATCTCGGCGGACCCGGCCGTCACACATTCGCTCGCCCTTGCGGACCGGATGCGGCCCGCCTGGTCGGGCACACCGGCCGGGCTGCTCTCAGAGGGCAGCATCGCGTCAGCGGGGGCGAAGATTTCGCTGGCGACCGACGGACGGGTGCTCTTGCTTGAGGGCGACGATTCCAGGTACGGCAAACTGCTCGTCTCCGCGCCCATCGGCGTCGAGCGGAATACGGACTACCTCGTCAGGCTTCCGGCCAGAATCCTTGAGGGCCGAATGACGGTCAGCATCAGCCGTGAGGAGACGGACTCGCCGGACGCATCCGTCATCGTCGAGCCGCAAGACTGGAAGACGCCCGCCGAGCAGCCGGAGAGCATCGTCGAGTTGCCTTTCGTCAGCGGCGATGCGGGACAGGTACGGCTCGTCTTCGCCAGCGGCGGCTCTCGCCCGTCCGTCGAGGTCGGCCAGGTCGAGCTTTACGCGCTCGGGCCTACCGCTTACACCTGGACGCGCTTTCCCCGCGCCCTAGTTCACAGCCTCCAGAGACTCTTCATCACGGCCCTGATGCTGCCGCTCGCCATCATCGGCCTGATCCTGCTCGGACGCATGCGCAGGGGGCGCGCGCTCGTCATCCTCCTCGTCGTCCCGGCCTACTATCTCTGCGTTCAATCGGCGCTGCACACGGAGTATCGCTACGTGCTGGCGATCCACTATTTCCTCTTCGCGCTCGCGGCCGTGCCGCTTTCCGAAGCGGGCAGACTCCTCCGGCGAGCCTTGCTCAGGACCTCGCTGCTGCAACACTCTTTCCCGCGCCTGCATCGCGGGCAGCCGCACTGAAATCCACCCAGGCTGCTTTTACTTTTCCCCTCATTTGCTGTTTACTCTGACGCTATGGAGCGACTTTCGCACGTTGACGAAGAGGGCCGCGTGGCGATGGTGGACACGAGCGCGAAGGAAGCGACGGCGCGGCGTGCCGTCGCTTCGGCGCGTGTCCTGATGCGGGCTGAGACGGTGGCGGCCGTGCGCGAGCATCGCACGCCGAAGGGCGACCCGCTGGAGACGGCGCGGCTGGCCGGAATCATGGCCGCCAAGCGCACGGCCGAGCTGATTCCGCTCTGCCACCCGCTGCCGCTGACCCACATAGATGTCCGCGCCGAAGTGCAGGAGACGGGCGTTTATCTCGAAGCGACGGCGGCCACCCGCGCGCAAACCGGCGTCGAGATGGAGGCGCTGACCGCCGCGGCCGTCGCCGCCCTGACCGTCTACGACATGTGCAAGGCCCTCGATAAGGGGATGACGATCACGGAGGTGCGCCTCGAAGAGAAGAGCGGCGGCAAGTCCGGCGATTACAGCCGGGCGGAACAATCTACTGCCCGGCCGCGTTGATAACAGTGGAGGCCGCAAAGGTCGTTGTTTCCCCGCGGGCTTCAGCGTACAATGGCCTTTGCACGTGACCGCATTACCGGACAAGTTTTAGAGAGCGGAGATTTTCCAGATGAAGCTAAGTATTTCCGCAGATGCGCGCCCGCAGGCCCGCACGCTGCTCATCGCCGTCGCCGTCAGCGTCGCGCTGTGGTTTATCCCCTTCGCGGACGTGTTGACCTACCCTTTCCGCATCTTCGTGACCTTCATACATGAGGGCGGGCACGCGCTGGCCGCGCTCCTGACGGGCAATAGCGTGGCCAGCCTGAGCGTCGCCGTCAACACGAGCGGCGAGACCTACACGACGCAGGGCGGACTCATCTCGCAGGTGCTGGTTTCGAGCGCCGGATACCTGGGCGCGATGGCATACGGCGCTCTGCTTCTCTTCCTGATTCGCCGCGCGGTGGCCGCGCGTTACGTCCTCATCGGCTCGGGCGCTTTCATCCTGGCGCTGACCCTCGTCTACGGTTGGTGGAGTCCGTTCACGCTCGTCGCGGGCATTCTCCTGCCGCTCGGGCTCCTGGCCGTCGCGCGCTACGCGAGCCCGGGGACGGCGACCTTCTTCGTCAGTTTTCTCGCCATCCAGTGCGTCTTGAATGCGCTGCTCGACCTAAAGACGCTGCTCTATCTCTCATCGCCGCTCGGCCCCGGCGTGCAGACGGATGCCGCGAACATGGCGAAGGCGACGGGGCTTCCGGCGATGTTCTGGGCGGCGGCCTGGATCGGGCTGGCCTTCGTCATTCTCTCGGTGGCGATGCGCGCCTACGCGGTCAGCCGCGAGCGCAAGGCCAACCAGCAGGATTTGCCCTTTGAAGAGCCCCTGGAAGTTTAAGCACCCGACGTGAGCACTAATCTTTTGGGGCCGCCGGGTGCGGATGCTGTCGCAGAGCTAGTGCCCGACGGCCTCTCCGCTTCTCAGGCGACGGAAAACAGTTTGACGCTCGGCTCTCTGCCGCTGGGCGCGCGCCTGATCGTCCGCTGTCGCAAAGACTGGCGCGTGGCGACGGTCGTGCGGCTCACTGCCGAAGAGATTACGCTTGCGGTCGGCTCGCCTTCGGGGCACACCTATCGTCTCAGGCGTCCGGCCGCCGCGCGGCTTTTCCTCGACGGCTCGATCCCGATTCTCGGCGAAGGCTCATGGCGAGCGGGCCTCGCACGCTACGACGCCCGCTGGTGACCTGCCGGTGAAAAGAGGCGCACGGAGCTTAGGCGCTCGCGTCCGGCATCTTCCTCCCCTCCGGCATCTTCTTCGCAGCCTCCGGCCGCTCATCCGGGCCTTCTTTCGGATTCTCCTTTTGCGCGTTTCGCCTCTGCGGGAAATCGGGTTATCATGTGGGTTTGCCGCAGGCTCGGGAAACTCTACCGTGTGCCGCGGCGCGTGATTTGAACCATGACTGAAGAAGCCATCGAAGTGCGCGGGGCGCGCGTCAACAACCTCAAGAACATCTCCTTTTCGATTCCGGTCGGGCGGCTGACGGTTGTCACGGGCGTCTCGGGCTCCGGCAAATCGTCTCTGGCCTTCGACACGATTTACGCCGAGGGGCAGCGTCGCTACGTCGAATCGCTCTCGGCCTACGCCCGCCAGTTCCTGGAGCGGATGGACAAGCCGGACGTGGACGAGGTGCGCGGCATCGCCCCGGCCATCGCCATTCGCCAGAAGAATTCGACGCGCAACCCGCGCTCGACCGTCGGGACACAGACGGAAATCTACGATTACCTGCGGCTGCTCTACGCTCGCGTCGGGACGACCTACTGCCGCGTCTGCGGGCGCGAGGTCCACCGCGACTCGCCCGAATCGGCCGCGCAGGAGATTCTCTCGGAGCTGGACGAAGGCGCGCGCTTCTACGTCCTCTTCCCGGCCGAAGCGGGACTGCGCGTCGAGGCTAACGGCAACGGCCAGAAGAAGAGCGCGGCCGGCAAGCGCAAGACCGAGACCAAGACGCAGGCGACGACCCGCCAGATGGTCACGGCTCACGTCATGAGCCTGATGCAGCGCGGCTTTACGCGTCTCTTCAGCGAAGGCCAGACGATTGACCTGCGCTCGCCGGACGATTACACACGGCCCGATTTCGACAACGTCTACGTCCTGATAGACCGCCTCGCGGCGAGCGCGGAAGTGCGCCAGCGGCTGGTGGACTCGCTCGAAACCTGCTTTCAGGAAGGGCACGGCGTGGCCATCGTCGAGACGGCCGAAGCGGAGCCGCGCCGCCTGCGCTTTAGTGAGCGCTTCGAGTGTAAATACGACGGCACTGTCTACGCCCAGCCGGAGCCGCGCCTGTTCAGCTTCAATAACCCTTACGGCGCTTGCCCCGTCTGCCAGGGCTTCGGCAACACCATCGGCCTCGACCTGGATTTAGTCATCCCGAACCCGGCGCTCTCGCTCAGCGAAGGCGCTATCGAGCCCTGGACCAAGCCGCAGCACGAATGGGCCAGGACGGAGCTGCGCCGCTTCTGCAAGACCGAGCGGATTGCGATGGATGTGCCCTACATCCAGCTGCCGCGCGCCGACCAGCGCGCCGTCATCGAAGGCAAGGGCCACTGGGGCGGCGTGCGCGGCTTCTTCGATTGGCTGGAGACGAAGAAATACAAGCTCCACGTCCGCGTCTTTCTCTCCAAGTATCGCGGCTATACGCTCTGCCCGGACTGTCACGGCGGGCGACTGCGGCAGGAAGCGCGCGACGTGCGCGTCGGGCTGCGGACGCTGCCCGACATCTGCTCGCTCTCGATCAAGGAGGCCGCACGCTTCTTCGACGCCCTGGAGCTTTCCGCGGAACAGACGGCCATCGCCGAGCGCGTCCTGCACGAGATCAGGCGGCGGCTGCGTTTCCTGGTTGACGTTGGGCTCGATTACCTGACGCTCGACCGCCTGGCCTCGACGCTCTCCGGCGGCGAAGCGCAGCGCATCCAGCTGGCGACGAACCTGGGCTCATCTCTCGTCGGCGCGCTCTACGTTCTGGACGAGCCCTCCATCGGGCTGCACCCGCGCGACAGCCAGCGATTGATTCGCCTGCTGCACAGCCTGCGCGACATCGGCAACACGGTCCTCGTCGTCGAGCACGACCCGGAGATGATGCGCGCCTCGGACCATATTCTGGACATCGGCCCGGCGGCGGGCGAACTGGGCGGCCAGGTCATTTACGAAGGCGACTACGCGAACCTGCTGACGGACAAGTTTTCGCTGACGGCGCGCTACCTGCGCGGCGAGGCCGAGATCAAGGGGCCGAAGCAGCGCCGCACGCCGCAGAAACGCCGCCTCACACTGCGCGGCGCGAGCGAGCATAACCTTAAAAACGTGGACGTTGACATCCCGCTCGACATGCTCGTCTGCGTCACCGGCGTCTCGGGCTCCGGCAAGTCAACGCTGATTCACGACTGCATCTACGCGGGCTTGAAGAAGCAGCGCGGCGACTGGCAGGGACACGTCGGCGCGTTCAAGGAGCTGGGCGGCGGGCAGTTGATAGACGATGTGATTCTCGTGGACCAATCGCCGATAGGCCGGACGCCGCGCTCGAATCCCGTCACTTACATCAAGGTCTACGACGCCATCCGCGAGGCGTTTGCCAACACGCGCGAGGCCCAGTCGCACGGCTTTGACCCGTCTTTCTTCTCCTTCAACGTCCCCGGCGGGCGCTGCGAGGTTTGCCAGGGAGACGGCACTGTGACGGTCGAGATGCAGTTCCTGGCCGATGTCGAGCTAATCTGCGAAGAGTGCAAGGGGACGCGCTTCAAGCCGCAAATCCTGGACGTGCGCTATCGCGGCAAGAGCATCAACGACGTGCTCAGCATGACGGTCCGCGAGGCCATGACCTTCTTCCGCGACGTGACGAAGATTACGAACAAGCTGCGCGTGCTCGACGATGTCGGGTTAGGCTACCTGCGGCTGGGCCAGTCGGCGACGACGCTCTCGGGCGGCGAAGCGCAGCGCGTCAAGCTGGCCGCGCATCTCTCGAAACGGACGGGCGCGAAAACGCTCTACATCTTCGACGAGCCGACGACGGGCCTGCACTTCGACGACATCAACAAGCTGCTCGCGGCCTTTCGCGCGCTGATCGAGGCGGGCGGTTCCCTGCTCGTCATCGAGCACAACATGGACGTGGTCAAGACCGCCGATTACATCATTGACCTCGGCCCCGAAGGTGGGGACGCGGGCGGGATGGTCATCGCCACGGGGACGCCCGAAGAGATTGTTAAGGCCCGCGACTCGCACACGGGGCACTTCCTGATGGAGTACCTTTCGGGCTCGAACGGCCACTACAAGATTGACGGCTAATCGTTGAGGACGGCTGGCAACACGGGACGGGAAGAGAACGGAAAGAGGGGGCGGATGACGATAACGCGTGGCAAGACCATCTGTTTTATAGACAACTCCAACATCTTTTTCGGGCAGCAGGAGATTGGCTGGAGAATTGATTGGAAGAGGTTCTCGGACCACATCATGCGGAATGGTGAAATCTGGCAGACCTACTTCTTCGCCTCCGAGCACGACCCGCCGCTGCCCGCAGAGACAGGCTTCTACCAGTTCCTCAAGGAGCAGCTGCGCTGGGAAGTCTCGCTCTACAGGCTGGGCAAGAAAACCATCAGCTGCGACAACTGCAACCAGTCTCACACGATCCCGGCGGAAAAGGGGGTGGACGTTGGCTTGGCGACCAAGATGCTGATGCTCGGCATCAACCAGGCTTACGAGACGGCCATCCTCGTGGCCGGGGACCGCGACTATCTGGAGCCGGTCAAGTTCGTCAAGGGGCTGGGGTTACGCGTCGAGGTGGTGGCCTGGCGCAGCGCCCTCTCCAGCGAGCTGGCCGCCGAATCCTCGGCCCCCGTCCTCTACCTCGACACGCTCGAAAAAGAGATCGCCAGGGCCTGAGCGCGCATGAGCGCGCGGTCAGCGATGAGCGCGGGAATGCTCAAACGAGCGATCAGAAGCTAAAGCGGGGCCGCTCAAATTTGAGCGGCCCCGCTTTAACCGCGGCCTGAGCTTTAGCCTCCCACACTTCCCAATCGCTTTGCAGCCTTCCTATTCGCTTTTGAGCCTGACGCGGTAGAGCGTGAATTTGCCGAGCTGTTCGCCCGCGTCGCGTTCGTACCAGCGGTCGAGGTTGGAGAAGTCGGGCGCTCCCTGCGTGTATGCGACGACGTAGGAGAGCGTCGGATTGGCGGCGCGCTCGCGGTCAAAGGAGGTGATGTAGGCCGAGAATTGATCCACTTCCTCGATAATCTCGCGCTGCGTCAGCGGAGCGGAGTGGGTGGTCAATCTATCGTGGTTGCGTCCCCAGCCGAAGAGCGCGATGACGACGACGAAATCCCTGTTGTTCAACTCCCATTCGAGCCAGCGGTCGTCGGCTCCCGCGTAATAAAGATGCTGGTAAAAGCGCTCCTTGCTCTCCTCCCAGCCCGCGCCCGAGAAAACGTGCAGATGCCTGGCCCAGAGCAGGGCTGGCGGCCCGGCCACAGGCAGCTCGTCGCCCTGTATCAGGTTGGTGGCGAGCACGACCGGGTGAGCCTCGCCGCCAGCCGCGGCCGACTCCTTCGCCAGCTCTGCGAGCCGCCGGTTGACGGGCATGGCTTCGTCGCGGATGACGTTCTGTTCGTCCAGCACCCCGCTCGTAATCCGCGCCTCGACCAGGCCCCAGCTGAAAGCGAGCAGCGCCACGTAAGCCAGCGTGTGCCTGGGGAGCCTCGCCCGCTTGAGCGCGCCGCGGAGTTGCCGGGCCGCCAGGACGCAGGCCAGGAGCGCCACGTAGTTAGCGATAAACACTTCGTAATGAATGGGTTGCAGCGAGCGGCCGGTGATCGTCTGCTGGTTGAAGACGAGGACCGGCGTGAGCGCCAGGGAGGCCGCGCAGAGCGTCGCGCGGTCCGTCCAGGAGACCAGGCCGCGCCGCGCCGCAAGGGCGAGCGAAGCGAAGACGACCAGCCCGATCAATTCCGGCGGGCGAAAAGGGTCCGGCGCATGCGTCAGCGTCAGCAGTTGAACGGAGTCCATCGTCGTCGCGCGGTGCGAGAGCAGGACCGAGTAGGGCAGGAGCGCGGCGAGCGCCAGCGCGCCCGTCACGGCGAACCCTTTGAGGCTCTGCCGCCAGCCATCCGGCTTCGCCAGGAGCAGCATCAAGGTGAGGCAGCCGAGCCAGGCGGCCGCCGTCGTCCAGAGATAAAAATAGGAGTAAACGAGGACGGCGAAGGCCGCGCTCGCGCCCACCGCCAGGGCATACCGGGCGCGCTTCGTCTCGCTCTGCATCAAGCGCCAGACCAGGCCGCAGAAGATGAAGAAGACCGGGAACGGCACGGCCGGGAGATAACGGCGCAGGAATGGGAAGTAAGGATAGGCGACCCCGCCAGCGGCCAGTTGCAAGATAGCGCCCTGCCCGCAGGCCAGTGCGCCGAGGCACAGCACGACCAGGGCCCCGCTGGCCCCTTGCCTCGCGTCACCCGTCACCATCGAGATCAGCCAGAAGAGGGCCAGTGTGGCCGCCAGCGCCGCCAGGCAGGCCAGCACGATCATCATCACAGGGCCAGAGAGATTGAGGGCGCGGGCCGTCAGCGCGAGCGCGTAGGGCGGGATAAACTGGATGGAGAAGAGCGATTCGGGCTGCGGGGAGCCTGGCCGGTCGTCGCGTCCCGTGTAGGGGTCGTTGCGCCTGGGCCTGCCCTCGATCAACGCTTGCAGGTAGGCTGCGTAGGCCACTTCGTCTATGTCGTTGTAGGCGTAAGCGCCGTTCCAATCGCTGCCGCGCGTGGCCCAGAGCGTCAGTTGCGGGTAGAGCGCGAGCAGCATCATGGCAACGGCGGCCAGTACACCCAGCCGCCAGCGAAGCGATCTGTCCATACGTTGCAACTTTAACCCTTCAGGAGACCTGGAGCATCTTTGGCCGGAAAAGGCCGGGGCCGTCGGCCCATCCTAACCGTTGACGTGGCACTTGTAAACTGCCAATCTTTCGGCAGACAATGAACGTGAAAGGATTTCAAACATGAGTCTCAAAGAACGCATCACGACCGACCTGACCGCCTCTATGAAGGCCAGGGACGCGGCGCGTACCTCCGCCCTGCGGATGGTCAAAGCCTCCGTCACCAACCGCGAAATCGAAAAGGGCGGCGAGCTTTCGGAAGACGAGATGACGAAAATGCTGCAATCGCTCGTCAAGCAGCGCCGCGATTCCATAGAGCAGTACGAAAAGGCCGGGCGGCAGGAGCTGGCCGACAAAGAGCTGGCCGAAATCGCGGTCATCGAAGAATATCTCCCCAAAGCCGCCTCGCGCGAAGAGATCGAGCAGGCCGTCGCCCGCGCCATCACGGAAACCGGCGCGACCTCAATGCGCGAGATGGGCGCGGTCATGAAAGCGGCCCAGGCCCTGCTCGCCGGACGCAACGCCGACGGCCGGACGGTGAGCGAAGTCGTCAAGGCTAAACTCAACCAATAACTGGGGTTAGGGTAGAGGCTGGAATCGCTGAGAGGCTAGGGAGAGTGAAGAATTGCGAACCTGCCGGGCCAGGAAAGAGATGAGCAAGACGGCCATAAAATTATCAATCGGAGCCCTGCTTTTCTACATCGGCTGTTTCGTCGCTCGCCATCTTGCGAATCTACCACCTGACCCTCTGTTTGCGGCTTCCGACATGCCGCCGCCCGGATGGGACTATCTGAGCCTCGCATCGTTTATTGTGGCCGTCGCTTTGAGCATCGCAGCCCTTAAACTCAGAAAGCACTAATATGAAGTTTTCAAGATTCCGCCTTGTGCCTGAACCGCTGCCGGGAAGTTCAAACCGAACCGCTGCTCCGATTTGTGTCGGCTTGCTTATACCCCCCGGTTTCCGTATAATTCTTCGCTTGCTCGGAGCGCGGCGGTGTTGTCCGGTGGGTTCGCGCCCACTTTTTATTTTGGGCGAGAGGTTTTTCAGGGGCTAAGGGGGCGAGCACATAAAGTGGGGCAGGCTTCGATTGCAGAGCGTGTGCGGGAGATTGCCGAGCAGACGGCCGCAGAGCGCGGGCTTGAGCTGGTTCACGCCGAAGTGGCCGGGCCGGAAGGCAAACCCATCCTGCGCATCTTTATTGATAAGCCGGGCGGCGTAACTCACGAGGATTGCTCGGAAGTCAGCCATCACCTGGGCACTGTGCTCGACGTGGAGGACTTCATCCACTCGGCCTATACCTTGGAAGTCTCGTCGCCGGGGTTGGAGCGCGGGCTCTACAAGCGGCAGGACTACGAGCGGTTTGCCGGAAGCCTGGCGCGGCTCAAGTCGCGCACGCCCGTCAACGGCCAGCGCAACTTTCGCGGCCGCATCATCGGGCTCGAAGGCGACCAGATCATCTTTGAAGACAAGACGAGCGGGCGCGTCCGAGTGCCCTTCGAGGCGGTCGTCAAGGCCAACCTCGAAATGGACGTTGAAGCAGAGTTTCGCCGCGCCAAGGAGCGCGAGGCGGCGGGCCACGGCCAGGCGTAAAGGCCCGGACAAACAACTGAATATCGGTCACACAGTCAAATGGTCTAAAGAGTACGCGGGAATGGCTGTAACCCATTTACTGTTTACCACTTACCATTGACGGCTTGTAAACTATGAGCACATCCATCGCGCAGAACATCGAAACGCTTTGCCAGGAAAAAGGGATTGACCGCGAGATCGTCATCGAGGCCATGAAGGAGGCGGTCCGCGCGGCAGCCAAGAAGCAGTTTCGCTCCGGCGAAGACATCCAGGTCGACTGGAACACGGAGACCGGCATCGAGCTTTCCGCCTCTAAAGTCGTCGTCGAGGAAGTGGCGAACCCGGCCACGGAGCTTTCCATTGAAGAGGCCAGAGAGATGGCCGGTGACGACGTGGAGCTGGGCGACGCGCTCCTGCTGCCGCTGCCGATGGAGGAACTCGGACGCATCGCCGCCCAGACCGCCAAGCAGATTCTCTTCCAGAAGGTGCGCGACGCCGAACGCTCCAACATTTACGAACAGTACATTGACAAGATCGGCGACCTGGTCAACGGCTTCGTCAAGAGGTTCGAGCGCGGCAACATCATCGTGGACCTCGGCAACATGGAGGCCATCCTGCCCCGCTCGCAGCAGTCGCGCGGCGAGCAGTGGAACCAGGGCGAGAGAATCCGCGTCGTCATCAACAACGTCTCGAAGGAGTCCAAGGGCCCGCAGGTCGAAGTCTCGCGCACCAGCCCGGAGCTTTTGCGCCGCCTCTTCGAGATGGAAGTGCCCGAGATTTACGACGAGACGGTCGTTATCAAGTCAGCCGTGCGTGAGCCGGGTGAGCGCGCCAAGATAGCCGTCATGTCCAACGAGCGCGACGTTGACCCCGTCGGCGCGTGCGTCGGCATGAAGGGCTCGCGCGTCCAGGCCATCATCCGCGAGCTGCGCGGCGAGAAGATAGACATCATCGAATGGTCGGACGAGCCTTCGGTCTTCGCCGCCAACGCGCTCTCGCCCGCCAAGGTCAACCAGGTGCGCATCACGGACATCGAAACCCGCCAGATGGAGGTCATCGTCAACGAAGACCAGCTCAGCCTCGCCATCGGCAAACGCGGGCAGAACGTGCGGCTGGCGACCAAGCTCGTCGGCTGGAACATAGACATCCGCAGCGAAGAAGAGCTTAAGAAGGAGGTCGCGCAGCAGATGGGAGCGCTCATCGCTTCCGGCGGCTCCGTCCCGCTCTCCGCGATTGAAGGCGTCACGGCGGGCCAGGCCGACGCCCTCGCCGCACACGACATCAACGATATTGACGCGCTGGCCGCCACTTCCGTTGACGACCTCGTTGATTATCTGGATGTCAGTCTTGACGAGGCCGAGTCAATCCTCAATGCCGCCGCCGCGGTCATCGCCGCGCGCGACGCGAGCAAAACCGGCGTAGATGAGGCCGCCGGGGACGGGGCGGAAGAGGATGGAACGGCCGCAGGAGATGAAGCGGGGATGGCTGGACCGGAAGGCCGGACCCTGGACGTGACGGAGCAGCACGCCGTCTCAGCAGAGTTTGACCCGACCGTTGACGCGGGCGAGGTAGAGCCTTCGGACGCGATGATCGCCGCTGGCTATGACGAGGCCGTCGAGGGCGGCGAGCCCTTCAGGGCCGAGCCGGACATCCTCGCCGCCAATTCCGCGGACCCTGTGGCCGTCACCGAAGCCGAGCAGATTTCCGAGGATGAGCTGCGCCTGCAAGAGGTCGGACGCGACCTGCGTGCCGATACCGTCACGCCCGCGCCCGACATCACGTCTTCCGGCGCGGCCGAGATAGAGGCCGCCGGGAGGATCGGCGAGGGCGATGCGCCGATCGAAGACGATTCGCCGATCTCGCCGCGTTCGGGCTTTGCGACGGAAACAAGCGCGCCCGAAGTGGCAGTCACGACAGCTCCCGTGCCGCAGTATCGAGAAGAGGCCGCACCGGTCGAGAGCACAGCCGACGAGAAGCAGGATGCTTCCCAAGATGATGCGGACCAGTAACCGTAGCGTGCGCGCACCACACCCCTCTGTCTGCGCGCATCGCTTCTCGCTTCCAGGGCCTTTCCTGTCGACGCACTTCTAAAGAGTGCGCTTTCCGAAAGGTCGAAGGAGGCTCAGACTCTTTAACCTTTTGAAGCGCACGACGCCGTTTTACCAAAGCGTCGAAGAAGGAGTGCATGACCGTTTCTTCCAAGGTTCGTCTCTACGATTTAGCCAAAGACCTCAAGCTCGATACGAAGCGCCTGATTGAAGAGGTGCGCCGTGAAGGCGTTGATGTCAGCGTCCCCTCCAACTCCGTCTCGAAGGAGTTGGCCGAAAAGATACGCAACAAGTACTTCCCGAAAAAAGAGGTGACCGCGCAGCGCGTCGTCAAGGTCGTCAAGCGACAGCGCCCGGTTGAGGAAGATGCCCCGGCCCTGGAAGAGGAGTCTTCTGCGTCGTTAGAGCCCGCCCCGGAGGTGCCGCTCCCGGCCGAGCAGCCCGCCAGCGAGCCCGCTCAGCCCGTCATGGCCGAGCAGCAGCGCGCGCCCGGCAACAGCGGCCCGGTCGTCGTCCGGCAGGTCAAGAGGCTGACCCCTCCGGCCACTCGCGCCGAGCCGCCCGCGG
>DASVWH010000176.1:0-18400 GCA_036389715.1 Pyrinomonadaceae bacterium | reverse complement strand
CCGTTAATCGCCGCTCGACGGAGCGGTTTTGGTTGAAGCCGTCTTCTCTTTCGAGGCCGTCTCTTTGGCGGAAGTCGCGTCTGTCGCAGTCGTCTTCTCGGACGACGCTTTATCGGCCGCCGGGGTCTGGGTCTTGGTCTTCTTCTCTTCTTTGGCGTCCGTCTTCTTGCCCGCGTAATCGGTCACGTACCAGCCGGAGCCCTTGAATTGGAAGCCCGATTGCGACCACTGCTTTTCTAAACGCCCGCCGCAGTTGCGGCACTTCGTGAGCGGCTTGTCGGCCAGCTTCTGTAGGATTTCGATGTGCGCTTTGCACTTGCGGCACTCATATTCATATATCGGCATGAGAAATCTTTTCTCCCGCTCTTCGGCTCTAAACTTTTGTCCCGAAAGCGAATTATACGAGCCGCCCGGCGGGGCTTGCAAACCCTGATGAACTTCTGATGCCGTTTAACCCGAACTGTTTGCGTCGTACTTCGAGACAACCGAATTTTTTCTCTGCGGAAGGGGGTTTTTTCGTATCTATTCGATACGAAGATTGTTGGAAAGGCGTTGCAATCATCTCTCAAGCTGAACGATTCGGGCCGGAAATCCTCTCATCGTTGGACTTAGCCCTAGACGAATTAAATACATACAGAAAAAGGACTTAATTGCACTTTTTTCGTCCGTTGCGAGCAACCGCCGGGGCACTTGCCCCATCATAGTCCCGGCTTCGATGAACGCTCTTTGTAGATCGAATCCACCATGCGTAGCCCCCAAAACTGCGTCAGCCGAACGCGGCTTCTGATGACAAAGGTCATCGCTCACATGGAGATGGATATTGATGAAATTGACCCGGCTCGTTCCCCACTTTCGCTCCTTCAAATTCGCACCCTTTTCAGTCATCGCACTCTTCCTTTTCACTAATCTGACCGGCCTCGTCTTCAATCGCGCGTATGCGCCGTCGGTCCAGGCCCACGAAGCTCCCGCACAGGTCGCGACAGTCGAGCAGGATTACATTCCGGCGGACGTTCCCACGTCGGGCGATCACGAGCTTGACCTGATTATCTTTCGTGCAGGCGAGCGCAACGGCGTTGACCCCCGCTTCATTCACGCCGTCATCTGGCAGGAATCGAAGTACAAGATTAAGGCTCGTTCGCACGTCGGCGCACAGGGCTTGATGCAGTTGATGCCCGCCACGGCCCGCCGTTTCGGTTGCAGCGACGCCTACGACATCTCCGCCAACATCGAAGCCGGGACCAAGTACCTGCGCTTTCTTCTGAAGAGATTCAACGGCAATGTTTCGCTGGCGCTGGCCGGATACAATGCGGGCGAGGGCGCGGTTGACAAGTACGACGGCGTGCCGCCCTACGGCGAGACTCAGAACTACGTGCGCATCATCACCGGCCGCTACGGCAAGCTCTTTCATCCCATCCTGACGCCCGAGCAGGCACGCATCGAATTCCGCCTGACCCAGGAGCTCGCACAGCTCCAGCAGTAATCGTTGGTTTCCTCCGTCGGCACAACTTCATCAAGACGCAACCGCGCGCCTTAAGTTTGCTTTGCAACTTGGCGCGCGGTTCGTTATTATCCGCCCTCTAAAAAGCAGCTGGCAGATGTCGGGCCTGATGGGTTAATCGAGCAGGTTATCAACCGTTTGACATCCGGCGTCCGTCCTCTGACCTCTAACTTATATGTCCACCACTACTGCACAATCGCTCTCGCTCGAACGCAAAATCAAGATGCACGAAGCGCGCGAGGCAATCATTGACCGTCTCGCGGCGGAGCTGCCCGCGAGCATTGACCTGGACAGATTCCTGCGCGCCGTCGTCAAAGAACTCGGGCGGATGATGAACGCCGACCGCTGCGACGTGATTCAGCTGGCCTCGGAATCCGAGCTGCGCATCAGCCATGAATGGCGTGCTTCCGAAGATGTCCCTTCGAGTGAAGGGACGGCCATTCCGATAGACATCCGTGAGCTGGCCGAGCACGTTGATCTGACCAAGCCGATTCGCCTGGACGATACTTCCGCGCCGGGACTGGACCACAAGGTGCGTTTTCTCGCGGCCAGTCTCGGCACGCGCTCACTGCTGGTCGTGCCGGTCGTCATCGGCGGCGACGTGCTCGGGCTCGTCGGACTGCACGACACGCGCGCGCCCCGCGTCTGGCTCGACGACGAGGTCTCTTTTCTCCAATCCATCGCACGGCAGATCGCCGTCGGCTACCAGTACACGCGCATCTTCACGGACAAGCAGCGCGAGGCCGAGACGACCGAAGCCCTGCTCGACATCGCCAACGCTCTCAACGCGCGCTCGGATTTCGGCGAGGTCACTTCGCTGGTCCTGGAGCGCGCCATCGCGCTGGTCGGCGCGGACTACGGCGCGCTCGGCGTGCTCGACCCGGCGGGCGGGCGCATCAGCCTTGCCGCCTTCAAGGCCGCGCCACACGCCGCGATTGATTCCGTGCGCGGACTGATTGACGCGCACGGCCAGTCAATTGACATCACGGAATACCCTGCGATGATAGAGGTTCTGGCCGAAGGCAAGACGCTGCGCCTGCTCGACACCGAGCTGCCGTTTCCGCTGCGCCTGGTCTTCAACGCGACGCTCGGCGGGCGCGCGGCATTGGTCGCCCCGGTGCGCGTCGGCGGGCAAACCTTCGGGCTGCTCGGCCTTGTCTGGAGCGCGGCGCGCGAGGGCTTTAAGGATTACGAGGTCGCGCTGGTCGAGGGCATCGCAGACCAGATCGGGACGGCGCTCGAACGCGACCAGCTTTCGGCGGAGGTGATGCGGCTGCGCAGCGCCCTGCACGAGCGCCACGCCGAAGACCGCATCATCGGCCAGGCCCAGACGATTCGCCGCGCCATCGAGCTGGCGCTTAACGTCGCCGACACGCAGACCTCCGTCCTCATACAGGGCGAGAGCGGCACGGGCAAAGAGCTGCTCGCCAACCTGATTCATTTCAATTCCGGGCGCGAGGACCAGCCCTACATCAAGCTCAACTGCGGCGCGATTCCCGAAACCCTGATCGAGTCCGAGCTGTTCGGCCACGAGAAGGGCGCGTTTACGGATGCGCGCGCGCGTCGCCGCGGCCGCTTTGAAGAGGCGGACGGCGGGACGCTCTTTCTGGACGAGATCGGCGAGATGAGCCTTTCGGCCCAGGTGCGCCTCCTGCGCGTCTTGCAGGACGGAGAGTTCACGCGCGTCGGCGGCAACGAAGTCTTAAAGGTGGAGGTGCGCGTCATCGCCGCGTCGAACGTTGACCTGGAGCGCGCCGTCGAGATGGGGACGTTCCGCCGCGACCTCTTCTATCGTCTCTCGGTCTTTCCCATCCGGCTGCCGCCCCTGCGCGAGCGCCCCGAAGACATTCACCCGCTGGTCATACACTTTCTGGAACACTACAAGCAGAAGACCGGGCGCTTCATCTCCGGCATCTCGAAGGCCGCGTTGCAGGCGCTGGTCAATTACGATTGGCCGGGCAACGTCCGCGAGTTGGAGAACGCCATCGAGCGCGCCGTCATCATCGCGTCGGGCCGGAGCATAGAGCCGGACGACCTGCCCGAAGCCATCAGCAAGCGCGTCATGGACGAGCGCGCGCACCTGCGCCGCGAACGCATCGAGGCGGCCAACAAAGGGCGCGCCATCCAGTTTGAGATCAACATCCCTTCGACGATGGACGAGATCGAGCGACAGGCCATCGAAGCCACGCTCGACTATACGGCGGGCGATAAGACGCGCGCCGCACGCGCGCTCGGCATCGGGCGCAAAACCCTCTATCGCAAACTCCAGCAATACAACGGCGATGTCGAGACGCAGAAGTGAGCTTGTCGGCGCGGCCATGCGTCTTGACGCTTTCACCTTCGGCCCTTCGCCTTTCGGCTTCGCCTTATTCGTTGCACGGCTTCGCGCGCTTTTGTTATAGTCAATGTTTGTAGCCGAGCGTTGTGCGGAGATCACAGAAGCGAGGGCTTCGACGGAAAAAGGATGGATGCCATCATGGAAAATGAGAACCTGACGAGGCGCGAAGAGACGGACCTGTCAACTCGTCTGACCTATCTGTTGATCGGCGGCGGCATCGGCGCGGTGCTGGCGCTGCTCTTCGCCCCGAAATCGGGCCAGGAGCTGCGCGGCGACATCGCGGACGTGACGCGCAAAGGCATTGACCGGACGCGCGATGCGGCCTCGTATGTCGGCGGCAAGGCGGGCGAGTACTATGAAACTACGCGCGACAGGGCGGGCGACCTGGTTGATAGCGTGCGCGGGGCTGCGACGCGCCGGACCGGACAGTTCTCGGCGGCCGTCGAGGCGGGCAAGCAGGCCTATGCCGAAGAGAAGCGCAGGACCGAGCTTTCCACTGCGACCGAAGCCAAGCCGACCTATCCGCCGCAGGGCGACATGAAGGTCTAGAGCGCGGTCGAATCAGTTGTCGCCGGAAGTCCCGGCTCTGGATTTAACCGGCGCTTGCAAGCAGGTAGAAATGGTGACAGTCCCTTTAGCCTTACAGATGAATACCAGCGATCCGATGTTCTGGGTGATGCTCGTCGTGGCGGTCGCGTTCGTCGTCATCGCGCTGGCGATGGTGATGATCGCGCTGCTCGTCAGCCGCGCCGTGAGGACGGTTGCGCGTCTCGAAGAGCGCGTCGAGCCGCTCGTCAAGAAGGTCACGGAACTGAGCGAACAGGGCAAGCAGATTGCGGCCCAGGGCAAGCAGATCGCCGAGCAGGTCGGCGTCATGTCGGGCCATCTCTCGACGGCCACGATGCATTTCTCCGAATCGGCCGCGCTGATTAAGGACGAGGTCCGCGAGTTGAAGCAACTGGTCGGAGAGACGGCCGTGACGGCACGCGACAAGGTGGCGCTCGTCAGCCAGACGATAGACAGGACGCAGCAGCAGGTCACGACGACGACGGGCTTCATCCGCGACAAGGTGCTGGAGCCCGCGCGCGAGCTGGCGGCGATTATGGCGGGCTTCCGCCGTGGCCTGGAAGTCCTGGTTGCGCCCGCGCCGAAGCCCGTCAACAAAATTTACGGAGAGGATGAGATGTTCATAGGGTAAACTGAAGACCCTTCATCGACGACGGCACGGCCCGAACCATCTTCTCTGCGGAGGAAAGATGGCTCGGGCTTTTCGTTGGAGCACGAGCCATGCAGCCGGAATCGCTCGCGCCGCCTGCGCTTTGGCGCGAACGCTTCTACTGTTAGTATTGTCGGTCTTGAATTAGAGCGTCAGCCTTGCATTCTATGACGGCTTGATGCATTGAAAGCGAACCACTCTATGTCTACGGAAACACCCCTCGATCTGAAAAAGACCGTTAACCTGCCGAAGACGGGTTTCGGACAGAAAGCAAACCTCGCGCAAAGCGAGCCCGCGCGCCTGAAAAAGTGGGCCGCGATGGGGCTCTACGACCTGATTCGCGCCGCGCGCCGGGGCGCTGAGAAGTTCATCCTTCACGACGGCCCGCCCTACGCCAACGCGGACATTCACATCGGCACGGCGCTCAACAAGATACTCAAAGACCTGATCGTCAAATCGCGGACGATGCTCGGCTTCGACGCGCCCTACGTTCCCGGCTACGACTGCCACGGCCTGCCCATCGAGCTGTACGTCGAGAAGAAGCTCGGCGCGAAGAAGGCGCAGATGCCTGTGACGAGCATCCGTCGCGCCTGTCGTGAGCATGCGGCCGACGCCCTGAAGCGCCAGACCAAGGATTTCCAGCGGCTCGGCGTCTTCGGCGAGTGGGATAATCCGTACCTGACGATGTCCAACAGCTACGAGGCTGAGACGGCGCGGCTCTTCGGGCGCTTTCTCGAACGCGGCTATGTCTACAAGGGCGCGCGTCCGGTCTACTGGTGCATCTACGACCAGACGGCGCTGGCCGAAGCGGAAGTCGAATATCAACAGCACCGCAGCCCTTCCGTCTACGTCAAGTTTCCGCTTGAGAGCGACCCGGCGCAGATTGACGCGGCGCTCGCCGGGCGCAAGGTCTTCTTTCTCATCTGGACCACAACGCCCTGGACGCTTCCCGCCAATCTCGGCATCGCCGTTAATCCCGAATTCGAGTATGCGGCGATTGAGCATGGCGATGAGGTTTACATCGTCGCCGGTGAATTGGTAGGAGCGGTTGCCGCCAAGTGCGGCATCGGCGAGATCGGGGCCGAAGGCGAGAGGCTTGCTCCGAAGGTGCTCGCGCGTTTTCCGGGCGCGAAGCTGGACCGCCTGCTCTGTCGTCATGCCTGGCTCGACCGCCCATCGCTGGTCATGCTAGGCGACCATGTGACGCTCGGCGGCGAGGCCGATGCCGAGACCGAGCTGGACGTTAGGGAGGCGCGCGACAAGGCGGCGACGGGCAAGGCCGGGACGGGCTGCGTGCATACCGCGCCCGGCCACGGCCACGACGATTTCGTCATCGGCAAAAGGTACGGACTGGACATCTATTGCCCGGTTGATAACGCGGGGCGATTCACGCCGGAGGTCGAGCACTTTGCGGGCGAGCGCGTCTTCGAGGCCAACCCGAAGATCGTCGAGTTCATGCGCGAGCAGAACATCCTGCTCTTCAGCGAAGAGTTCGAGCATCGCTACCCGCACTGCTGGCGCTGCAAAAACCCCGTCATCTTCCGCGCCACGCCGCAGTGGTTCATCTCTATGGACCGGAGGGCTGCGGGCCAGGAGGTCGAGCGCGACGAGGATGGCCGCGACCTGAGCAACTTTACGGACAACGAGACGGGTGCTCCCGAATCGCTGCGTGCCGGGGCACTGCGCGAGATCGAGCGCGTCGAATGGATTCCGGCCTGGGGCGAGGACAGGATGCGCAACATGCTCAAGGGGCGGCCCGACTGGTGCGTCTCGCGCCAGCGTGTCTGGGGCGTGCCGATCCCGGTCTTCTACTGCGCGGGCTGTCAGGAAGCCGTCACGGACCCGGCCATCGTCAATCACGTCGCTGATATTTTCGAGCGTGAGACGGCCGACGCATGGTACACGCGCGAGGTGGCGGCGCTCTTGCCTGAAGGCTTCGTGTGTCCGAAGTGCGGCGGCGCCGACTGGACCAGGGAGACGGACATCCTGGATGTCTGGTTCGACAGCGGCGCGTCTTCCGTCGCAGTGCTCGAAGATCGCGCGGAGCTGCGCTGGCCCGCAGACGTGTACATCGAAGGCGGCGATCAATACCGCGGCTGGTTCAACTCTTCCCTGATTGTCGGTCTCGCGACGCACGACGCCGCGCCTTACCATACTGTGCTGACACACGGGTGGGTCGTTGACGGCCAGGGCAAAGCGATGCACAAATCCACGGGCAACGCCGTCGCGCCCGATGAAGTCATCAAGGAATCCGGCGCGGAAATCCTGCGCCTCTGGACCGCGTCGAGCGATTATCATGAAGACATGCGCTGCTCGCCCGAGATTTTGCAGCGCATCTCCGATACTTATCGCAAGCTGCGCAACACTGCGCGCTTCGCTCTCGGCAATCTGCACGGCTTCGACCCGGCGCGCGATAGTGTGCCCGCGGCGGAGCTGCTCGAAATAGACCGTTGGGCGCTCTCGGAGCTGGACGAAGTGGCGGCGCGCGTGCGCGAAGGTTATCAGACTTACGAGTTTCACACCGTCTATCACACGCTCTACAACTTCTGCACCGTGACGCTCTCGGCGCGCTATTTCGACATCATCAAGGACCGCCTCTACACGGCAGCGCCGCGCAATGACGCGCGCCGCTCGGCGCAGACGGCGCTCTACAGGATTGCGGACGCGCTGGCCCGGATGCTCGCGCCAATCCTCGTTTTCACGGCGGACGAAATCTGGGAGAGCCTGCCGCAAGCTGCTGAAAATGCTGCGCTTACGTCTGTCCACCTGGCGGAGTTCCCGAAGCCCGGCGGCGAGCGCGACGAGGAATTGCTGACGAGTTGGAGAGGGCTTTTCGCCCTGCGCGAAGAGGTCTTGCGTAAGCTCGAAGAGTCGCGCGCGGCCAAGCTCATCGGCAGCAGCCTCGAAGCACGCATCGAAATCACTGCGAGCGCGGCGACCTATGACTTGCTCGAACGCTACCGCGAAGAGCTGCGCTACATCTTTCTGGTCTCGCAGGTGGCGCTGAAGAAATCGGAGGGCGCGGACGCCACCGCCTCCGGTTCCCTGAATGTCGAAGTCGAGCGCGCCGCAGGCGAGAAGTGCGAGCGCTGCTGGAACTACTCGACCCGTGTCGGCGAATCCCCGCGCTACCCTGCGGCGTGCGAGCGCTGCGTCAAGGCGCTCGGCGAGATCGAGCGGGAGGAGACGGCGTGAGCAGAGAACGCTTTGGCTGGCGCGTGGCCTATCTCTTCGCCGCGTTCGGCATCTACATGGTGGACCAGGCGAGCAAGGCCTGGGCCGTGCGCGCGCTCTATCGCACGGGCGAGACGAAGACGCTCATTAGCGGCCTGCTTGACTTAGTCTACGCGGAGAATCCCGGCATCGCCTTCGGGCATTTGCAGGAGGGTGGTTCCTTCGGGCGCTGGTTCTTCGTGGTCCTGGCGATTGCGGCGGCCGTCGCCGTGCTGGTCTACTTCTTTCGCACGCCGCGCAGCGACGACCGGATGCTCGGCGCGTGCGCGCTTCTGCTGGCCGGGATAGTCGGCAATTTGACGGACCGTGCGCGTCTCGGCTACGTGATAGATTTCATCTTCCTGCATTACCGCTCGTTTCACTGGCCGGTCTTCAACGTCGCGGACATGTGCATCTGTGCGGGCGCGCTGCTGCTCGCTTACGACCTGTTCTTTCAAAGCAGAAAACAGCAGCCCGGGGTGAGAAGGCAGGAGTCGGAAGTTTAAGCGTTCGGGCTCCAGGGTCAACTATTCGGGCGCGCGGGCCGCGGGCTTCGAGACCTATTTAAACTATGTATCCAGAGCTTTTCCGCATCGGGGATTTTCCGATTAACACTTACGGCGTGTTGCTGGCGCTGGCGTTTCTGGCGGCGCTGCTGGTCGCGGCGCGGTTGGCCGGGCGCGACGGGCTGCCGCGCGAGCGCGTCTACGATCTGGGTCTCTGGATGCTGCTGGCGGCGCTGGTCGGGTCCAAGGTCTTGATGCTGTTTACGGAGCCGGGCTACCGCGAGAATCCGCAGCACCTCTTCTCGCTCGACTTCCTGCGCTCGGGCGGAGTCTTCTACGGCGGGTTCATCGGAGCAGTCCTGGCCGGGTATCTCCTGATTAGGCGTTACGGGCTGCCCTGGTGGAAGACTGCGGACGCCTTCGCGCCGGGCATTGCGCTCGGACAGGCCATCGGGCGTCAGGGCTGCTTCGCCGCCGGTTGCTGCTGGGGCAAGCCGACTACTCTGCCCTGGGGCATGCGCTTTACGCAACTGGGCAACAGCATTACGGGCGTGCCCATTGACGCGGACCTTCATCCGACGCAGCTTTACGAATCATTCGCCGCGCTCCTGATCTTCTTTTTCCTGCTCCGGCTGCACCGCCGCAAGCGTTTCAGCGGACAGGTCATACTCTTCTACGCAGTGCTCTACGGCGCGGCGCGCTTTACGATAGAGTTCTTCCGCGACGACCCGCGCGGCGACATCGCCGGGCTCACGACGCTGACGCATCTCTCGACCTCGCAGCTCATCAGCCTTCTAGTCGGCATTACAGGTCTAGTCATTCTCATCCTCCGCTGGCGGCGCGCAGGAACGGATGAGCCCGGTCAGGTGGCCCCGGCGACGGGCGCGGCCCGCGCATAAGCAGCAAGGAGCGCCAACCCATGCAGCCCGAAGCGTTAGAACGGGAGGCTTCGACTCTCACGCTCCAGGTCCGGGCGGAAGACGCGGGCGCGCGTCTGGATGCTTACCTCTCGGCGCGCATTCCCGATTGGAGCCGCTCGCGGATTCAGCGTTTGATCGAGGACGGCGAAGTGCTCGTCAATGCGCAGACCGCAAAATCCTCTTACAAGCTGCGCGCGGGTGATGAGATAGAAGTCGAACTCATCTCCTCACGCCCTTCGGAATTCGCGCCCGAGAATATTCCCATCGAGGTTATCTACGAGGACGAGGAGCTGGTCGTCGTCAACAAGCCCGCCGGGCTCGTCGTTCATCCGGCGGCCGGGTTCCCTTCCGGGACGCTGGCCAACGCGCTCGCCTACCATTTCCGGCAGCTCGCAGTGCGCGGCGGGCAGGCCCGCCCGGGCATCGTGCATCGCCTGGACCGGGACACCTCCGGCCTCATCATGGTCGCCAAAACGGAGGCCGCGCACGAGAATTTGACCGACCAGTTCAGAGAGCGCGAGGTCTTCAAATCCTACGTCGCGCTCGTTCACGGGCGCGTCGCCGCCGAGAGCGGGCAGATAGACCAACCCATCGCGCGCGACCCGCGCAACCGCATTCGGATGGCCGTCGTGCGCGGCGGTCGCCCCTCGCTCTCGGTTTACCGCGTCCGGCGGCGCTATGAGCGGTTCACGCTGCTCGACGTAGAGATTAAGACGGGGCGCACTCACCAGATCAGGGTGCATCTACAGTGGCTCAAGCACCCTGTCGTCGGCGACGCGCTCTACGGCGACGGGCGCGATAAGACCGTGATGGACGTTCGCCTGCGCGCGCGCATCAATGCCCTGGGTCGCCAGTTTCTGCACGCCGAGCAGCTCGGCTTTCGTCACCCGCGCACGGGCGAGCGGCTGCGATTCACCGCACAGCTTCCCCCCGAGCTTTCAGAACTCCTCGAAAATATGGAGCTGGATTCCCTTCCAACGGGCCCGCGGGCTTAAGTTAAGTGCACGCGCTGCCCGTTGAATCAGGGCCGCACGCGCGCCTGCGGCTGCGTTTTCGTCGCGGATTACTATATTATGAGGCCCTTCAATCCCGCGAAAGGGCAACTGGCCATCGCCGCCCCGGCATCAAAACCGCGAGGGCTCAGAAGGATAAGCTCTCTATTTTACTTTTAAATTTCATTAAAATCATGAGACCTGTTACCTATCGTTTGCTGTTGGTCGCGCTGCTCGCGCTCGGCGGGCTGGCGCTCTTGCAATCCCCCGTGCGCTCGCAGCAAAACCCTGCGCCGCGACCCGCTCCGACGCCGACGCCCGCCCCCGGCGAGCAGGGAGACCGGGAGGTCGTGACCATCCGCGAGGTGCGGCTGCCCGTGACGGTGCTCGATAACAAGAAGCAGCCGGTTTCGGGCCTCGCCAAGAGTGATTTCCTGATTTACGAAGACAAGCAGTTGCAGGAGGTCAGGGGCTTCACGGATGAGAAGGACAGCCCGCCCGTCTACGTCGGGGTGCTGATGGACACGTCGCCCTCGGTCGCGGGCAAGCTCAAGTTCGAGCAGGAGTCGGCCAAGAATTTCATCTACACAGTAGTCACGCGCCTGCGCAAAGACCGCGTGGCCTTCGTCACCTTCGACGACCAGATTAAGCTGCACCAGGATTTCACGGACAAGCTGGACCTGCTCGACCGCGCCGTTGACAACGTCAAGAAGCCCGGCAATCGCACGCTCTTTTACGATGCGGTCTGGCAGTTCTGCGACGAAAAGCTGCGCAGCGTGCCGGGCCGCCGCGTGATCGTCGTGATTACGGACGGCGACGACAACAACTACAGCCGCGCGACCCTGCGCGACGCGATAGACATCGCGCAGCGCACGGAGACGACCATCTTCGCCATCTCGACCAAGGCCGGATTCGCCGGGTCCGTGCCGGGCGTAGAGGCCGGGACGGTCTCCAACCAGGCCGACCGCGACCTGCAAAAGCTCTGCGAGGAGACGGGCGGCTCGGCCTTTTTCACCGGCGACATGCTTGAGCTTGAGCGCGCTTTCACCAGGATTTCAAAGGAGTTGCGCTCGCAGTACATCCTGACCTATAAGCCGACGAATGACCGTTACGACGGCAGCCGCCGTCGCATCGAAGTCAAGCTGGCCGGTGATCGCAAGGGCTTGAAGGTCAAGACCAGGGCCGGGTACACGGCCCTCTCCGACAGCGTGAGATAAAAGAACAAAGAGTAAATGGTCAAGTGAGAGCCCGCTTTCAAGCACTCCAGACTTGACCGCGTTAACGGGAGAATTGATGTTTTATCAAAGGAATGTGACATTCGCTCTGGTCCTCGCGCTGTCGGTCGCGCTGCTTGCGGGCGGCTGGCCCATGACGCGTGCCAGGGCGCAGCAACAGCAGCAAGGCTCTGAAACGCGGAGCACCAGCCGCCCGCGCCGCAGCACCGAGCAGGGCACGCAACAACCCGGAACGGCCGCGCCGCAGGCGACCCCGCAGCCCCCATCCAAAGACGACGTGACGCTTCAGGATGACGAGGTCCTGCGCGTCTCGACCGACCTGACCAATATCCTTTTCACGGCCTCCGATAAGCAGAAGCGCTTCGTCACGACGCTCCGGCAGGAAGACATCAGGGTGACGGAAGACGGCCAGCCGCAGGAGATTTTCACCTTCTCGCGCCAGACAGACCTGCCGCTCTCGCTCGCCATCCTGATTGATACCAGCATCTCCGAGGCGAGAACGCTGCCGACCGAGAAGGCCGCCGCCAGCTCCTTCATAGACACGGTCCTGCGCCCGGACAAGGACGAGGCGGCCGTCGTCTCCTTCACGGGCGATGCGACGCTCGAACAGGGTTTGACGGGCAGCGTTTCCCGCGTCCGTAGCGCGCTCGACCGCGTCGAGTTCGTCGCACCTTCGGGCTATATCGGCGGAGGCGTGGTGGTCGGGACTCCGCCCATCTCCGGCACGAATCAGACTAACGCAGGCTCGACCGCCATCTGGGACGCCATCTGGGTGACATCCGACGAAGTGCTGACGCAGACCTCCGACAAAACACGTCGCGCCATCATCCTCCTGACCGACGGCGTGGATTCGAGCAGCCGCAAGAAGATGGACCAGGCCATCGAGCGTGCCGTCAAGGCCGACGCAGTCATCTACAGCATCGGCATCGGGGACGAATTTTACGGCGGCGTGGACCAGGGCTCGCTGCGCAAGATTTCGGAACGGACCGGCGGGCGTGCCTTCTTCCCGCAGGACGAAGCGGACCTGCGCGCCGCCTTTGCACAGATTCAGCAGGAGCTGCGCTCGCAATACCTGGTCGCCTATTCTCCGACCAACCGGAGCAAAGACGGCACATTTCGCCGCGTCCAGATAGAGGTCGTCAATCCAGAGCTGCGCAAGCAGAACCTGCGGCTGACCTATCGCCAGGGCTACTTTGCCAGGAGCGGCTCGGCTTCCAACAGGTAGCGGGCGGCAGGGGCAGCTACTCATAGCCGTCTTCGGCGGCGACTGCGCCCGCAAAGCATGAAGGCGTGCCGGTTCAAACCCTGGACCGGCACGCTTTTCCTTTCCCGTTATCTTTCCGGGCTGCTGCGCTCATCTTGCGCCTTCTGCCTTCCGCCTTCATCCCTGCTTTTGCTATACTTCGCTTAGTCTGTCGCCCACTCCTCGTTTTCGAGCGGCGGATGCGAATGGCAACAGTAATCTGAACGGAACCCTCACTATTCAAGCGGCACGCCCGCGCGCCCGGGCTTTATTCGGTCTGATTTTCAGCGTGTCCCGCGAGCCGACTCCCGTATTCTTTGTTAACTAAAAAGCCCTGAATGTGAGCCACTCGGTTTGTCAATCAACTCAGCGGATGAGTGCCCGTGACAAAGATGAAGACAGCGTCGAACCGCCCCACTGTCCTGGCCGTCAATGACGAGCCGCAGGTGCTGGAACTGCTCGGCATGCTCCTGGAGCATGAAGGCTACCGGGTAATTACGGCCAGCAACGGGCGGCGCGCGCTGGAATTGGCCGTCACGCTGGAGCCCGACATCGTCATCAGCGACGTGGTCATGCCCGAGATGGACGGCCTCGAATTTTGTCGCCGTCTCAAGCAGGACCAGCGCACGGCTTATGTCCCGGTGCTGCTTGCCAGCGCCGTCCGCAGGGGCGAGCGCGACAGCGTGCACGGGCTGACGGCGGGCGCGGACGACTATCTGGAAATGCCGTTTCGCAAGCAGGAGCTGCTCGTCAAGGTCGCGCGGCTGACCGAGCGACACCGCGTCGAGCGCCATTACCGCGAGACGGTCGAGCAGGCCCCGGACATCATCTACACGCGCGACATGCAGGGCGTTATCATGAGCATCAACGCGGCGGGCGCGCGCTTTTTCGGTCGCCCCGTTTCCGAGCTGGTCGGTCTCTCCATGAGCGCGCTGTTCGGCGAAGATGCCGCCGCCGAAGACCTCACGGAGATGGAAGAGGGCGCGGACGCGACTCCCTCGCGCTCGGTCTATTCGCTGACGGATGCGCAGGGCACCGAGCATTACCTGGAAGGCGCTGTGACGCTCGTTCGCGATGGTCAGGGCAAGCCGACGGGCGTGCGCGGAGTGGTCCGCGACATCACGGAGCGCAGGCGGGCCGAGGAAGCGCTGCGCGAGAGCCAGCGCATGCTCTCGACCCTGATGAGCAACCTGCCGGGCATGGCCTATCGCTGCCGCAACGATCCCGATTGGACGATGGAGTTTGCCAGCGAAGGCGCGCTTGAGCTGACCGGCTATCCGAGCGAACGCTTGACCGGCGGCCATCTTTCCTACGCCGAGCTGATTCATCCTGATGAACGCGAGAGGGTCTGGGATGACGTGCAGGTGGCCTTGAAGGAGAACAGGCCGTTCCAGCTCGTCTACAGAATTCGGACGGCGACGGGAGACGAGCGTTGGGTCTGGGAGAACGGTCGCGGCGTCCTTTCGCCGGAGGGAGAACTGCTCGCGCTTGAAGGCTTCATCACGGACATCACGGAGCGCAAGCGTGCCGAGGAGAGGATCGAGCAGCAGGCCGAGCGTGAAGCCGTCATCAACCGCATCTCGCGCGCCGTCCGCCGCTCGCTCAACCCGGCCGAAGTCTTCAGCGCCGCCGTTCAGGAGCTGGGCTCATATCTGTCGGTTGATCGCTGCGCGCTGTTTATGAAGGACGAACAGGCGGGCCGCGTCCGCATGCTGGCCGAGTATCACTCGCCGGGAGTGCGTCCGGCGGAGCGCGACTTTGAGCTTTCGAGGCTCAGGGATTTAATCGAAGGCATCAAGCTGCACGGCGCGCTGGCCTTCGACGACGTGGTCAACGACGACCGGATTCACCTCTACAATGAGTTCCTGCGTGCCGGGGGCGTCCGCTCAATCATGTGCGTGGCGATCAAAGTCGGCGGAGAGATGCCGGGCATCTTCGCGCTCTCGACGACGCGCGGCGTGCGGCGCTGGCAGGAGACCGACATCGCGCTGGCACGCGCCGTCGCAGATCAAACCGGCATCGCCATCCGCCAGGCGGAGCTTTACCAGAAGGCCGAAGCGACCTCTGCGCGCGAAGCCCTGATTAATCGTTTGAGCCTCGCCATCCGTGCCTCTCTAAGCCTGCCGGAGGTGATTAGCACGGCGACGCGCGAGCTTGGACGTGCGCTCGAAGCCTCCCGCGTTCATCTCTATCTCTACGACCCGTCGCACATGCGCACCCGCGCCGAGTATGAGTACGTCGCGCCGCACTCTTCGAGCATCAAGCACATCGAGGTCAGCTTTGACGATGCAGTCGGGCATCGCCTGCTGCGCGCCAGCGAGCCGATTGTGATTAACGACGCGCTCGGCTACGCGCAGGACTCGCCGGAGTTCAACGCACAGGTGCGCGCTTACGCGGCGCGCGTCCACCTGCGCTCACAGATAGACTGCCCGCTGGTCGTCAACGGGCGCTTTCGCGGCGTGCTCTGCATTCACCAGACGGACCGTGTGCGGCGCTGGACCGAGGACGACATCGCGCTGGTCGAAGCCGTCGCCGCGCAGCTCGCCACCGGCATCGCCCAGGCCGAGCTGTTCGAGATGACCGGGCGCGCCAAGAACGAATGGGAGACGACCTTCAACGCGATGTCCGACGGCATCTTCATCTTCGACAACGACGGCCAGTTGATTCGCGTCAATCGCGCCGGGGCTGCGATGGAAGACACGCTGCCGCACTTTCTGCTCGGCCGTCACTGCTGCGACATCCTGCGCACCAGCGGAGACAAGACCTGCATCGTCGAAAAGACCATTGCCGAGAGCAGAAGCGTGACGGTCGAGATTGCGCCCGAGCGCTTCAATCGCCCGCTGCTCGTGACGGCCGAGCCCGTGATGGAGAACGGCAGCAGGACCATCGGCGCCGTCTGCACGGCGCGCGACCTCTCCGAGCTGAGAAAGATCGAGGCCGAGGCGCGCGAGCATCAATCGCTCCTGACCAATATCCTGGAGAGCGCGCGCGAATCCATCTACGCCGTTGACACGCAGGGGCGCTTCCAGTGGTGCAACAGCGCCACCCTGGCGGCGACCGGCTTCATGGCCGAAGACCTCATCGGCCAGTCTTTTCTCAACATAATTCACGAGGCGGATCACGAGACGGCCAGAGAGGGATTCACGCGCACGCTCGAAGGCAGGCCGCAGGTCTACGAGGTGCGCTTTATCGGGCGCGGCGGCAACATCCGCCATGCGCTCTTCGATAGCGCGCCGCTCGTCGTTGACGGGCGCACGACCGGGGTGCTCGGCATCGGGCGCGACATCACGGAACAGAAGCAGGAGCGCCAGCGCGCCGCCCAGGCCGATAAGCTGCGTGCTCTGGGCCAGCTCGCGTCCGGCGTGGCGCACGACTTCAACAACGCGCTGACGGCCATCATCGGGCGCACGCAGCTGATGCGCCGCCACATCGAAGACCGCACCGTCCGGCAGAACCTGGATGTCATTCAGACGGCCGCCGAAGACGCCGCCGCCACCGTCCGCCGTATCCAGACTTTCGCCCGTCAATCTCCTGTCAAAGAGTTCGAGCTGCTCAACGCGGGCGACCTGCTGCGGGACGCCATCGAGATTACGCGCACGCGCTGGGAGAACGAGGCGCGGCTGCGCGGGCTGTACTACGAGGTGGAGCTACAGTTCGATTGCCCGTTCTATCTTTCGGGCAACGCATCGGAGCTGCGCGAGGTCTTCGTCAACCTGATCGTCAACGCGGTCGACGCCATGCCGCAGGGCGGACGGCTCTCCATCACCTGCCAGCGCAAAGCGGACCGCCTGCGCCTGCGCTTCAGCGATACGGGCACGGGCATGCCTGAAGATGTGCGCGAGAGAATCTTCGAGCCCTTCTACACGACGAAGGGAGCGCAGGGCACGGGGCTCGGGTTAGCCGTCAGCTACGGCATCATCGAGCGTCACGAAGGACAGATCAACGTCGAATCGGAGGTCGCGCGCGGCACGACGTTTGAGATAGACCTGCCCGCGGCGGACGAATCGGTCGTCCCCGCGAGCAAAGAGACGGAAGAGATTGAAGAGTCGCCGTTCTCCGTGCTGGTGATTGACGACGAGCCGCTGGTGCGCGAGACGCTGGCAGAGATGCTGGCGGCGCTAGGGCACAGGGCGACGGCGGTCGGCGGCGGCCACGAGGCCCTGGCCGCGATGGCGAGAGAGAGTTTCGACCTCGTCTTTACGGACCTGGCGATGCCGGAGATGGACGGCTCGGAAGTAGCGCGTGAGATTCGCCGCCGCTGGCCCGCGACCAACATCATCCTCGTGACGGGCTATGGCACGGGCGCTCTCATCCCGGCCGGGTCGAGGGAACTCTTCAACGGCATCATCGGCAAGCCCTTCGACTTCGACCAGATTTCCAAAACAATCGCGCGGGTCGCGGCCGAGATGCGCAGCGGCGGTAAGACCGCGGCGGCAAACTGATGCGCCGCCTCTGAAGATAAGGCCGGACCGGCGGCCGTCAGCTCATCTCGCCGCACGCAGCGTCAAGGCGCCCTTGCAACGTCAGGCCGCTCATTTCTCTCCCCTGTCCTTCTCGACCTGCGTTTCCAGCTCGACGACGAGCTTGCGGACAGTCGGCTGGTCCATCGGTTCGAGCAGCCGCAGCGCCTCGTCCAGGAGCCTGCGCTGGTACTCCGGCCACGCTGGCTTGCCCGAGATGCTGCCCGGCTCGCCCCGGTAATAGGCGGCGCGCGGCGGCCTCGTCATCTCCAGCACATCGCGTTCGATCCCGAGCATCATCGTCGGAATGTTTGCCTGTTCGAGCCCGCGTGCGACGAGCGCGATTGATTGATGACAGAGGCGCGAGGCCGGGATGAGCAGCGCCGCCTGAACCTCGTAACGATTCAGCCGCTCGACCAATTTCGGGATCAAGTCTGCGACGAGCGCGGCGGCGTCCGGGATGAAGCCGCAGAAGCTCCACCAGACGGGATTCAACTGGCCGATGATACCGTTGCTTTCAAACTCGGCGAGGCGCTCGACGGGCACTTGCGAGTTCATGTCCTGCCTGACGAACTTCGGGTCATAGCCGCGCGCGGCATAGAGCATGTCTTCTGCCTCGACCTCTTTCGGTATCTCCCGAAAGCTCACGTCGCCGCCCAACGCCTCTACGTCGAAAGGCTCCGTCCCGTCAATGTACGCGCCCGCCGAAGAGATCAGCGCGAGGTTCATCATCGGCAGGGCGCGCCGCGCAGGGGTAAAGGGCGCGTGCCTGTTCTCGA